>JAPLUO010000257.1 GCA_026397595.1 Caldifarciminota bacterium
GAGGAGGGCAGTAGAGGAGTGGCTGGTCCGGGCTACAGACTGCGCATGGCTGAGTATGTTGACCGGCATTGGCAGCCGCTCACCGCGGCTGGGCGGAGCCAGAGTCTGCAAAGGGCGATTACGGCCATCAAGAAGGCTACGAGATAGTGCCTAGCAACTTCGAAGTCCCAAATCCAATCCTCAACTCGCCGTATGAGGAGCCAAGGGAGTACTGGGACATCAAACCGGGTGACCCGCCGAAGGCGCCGACGCTGGGCCGCAGACCGGCGTTCTACTACTATCGCCCACCCACGACCCGCGACCGGGAGCAGTACGGCGGCGAGGCAGGCATCGCAATAGAGCTCAAGCTGGTGAACCTCATCCGGAAGAAGGTGGCTCAGTGGCGTCCGCTCGCGCTGCGGGGCGAGGGCGGAGTCTCGCGAACAACGCATGAGTTGCTGAACTACTGGCGCAGGGAGGGTCGCAAGGAGCGGCTGTTCTTCGCACAACTGGAGGCAGCCGAGACCGTCATCTTCCTGACCGAGGCGCGGGCCGACTTCCTGCAGGGCATAGACATTCCACCGGACGAGCCAAGCGAGGACCGCAGGCAGCAGGGCTTTGCCGGCTTCAGACGGCTGGCCTGCAAGATGGCTACGGGCTCGGGTAAGACGACAGTCATGGGTATGCTCGCAGCTTGGAGCGTCCTGAACAAGGTCAATGACCGGGGCAACCGCGCATATTCGGACGTTGTGCTCGTGGTCTGTCCGAACGTGACCATCCGGACGCGGCTGGCAGAACTAGACCCTATGGCCGGAGAAGGGAGTCTTTACCGCAAGCGAGACCTGGTACCTGAAGACGTGATGAACGACTTGCGGCAGGGCCAGGTGCTGGTCACGAACTGGCACGTGTTTGAGCCGAAGACGGTGCAGGCCGGCGGCGAGTCGGCCAGGGTCCTCAAGGCCGGAGTGATGGAAGCGACGCGGGAACTCATACGCATCGGAGACAAGACGACCACTACGCGGGGGAAGCGCTATCTGACGCTTGAAGACTTTGAACGGCAGGTCGCGGCGGGAATGCTCGCGGTCATCGAGGAAGAACGGGACAAGACGGGCAATCTGGTCAAAGCCTGGGTCGAGAGCGTACGATACGTACAGAGTGACCGGGCGCTGTTGAATGACGTGCTCGGACGTGACATCGCAGGCAAGCAGAACGTCCTGGTATTCAACGATGAGGCGCACCATGCATATCGGCTGAGGACTGCGGCAGACGACGAGGCTGCGGTCGAGTCGGACGAGGAAGAGGCGCTTGAGGACGAGGAACTGGTCGAGTACGAGCGTGAGGCGACCGTTTGGGTAGAAGGTCTGGACAAGGTCCACAAGCACATCGGCATCAATTCCTGCGTTGACTTCTCGGCCACGCCCTACTACCTGGTCGGCGATTCAGGCCAGAAGAACCGCGTCTTCCCGTGGACAGTGAGCGACTTTGGGCTGACCGACGCGATTGAGTCTGGCTTGGTGAAGATTCCGCAACTAGCCGTGCGCGATACGACCGGCGCAGAGATACCGGGTTACTTCAACATCTGGAAATGGATTCTGCCGCAACTGACACCGCAGGAAAGAGGCGCCACCCGAGCCGCTCCGAACCCGGCCGCGATTCTGAAGTACGCTTTCACGCCGATTGCCATGCTGGCGGGGCTGTGGGACGCGAACCGCGAGGACTGGCGCGCGGCCAACAAGGAGACACGCTGGCCGGTGTACATTCTTGTGTGCAAGAACACGGCTATTGCCAGCGTAATCTATGACTGGATAGCCAACGATAACCCACCGGCAGGAATCCCGTCATTCCGAATCAAGGCGCTAAGGAACGTGGACGGCCAGCTCAACACGATTCGCGTGGACTCCAAGGTCGTCAAGGAAACCGACACCGGCCAGGCCAAGAGCGCCGAGGACCGCTGGATGAGATTCACGCTCGACACGGTCGGAAGGCAGGACTGGCCGCGCGATACGCAGGGCCGTGCGCTCTATCCAGAAGGGTTCAAGGAACTCGCCGACGGCCTCAAGAGGCCGCTGCATCCGCCGGGCCGGGACGTCCGCTGCGTCGTCAGCGTGGGTATGCTCACCGAGGGCTGGGACTGCAACACCGTGACACACATCGTCGGGCTTCGGCCGTTCATGTCGCAGCTTCTGTGCGAGCAAGTTGTCGGACGCGCACTGAGGCGGCCGAGCTACGACGTGGGGACTGATGGGAAGCTGTCAGAGCAGGTGGCGCAGATCTTCGGTGTCCCGTTTGAGGTCGTGCCGTTCAAGGCCACGGGAACCACGCGAACTCAGCCAGAGGAGCGGCATCATGTCCGCGCCCTGCCCGAGCGAGCGCACTTGGTCATCAAGTTCCCTCGGGTCGAAGGATACCGGTCTGCGGTTCGAGGCCGGGTTGTGGCTGACTGGACCGCTGCGGCCCCAATTCCGTTGAACCCGACACAAATCGCCCCCGAGGTGCAGATGAAGGCGACATTGCCGGCTAACGGCGGTCGACCGGCGTTGTCTGGTCCGGGCAGATTGGACATAGCCAGCATCGAGCCTTATCGCGCAAACATGCGGCTACAGCAGGTTGAGTTCGACATGGCTGCCGAGGTCGTACGCACGCTTGGTCAGGCTGAAGGCACGCCGCCAGCACAGGTTTTGTTTCCGCAAGTCCTGGCCATCGTCCAGAAGTACGTGCGGGAGTATGTCAAACCAGTGCCGCCTTGGAAGCTAGTAGACGTCGGGTGTTCGCCTTACTTCGGCTGGGCCGTAGAACGAATCAATCATTTGATACGGCCAGAAGTATCTACCGGAGAGTAGCCCGAGTTTCCCGTCTATGAGCAGTCGGCGGCATACTACATCGATACGTATGGGCAGGTGCGCAGCTTCGTGAAGAACGCCGGCCTTGGGTTCGCGATACCATACTATCATAACGGCGAAACCCACGACTATGTGCCTGACTTCATAATACGGCTGAACACCGAACAAGAGCAGTACCTGATTCTTGAGGTCAAGGGATTCGACGACCTCACCGAGGTCAAGACGCAGGCGGCACAGCGTTGGGTACACGCCGTGAACGCCGACGGCAGATACGGTCGGTGGGACTACGAGGTGGTCCGCGAACCGTCCGGCGTCCAACCGGCGATCGCCCGTGCCATAATCCGCGGTCAAGCGAAAACCTGGACCTAAGGCAATCCGGGGTCTGTAACCGGCTTGGGCGCACGCGGCAGCAGCCGCGGTTGACAAAGGCACGGCTGCGCGCGTATCCTCTACCCGATGCGAATCGTCCCCTTCAGCGAACTGAGAGACCCGCACGACTTCTTCGAGTTGATGGAGGCGTGCTTTAATGAGATCGCCCGGCCGGACGCTCGGGCCGGAGCTTAGTCGGCCGCGCGGGCGATTTCGTCGGCCTTGGCGGTTTGTCTCATTTCCGATTGGCGGCTTTCGATTGACGGAGGCTTGGCGGCTAGCTGAAGGGAACGAGGGCTAAAGGGATGAAGGGATGGAGTGGCGGACGGCGGATAGCGGTTGGCGGTCCAGGAGTTGCGGGCGCGGGCGACCGGTTACTCTTCACCGATTGCCTCAAGGTCCGCGATGTCTTCGTGTGAGGTGAACTACGCGAACAGTTCTTTGAAGTCTTGCTGAACTTCCAACATGCGTTCTCCTCAGGTACTCAAGCCCGGCAACACGCTCTTCAGGGCTCTTGGACAGCCAGAAGGCCAGATTCGCACGCACTTCCGAGAATCTCCTCAGACTCCTTTTGCGTACGGTCTTCTCAATCACGGTATCGGCTCCGTTTCCCGTCGTTGGAGGGGGCAACGATAACGCGCCGGGTCTCTTCTTTCAAACCGACACGCCTTCTTCCAGCACGTTCTGGTAGAGCGACGTCGCCCGGGTCAGCGGGTCATCGTATCGGACCTGCGAATAAATGATGGGCTGGAGCAACACGTCATGTTCAAGGTTGATGTCGAAGCAGACGTCGTAGATGGCGTGTTTGGTCCGCCAGTCGAAGTCGTCTCGCAGCACAACCAGAACGTCAATGTCCGACTCCCGATGAGAGTCGCCTCGGGCTTTGGAGCCGTAGAGAATCAGCGTGACCAGCCCGAAGTCCCGCGTGAGGACTTCCTTGAGCCGGTTTACAGCGGCCACCTCGCTCGGCGTCAGGTGCGTCGTTGCAGTCATATTGCTGCTACAGGTTACCGGAATCGCGTGGGGTGTCAACGGGCGCCCGCGCCCGCTCATACGGCTAGCGTCGGCGAATCGAACCGCTCTGTCGCGCGACGGCCGACGGCGCCGCGCTTGGCGCGGGAATCCCAAACTACAGACGCTAAACCCCAAGTCCGATTCCCGATTGCCCGACTGCTTGCGGCTTGGGCTTGAGCTTGAGCGCTGCAGGCCGCGGTTGACAAGGATACGGCTGCGCACGTATCCTCTACCCGATGCGAATCGTCCCTTTCAACGAACTCCGCGACCCGCACGACTTCTTCGAGCTGATGGAGGCGTGCTTTAATGAGATTGCCCAGCCGGAACACGCGGCCGAGATTCAACGCTGGGACGCGCGACGGAAGGGCGAGTTCGGGTTCGGAATCTACTCCGGACGGACGCTCGCCGCGTTCGTCGGCGTCATGGACCTGCCGGTGCGGACGCGCTCCGGCAATGTCGAGACCGCGCTCGGACTGCATCACGTCGCAACCCACCCGGCCTTTGCCCGCCGAGGACTGGCGCGCGAACTGCTGGACTTCGTTCACAACCGGGGGGCGCGGGCCGGACGCCGCTTCTCGTTCCTGTTCACAAACAAGAACTGGGTCGCATACCCGCTCTATCGCCGAGTTGGCTACGAAGACTTAAGAATCATCGGTCGCGCCACGCCCCGCGCCGTGCGCATCTTCGACCCGGGCCGGAAACGCCCGATACGAAACCGCACCAGTTGGGCCGACCTTGCTTACGTCGAGGCGCTATTTGCCGAGCTGACCGCAGGCCGTACCGGCATGGTCGTGCGGGAACCGGGCTGGCTCAATGCCCGGCTGCGCCAGCACAAACAGCGCCGGGCCGAGGTGTTTGTGGACCGCGACGGCTACGCGGCCACCGAGCCGGACATGTTCGGCCGGTGGATACGGGAGTTCCTCGCCCGCGACCGCGCCGCCTTCGAACGCCTGCTCGACCGCATCATCGCCACCGGCTGCAAGGGACTGGTTGATTGCTGCGTGCTCGATCCGATCCTGGCCGGAATCTACAGCGAGCGCGGGTTCCGCTTCCGGTATCACACCTACCACGCCCTGATGGCAAAACCGCTCGCACAGGTCTCGGTCCGACAGACCTTCGGCCCCCATTTCTTCTGGACCACTGTCGACCAGTTCTGACCAAGCAACAAAGCCGGCTGCCAGGCCCGGAATCGAACCGGGAGTTACCACCAAGACGCAAAGACACAAAGGTACGGACGAAACCCAAGAACCGAGATAGAATCAACTGCAGAGGCCACGGCAGGGAGAATAGTGAATAGAGAATTGAGACTTGTGAAAGGCGAATTCGGATTTCACTATTCACTATTCACAATTCCCGACTCGTGGTTCCGCGTCCGACTTCAGGCCGGGCGCGCGCCTTGACTGCTGCCATGCCGGACGGCTAGACTTGACGCGGCAATGGATACTCGAGTTGCACAGGCCGAGTTGACGCCGGCCGGTCGAGCCGCCGGCCCGGGACAGCGGTGGCCGATTGTGGCCATCGGCTCGCTCGCACTCCTGAACGGACTGGTGAGCGTTGGCCAGGCCCTGCTGATTCGTATCAGCAGCAATCCGCGCCTCTTCACGCTCCCGCTGCCCTATGGCCTCTATCACTGGAGCCGGCTGCTGGCGCTGCTCTTCGGGTTCGTCCTCCTGTACCTGTCGTTCCACCTGTTCCAGCGACGACGCGCCGCCTGGTGGTTGAGCACGAGCGGGCTCGCGCTGGCAATCGTCGTCCATACGGGCCACGGTCATCACCTCTCACTAGCCGCGATACCGGTCGCCACACTCGTGCTGCTCCTGGTCTTCCGCCGCCGGTTCACCGTCCGCAGCGAACCGCGCAGCATCGCCCGCGGGCTCGTCTTCATGGCCGCAAGCCTGTTGTTCGCGCTGCTGTATGGCACGCTCGGGTTCTACCTGCTCGACAGGCGCGACTTTGGCATCGACTTCCTGCTCGACGAGTCATTGGTCCGCACGCTGCGCCAGTACCTGCTTATCGGCAACGCCGACCTGGTCGCTCACACGAAGCAGGCGCTCTGGTTCCTCGACTCGCTCGGCGTCATCGGTACGGCCGCCGCAGTCTTCGCCGTCTTCAGCCTATTCCGGCCGCTGGCCTTCCGGCTGCGCACCCTGCCCCACGAGCGGGCCCGGGCCGCCGAGATGCTTGACCGCTACGGCCGCATCTCTGAGCATTACTTCGCACTTTGGCCGGACAAGTCGTTCTTCCTGAACCCCTCGGGCGAAGGATTTATCAGCTATCGTGTTGCGGCCGGTGTCGCCGTCTGCCTGAGCGACCCGGTGGCGCCGGAAGCAGCAGTTCCGGGTCTCCTCCGTCAGTTCCTTCACTACTGCACGGACAACGGCTGGATTGTGGCGATGCTTTATACTCTGCCGGACTGGCTGCCGGTGTACACGGAGGCCGGCCTACACTCGCTCAAGATCGGCGCGGACGCTATTGTGAACCTCGAGCGATTCTGCACCGAGACCAACCAGTCCAAGCAATTCCGCCGGAACAAACGCCGGCTGGTCGAGGACGGATTCACCGTCGGCCGTCACGAACCCCCGCATACCGCCGATCTGGTCCGGGAACTCGAAGCGGTCTCGAGCGAGTGGCTCAGCCTGCCCGGCCGCCGCGAGCGTCCATTCGCGCTCGGCAGTTACTCGACGGACTATGCGGCGCGCACGACCTTCTTCGTCGTCCGCGACCGGGCCGGCCGGATCGTCGCTTTCGTCAACGAGACGCCGACCTACCGACCCGGCATGGCGACCATTGACATGATGCGGCATCGGGCCGACGTGCCACACGGAATCATGGACTTCCTGTTCGATAGCCTTTTCTGCTCCCTGCGCGAGCAGGGCCTGCGCCAGTTTGACCTCGGCCTCGCACCGATGGCGGGGGTCGGCGAGGAGCCCGGTTCTACCACTCAGGAGCGGGTAATTCGCCAACTCTTCGACCTGCTCGAACGGTTCTACCCGATGGCCGGCCTGCGCACCTACAAGGCCAAGTTCGAGCCGGACTGGGAGGACCGATTCCTGGTGTACCAGGGCGGGCCGGCCGGGCTGGTGCGTACCGCTATCGCCCTGTCGCGGATACTGGCCTGATGAACGCCGCCGACCGCCGATCCCGCCGGAACGTCACGCTGCAGATCGTGGTGCTGGTCGTACTGATGGCCGTGCTGGTCGCGGCGGTTGCGACCGATTGGGCCAACGCCCGGCGCGTACTGCGCGCTGCCGACTGGCGGCTGCTCGCACCCGCCGCTATCGTTACCGCGCTTTCATACCTTTGTTCAAGCGCCGCCTATGCCCAGGCCTGCCGCGCCTTCGGGGTCGCGGCCCAGAAAACGCGGCTCCTCTTCGCGGGATTCGTAACGATGGCGGTCAACAACCTTATCACGCTCGGTGGCGCCGGGTATGCGGTCGGCGCGGTGCTGCTCCGTGACCGCGAAAGCAGTCTGCGCGACATCGCGGCTGCCTCCGCTTTCAACTCGTATCTCTACTTCGCGGTCGGAACGACCTGCCTGCCGCTGAGTTTGCTGTACGTCGTGGGACGCCGCCTGCCGCAGCGCGCCGAGGTCGGCATCGTGCTCGTGGTGGCGCTCGCCTGCCTGCTCGCGGTGCTCGTCAACCTCGCGGTCTTCCTGCCGCGCTTCCGGTCCGCCCTGCTTCAGTTCCTCGGTTGTGCATTTGGTCGCCTGACGCGACGCGATGTCGGAAGCAGGCTCGCGGCATTCGACGGCAGTTTCACCCTCGGGCTGACGTTGCTTCGCGACCGCCCCGGGCGGCTTTTCGGCCTGCTGGCGGCTATCATCGGCGACTGGCTCTTCTGCGTTGCTGCGATCTGGTTCTGCTTTGCCGCACTGGGTATCCGGCTCCACGCCGGCGTGATGCTGAGCGGGTTCTTCATCGGGATTGCCGCCGGCGCGCTATCGATGCTGCCGGGCGGGATGGGAGTGCAGGACGGCTCGATGGCAGGCGTCTACGCGTTGCTCGGTGTCCCGTTCGGCCCGGCCCTGCTGGCAGCGGTGCTCTTCCGAGTCACCTACTACCTGATACCTTTTGCGCTCGGGCTGGCCGTCTACGGAAAGCTCCTGCGAACAACGGAGCACCCATCCGGTCCCCCGCCCGGTCGGAATACCTGAATCTGCGGTCTGTTCGCCCGATCTTACCTGGATACCGCAGGTGTGGCCGGCTCTTGACTCCGGCTTCCCTCGAGCTACCGTCGACCGGTTCTAGCCGCTGACGGAACGGTCGGAATCGGCCATGTCCTCAAAGAAGCGGTGCCCGGGCTGCAGGTAACTGTCAAGGATGCGCTGGAACCAGAAGTCGTAGAGCCGCGTCTGCTCGGGCGAGTCACCGGTCGCGGGCAGGGCGAATCGGTCTGTCCAGCCCTTGAGTTCCACGTTGAAACCGGTGCCGTCCGACCGTACCAGCAGCTCAAACGCGAGGACCTGTCTTGCGGCACCTTTGTGAAAGCCCTCTTTGTCGTCAACCAACTCCATGCCGACGTTGAAATGCCAGAGGCCGTCGGCGCCATACGTGACCGCGCCTTTGGCGTCATGCGCCGTCGCCGACGTCGGCTGGCGCACATTTGTAAGGAAATGGATTTGGTGAGGCGGACACCCCAGATAGCGCTCCATGCCCTCAACCAACCTGAGGGCAAACGCCGCGCTCGCGTCGCGCTGATCAAAGAAGTTCTTTCGCGCGTCCACGTAGGCCTGGCGGATTTCATCGAATTTGGACATGACGGACCTCCGAAGTTTAGTGGTCGCGATTCAGCGCCGGTGCCGAGGGCGATCGGTGTGACGGTCTGCTGCCTTGTTATTAGTAAAGGTTACCCCATCCCGCATCGAAGTCAAGATGACCCGGCTGGAACTAACCTGGGGTGCTGAACCGGAGCTAGTCGAGCAATGCCGCGATTTCGCGGACGATGTTCTCGGCGGAGAACCCGCGGACGTCGATTGCGCTTGACCGGCAGTTGGCGGCACAGGCGCCGCAGCCCTTGCACAGGGCCTCGTTGACGACCGCGGCCTGCTTGCCGGTGCGCTCGTTGATGGTCTTGACCTCGATTGCCCGGTAGGCACACAGCGTCTCGCACATGTGGCAGGCCGAGCAGCGGTCGGGATTGACTGATGCCACGGTCGCCTCGGCCTCAAGCGTATCACGGGAGAGAATCGTGGCGGCCCGGCCCGCCGCAGCTTGGGCCTGCGCTGTCGCCTCATCAATGAACTTAGGGAAGTGGCACAGCCCGGCCATGAACACGCCTTCGGTCGCGAAGTCCACCGGCCGGAGCTTCATGTGCGCTTCGAGGAAGAAACCCTCAGCGTTCAGCGGCACCTTGAGCATCCGGGCCAGTTCGGCCGAACCGATCTGTGGAACGATGCCGGACGAGAGGACGAGCAGGTCGGGCGCGAGCTCAATGTCGCGGCCCAGCACCGGGTCGTGCACAGTAACGACGAGGTCAGATTGCAGATTGCAGATTGCAGATTGACCTGAGGAGGATTCTCCGGCGTGTAGCGGATAAAGACAACGCCAAGCTCGCGCGCCTTGCGGAAGTACTCTTCGCGCATACCGTAGGTGCGGATGTCGCGATAAAGCACATAGACGTCCGTGTCCGGGTTCAGTTCTTTGAGCGCAATGGCGTTCTTCACCGCCTCGGCGCAGCAGATGCGCGAGCAGTAAGGCCGATCCTTGTCGCGGGAGCCCACGCACTGGATCATGACGACGGAATGGAAGGAAGAGGGGTCGAGGATTCCAGGATTCGAGGATTCGAGTGTCCTGCCCTTGGCTCCTTGACTCCTTGATTCCTGGATTCCTGCCAACCGTTGCTCAAACTCCTTCTGCGACATGACTCGGTCGGACTGGCCGGAGCAGTACTCGGTCGGAGTCCGATACTGCGCGCCGGTGGCAACCACGACCACGCCGTGCTTCAACTGGATGTCGGACTTGTCGGACTGGTCGGACGTGTCCGACAGCCCGACCGTGGTCTGGAAGTTGCCGACAAACCCGTCAATCGCCTTGATCTGAGCCCCGGTGAACACCTTGATGCGGGGATGCTGCTGGAGCTTCGCCTCCAATTCCTTCAACCGCCCGGCCACATCGTTGCCCTCAATCGTCTTTGCTATCGTGCGGGCGTTGCCGCCCAGTTCAGCCTCGCGCTCCACCAAGAACGTGTCGAACCCCTCACCGGCCAGGGCGAGCGCCGCAGTCATGCCGGCCAGCCCGCCGCCGATAACGAGCCCGGCCTTGGTGACCGGCAGCTTCACCTTGGGCAGCGGCTTCAGGCGCAGGGCGCGGGCCACCGCCATGCTCACGAGGTCCTTTGCCTTCGTGGTCGCCTTGTCCGGCTCTTTCATGTGTACCCACGAACACTGGTCGCGGATGTTGGCCATCGCGAACAGGTGCGGGCTCAAGCCCGTCTCCGCCACCGTTGCCTGGAACAGCGGCTCATGGGTTCGCGGCGAGCAGGACGCCACGACCACGCGGTTCAGGCGGTGCTCGCGAATCCGGCTCTTGATTTTCTCCTGCGTATCCCCGGAGCAGGAATAGAGATTCTCTTCGGCATAGACAACGTGCGGCAGGGTCCGGGCGAACTCGACAACCTCTGGCACGCGCACGATGCCGCCGATGTTGATACCGCAGTTGCAGACGAACACACCGATGCGCGGGGCCTCGCCGCGCACGTCGAGTTCGGCCGGCGGCTGTACTACCCGGCTGAGCGTGCCGCGTTCGCCGGACAGGATTTCCTCGGCCGCGGCTGCGGCGCTCGACGCGCCGGTCACGGTCTCCGGGATAGCCATTGGCATGGCGAAGCTGCCCGCCACACCTATTCCGGCGTGCGACGTCGCGGTCGGGTCCCACGCGTCGGTCAGGGCGAACCCGAACCGGTCTAGGTCAATGTCGAGCCGCTTCGACAGTTCAACCAGCTCGGCCGGCGGCACGAACCCGCACGACAGCACGACCATGTCGAATTCCTCCGACTTGCGGCCGGCGTCGACCGTATAACGAACGGTCAGGTTGTGCGTTTCCGGGTCTTCGCGGATTTCCGGCACCCGCGCGCGCACGAGTCGGACGCCGTACTGCTGTTCGGCCCGGTCAACGTACTTGTCGAAGTCCTTTCCGTAGGAGCGCATGTCCATGTAGAAAATGGTCGGTTCAACGTCCCGGGCATGTTCGCGGGTGATGACGGCCTCTTTCACTGCGTACATACAGCACATCGCCGAGCAATATCCCCGCTCGACCGAATCGTCGCGCGAGCCGATGCACTGCAGCCAGGCAATCCGCTTCGGCGCCTTGCCGTCGGACGGCCGTTTCACGTGTCCGGAATAGGGCCCCGATGCGGAGAGAATCCGCTCGAACTCAAGGCTCGTGACGACGTTCGGATAGCGACCGTGGCCATACTCGGGCCGCAGCACGGTCGGCGCAATCTTCGAGCCCGCCGCGACCACAATCGAGCCGACCTCGATTGTCGTTTCCTCATCCTGCTGCGTGTAGTCAATCGCTCCCGCCTTGCACGACTTCTGGCACGCACCGCACTTGTCCTTGGTGAATTTCAGACACTGCGCGCGGTCAATCATCGGCGCGTTGGGTACCGCCTGCGCGTACAGCCGGAAGATGGCGCGACGCTTGCTCAGGCCGCCCTCAAACTCGTTGGGCAAGTCCCGGACCGGGCACTTGGTCACGCAGTCGCCGCAGCCGGTGCACTTGGCGAGGTCGACCGACCGGGCATGGCGCTTGAGCCGGACCTTGAAGTTGCCCGGCTCACCCTCGATGCCCAAAACCTCGGTCAGCGTCATCAACTCGATGTCCTTGTGCCGACCTGCCGCGACCAGCTTCGGCGACAAGATGCACATCGAGCAGTCGTTGGTTGGGAAAGTCTTGTCGAGCATCGCCATCATGCCGCCGATGGCCGACGCCCGCTCGGCCAGGTAGACCTTGTAGCCCGAATCGGCAAGGTCGAGAGCGGACTGCACCCCACCGATGCCACCGCCCACCACGAGTACTGCGCCGACCTTCTTGGGCTCGATCACTTCCGCCGCCTGTCGTTGGCGCATCGGGCGAAGTCAGAATCTAGAAGCGAGATTGCAGAAGCTAGAGCCATGAGGGGACTAGTCTCGCCTCGCCGCATTGGACTTGGCGGTCAGTATTGACTTCACGATCATGCGGATTAGTTCATCGACCTCGGCGAGCAGCGGCCTGAGGGCGCTCGCCGGTGCCAAGCTTGCGCATTCAAGCAACATCAACCAGTACTGGGTCTCGCGCAGTTCCTTAAGGACAACCTGGAGTTTGTGGACGAAGTCAGCCCGGCTCTCGGCTCCCCGGGCTTCCTGGTAGTTGGCACCGGCTGACGTGGCCGAACGCATGACCTGCCCACCGATGTGCCGCGCCGACTGCGTCCGCGCCAGACGGTCGGTCAGCTTGATGCAACCTGTAGCGAGTATCAGCAGCCTTTCGCCCAGACTCCCGGGTTTCATCGTGGCTGGAACCCGCTGCTCTAGCTTCTGTGTTCTAGCTTCTGCCATCTGACTTCGACTGATCTGCCTTCTCCAGTGCGGCGAGTGGTGCTGGATAGGAATACCCATCTTCAAGAGCGCACTGTTTGATTGCGTTCATTATCTTGCTTATCTGCACGCCCTGCGGGCAGCGGGAAAGGCAGCGGAAGTGAGTTGCGCAGACGTCTTTGAACTCGTCGGCCAGCGCCTCATCTCGCAGCCCGAGGTTGACCTTGCGGATGAACCGGCGCGCGTCTTTCCCCGGGTCAAACAGCGCCTCCGGACAGACCGCAGTACAGGAGCCGCAGATGAAGCAGGCCGAAACGCTCCCGGCCATCTTCATCACCTGCTGCTTGAAGCTACGGTCCATCTCCGCCTGCCGGACTTTGGACTTCGGACTTTGGACTTTGGACTTGGCAGCGGTCTCCTCGGCCATGCGCGAAACCGCGTCGGCCACCTCGCCGATGTTCACCTTCTGGGGACAGCGGTTCAGGCAGGTCGTATGGTACGAGCACATCCACACGAACTCGGACTTGTACACCTCGTCCTTCATACCCATTATCGCCATCCGGATAATCCGACGCGGGTTGTACTTCTCTTCCAGCTTCCTGACCGGGCACGATGCCGAGCACGACCCGCAGGACAGGCAGTGCATGAACCCGGTGTCGCCGTACTTCTCGGCCAGCCGGTTCTTGAACTCGGTGTCGAGGTCGTTTACCAGAAGCTCCGGCGCGTCAGACATAACGTCCTCCGAAGCCTCCGACGGACGCACCGGAGGATGCAAAGGTCAAGATGCAAAATGCAAGATGCAATATCATCAGCGTCTTGATTTGGCGGTGACCACGGATTTGCCAACCATGCGCGCGAGAATGCCGGCTTCATCTGCCAACGAGGAGAGCTGGTCATCGGGCGCGAGCTGACTTCGGCCCATCAGTCTCAGCCAGTAGCGTGCCTCCCGGAGTTCCTTGAGAGCAATCTGGAGCTTGTGGGTGAAGTCGGCCCGGCTCTCGGCTCCGCACGCCTCTTCGTAGTTGGCACCCGCCGACGATGCGGCCCGAAGTAGTTGCCCCGCGATGTACCTCCCGGGCATCGTCCGACCGGCGCGGGCCCAGAGCTTCACGCTGCCCGTCGCAAAATCGAGCAGTCGTTCTGCCAGCTCATTCACACGCGGCGCGGTCGTCTGCGTCAAGCCGTCCTCATCTTGCACCTTGCAGTTTGCAGCTTGCATCTTTCAGTATCCGTTCCTTCCTCTCCCACCTTGAGGAACTCCGACTCGCGGAAGGTAGTTAGCGGCAGCGGTTCTTCGAGGCTGCGGCCGGAAACGTATTCGAACGCCTGCTGAGCGTTCTGCGACACCTTCTTGAACAGTGTGGCGAGACCGATGGTTACCGGGCAGGAGTCCTCGCAGATACCACACTGCACGCATGAAGTCATCATGTGGTTCATGCGCGTAAGATGGAACAGCAGGGTCTCGGACGGCATCCGCGTCGCGCCCTTGCGTAGCGACACCCGCACGTGCTCGCTGAGGTCGCGCTGGAAGGTGTCGGAATCAAAGAAGCACTCCCGGCAGTAGCAAACCGGGCAGACGTTCATACAGTTGTGGCAGTTGAGGCAGTCGCTGAAGTACTGCGCGAGCTTCTCCGGCCCCAGCATCGCCTTGTCCAGTTCCTTGATGCGCTCGGCAGTCTTCGTCTTCCTGCCGGCGCTCAGGCTCTCCAGCGCCTTCTTCCGTTTCTCCGGCTCATCCTGCTCTTTGAGTTCAATTCCCTCCAGCAGCGCCTTGCCCTTGTCGGTGGCGGCTTCAAGCCAGAGTTCCTTGTCGGCGTCGAGACCGATGAAGCCGACATTCAGGTCGTAGACGAGCGGCTTCGGATACTCGCACATCTGGCAGCCCATCCGGAAGTCCACGTTGTCGGCATAGCCCGACTGTTCGCGCACGTGTTTGTTGTCGAAATCCGCATCTGTGCCGCGCCGGTTGCGGAACCCGGCGGCCTTGTAAGTACCCGGGCAGTCAACGCCGATGAGCACGAGGCTGTCGGGCAGGACCTGCTTCAGCTTCATCAACTCGACCACGGCCCGCAGCTCGCACGGCCGCAGGAACAGCCCGACCTTCGCGTTCGGGGATGACTCGCGGGCAATCTCGGCCACGATTGAGGCTGAATTCACGCCCATCGCCGGCATCAGCGGCGCGGCTTCGGCGAGCTTGTCCGGGTTGGAGACAAGCGCCATCGTGGCGGTGCCCGACGCCGAATAAGCCGGTGTGAGAATCGCGGAGAGCCGGTTTTCCTTCAGCCACTTCGCGAACAGGCTGCGGATTGCCTCCTCAGGGTTCTTCGCGTCTACCTTCAGCGTGCCCTTCATCGCCACCTCACACTTCCCACTTCTCTTTGAATGGGCTCGGACCCTTCTTCTGCAGGTGCTCGGTCATCTCGGTAATCGTGTCCGCGAACTTCCGGCCCTCGGCGGCGGAAATCCAGCGCAGCCAGACGCGGTCCTCGTCGAGACCGAGCGACTTCATGACCGAGTTGAACAGCACCATTCGGCGGCGCGCTTTGTAGTTGCCTGAGACGTAGTGACAGTCACCGGGATGGCAGCCGCCCATGAACACGCCGTCCGCGCCCTCGAGCAGGGCGCGCAGTATGTAAACGGAGTCGACAGCACCCGAACACATCACGCGTATCGGTCGCATGTTCGGTGGGTACTGCATGCGCGACGTGCCGGCCAGGTCCGCCCCGGCGTACGTGCACCAGTTACAGAGAAATCCGACAATCTTGGGTTCGTAGTTAGCCATCTATCGCGCCTCCATCATAGCGCCGCGTCCACCATCGAGATAATGTTCTTTGCCTCAAAGCCCTTGAGCTTGATTGCCTCCGAAGGGCAGGCGGCCGCGCACGCACCGCAGCCCTGGCACAGCACCGCCGTGACCTCGGACTTGCCGGTCTCGGGATTGAGCCGTACCGCCTCATACTGACAGATTTCCTCGCACATGCCGCAGCCCTGACACCAGCGCGGGTTGACTTCGGCCACGACCGCTTCGGTTGAGAGCTCCTTGTGCGAGATTATCGAGCAGGCGCGGGCCGCGGCCGCGTAGGCCTGCGCTACGGTCTCGGGAATGCGGCGCGGGCTGTGCGCCATACCGGCCATGAAAACGCCGCGGGTCGTGAAGTCCACCGGCCGGAGCTTCATGTGCGCTTCGAGGAAGAAACCGTCTTCGTTGAGCGGCACCTTGAGAAGTTGCGCCAGTTCGTGGTTCGACTTCGGCGGGACGACCCCGGCCGATAAGACCAGGAGGTCGGCGTTGATGCCGAGCCGGCGTTGCAGAACCGGGTCATACACCGACACGTGAAGCATGCCGCCCTTCTCAATCACCTCGGGCTTCGTCTCCGGGTCAAACCGGACGAACATCACGCCGGCCTCCCGCGCGTCGCGGTACAAAGCTTCCTTGAACCCGTAGGTCCGCATGTCACGATACAGAATGTAAACGTTCGTCTTCGGATTCTGCTGCTTGATCCGGATGGCGTTCTTCACCGCCTCGGTGCAGCAGACCCGCGAACACCAGGGATGCTCCTTCTCGCGAGAGCCTACGCACTGGATCATCACGACGTGCTTCAGAGAAGAGGGATCAAGGGATCGAGGGGTCAAGGGATCAAGTGAAGAGGAACCCGAAAGGACCTCCTCGAACTCGGTCTGGGTGATGACACGCTGGTCCTTGCCGTACAGGAACTCGGTGGGCCGGTACTCATCGGCCCCGGTCGCCACCACGAACACGCCGTGCTCAATCGGAATGTCGGACTTGTCTGATCCGTCCGACCCGTCAGACGTCCGAACCGTCGTCTTGTAGTTGCCGACGTAGCCGGTGACAGCGGTCAGTTCCGCGCCGGTGAAGACCTTCACTTTCGGGTGCGCCCGCAGCCGTTCTTCGAGCTTGCGCCGGTACGTCCCGATGTCGTCGCCGAACTCGTTGAAGCGCAGGTGAAACAGGTTACCGCCGAGCCGGTCGCTCCGCTCGACGAGGAACGTCTCGAATCCCTGGTCCGCAATCGCCAGCGCCGCGGTCATGCCGGCCAGCCCGCCGCCGATGACCAGCGCCTTCTGGACAATCGCCTGCGAAGACGTTTGCAGCGGCATGAGAAGCCGCGAATTCGCAACCGCCATTCGCACCAGTTCCTCCGCCTTCGCCGTGGCTTCGATCGGCTCCCGCATGTGCACCCACGAGCACTGGTCGCGGATGTTGGCCATCGTGAACAGGTGCGGGTTCAGCCCCGCCTCGGCCAGCGTCTCCTGGAACAGCGGCTCGTGCGTCCGCGGCGTGCATGACGCGACGATGACCCGGTTCAGCTTGTGCTCGTCGATTGCCGTGCGAATCTTCTGCTGCGTATCCTGCGAGCAGGTGAACAGGTTCTCGTCGGCATGGACAACGTTCGGCAGGGTCCGGGCGTATTCGACGACGCTCGGCACCTTGACCACGCCGCCAATGTTGATGCCGCAATTGCATATGAACACGCCGATGCGTGGCTCCTCGCCCGACACGTCGCGGAACGGCGGGTACACCTTGGGCCGGACCAGCGTGTTACGGGCAGACGCGAGCTGAGACGATACCGCCGAAGCCGCGCCGGTCGCTTCGGTCACGGTCTCGGGAATGTCCTTCGGCTCGGTCAGCGCCCCGCAGGCGTAGACGCCAGGCCGACTCGTCAGCACCGGCTCGAACCGATCGGTCTTCACGAATCCCTGCTCGTCGGTCGCTACACCGATGCGCTTTGCCATCTCCACCGCGCGTGGGTTTGCCGCGAGCGCGGTCGAGAGCACGACCATGTCGTACTCCTCAGTCCGCAGCGTTCCCGACTCGTCCTCGTACGATATCAACAGGTCCTCGTCGGTCCCGTCCGGG
>JAPLUO010000302.1 GCA_026397595.1 Caldifarciminota bacterium
TGAAGACTCAGATATGGGTTGCGATCAGCGTCTATGTGCTGGTTGCCATCATCCGAAAGCAGCTTCGTATTGACCGCAGCCTCAGCGAAATCCAGCAAATCCTCAGCACTGCCATATTCGAGCAAGAACCGCTGTATCAAGTACTTGCAGAGAATCGCTCGCCAATAGAAACTTACGTCTGCGCTAACCAGTTGAATCTATTCGACTTATAACCGGACAGTTGTGGGTTTGAACCGAGCTTTTGGCTGAGCTTTGAGACGAGCTTTGAACCAAGCTTTGAAACGAGCTTTGCGACGAGCTTTTCCGCGAGCTTTGAAACGAGCTTTGCGAGAAGCTTTTGAACGAGCTTTGAACGATGCTCTGAAATGAGCTTTCAAATGAGCTCTTGAACGAGCTTTCGAAGGAGCTTTGCGGTGAGCTTTCCGACGAGCTTCCCCGCGAGCATTCGCTGAGGATGCGCCCAAGAACCGATATAGGAGTCTACCACAAAGGCACAAAGACACAAAGAGGGTCCGGAAGACAATGTCTCTGTATGCTTCGTGATCTTGGTGTCTTGGTGGTTCAATGTCGGATTCGGGGATGCGGCAATGGCTTGACTTTGGCGGCTGGACGGGAACAATTGAAGGTGATGTGCAGGACCAGACGAAGTCAAATGCTAGATGTAAGATGTAAGACGTCGGAAGTCAGATGTCAGAAGTCAGAAATGAGAGAGGAAGTGCTCTAGTGCTCCAGTGGTCAAGTGGTCCAGCGCGCAGCACAGTAAGCAAGGTCAATGTCCAAGCCAGAAGCAACAATGACCATTCAAACCCGAATGACCGAATGTCGTTGGTCGTCTTGGGCGCGGCGCTGTGCCTCGTGGCCGGGTGCGTGGGAGGCGGCAGAGTCACGCCCGTGAGTTCGCTGGCGCAACTTGAGCCGGAGTCGACCGCTGATCTCGGGTCTCCAGCGGTCAGTATCTGCCGGGATGGAGACGGCCTGCTGGTGCTTGAGAATTCGGGCACGCGCATCGTACGGTACGGCTTCCCGAATTCGGCTTTGGGGTCGGCTTTGGGGACAGTCTCCGTGCGGGGACAGTCCCCGTTCGCGGCGATGGACACGCTGCCGCTGACCCGGCGCGTCACCGCGCCGGCAGGCGTGGCCGCGGACCGGTTCTACGTCTATCTTTATGATGACCACGCCCTGTATCGGATGTCAAAGGAGAAGCTGGACCTGCAAGCGTGGCTGGGCAACGTGCGGGTCGCGGGCCTTGCGAGTTTCGAGTCCGGGGTGATGCTCGTGAGCGATGCGGACCGTGGCGCAATCTGGCACAAGGGCCTGTTCGGCGAGAGCCGGCAGTTCATCAGCGGCGCAGAGATTGCCCGGCCCGGCGCGATGGTCGCCCTGCCGGACGGGACTTTCGCGGTCGTGAGCGCCGCCTCGAAGTTGGTCTACTTCAATCGTAGCGGCGTTGTGCTGAGAACTGTCCCGCTTCCTCAAGGTTGCGATCTGCTGGCAGGCGATGAGACCGGCGTGCTTTGTATCGGGCAGAGCGGCAAGCCTGAGGTGTGGGTGTTGAGAGGCAGCCGGCTGACCGGCTACGGTCTGCCGGGTTCGGTCAGCCCGCTGTCTTTCGTGGTTGTCGGCGGCAGGCTCGCGGTCCTCGACGCCGGGACCAGTATCAGAGTGTACCGGATGCCCGAAGCGGAATAGCACACGTTCGTTAGAGGAAAGTCCAAGGTCAACGGTCCGAAGTCCGAAGTGGAAAGTGGAAACGTCAAAGTACGGATTCCAGACTTCGGAATTTCCCCTTTCCCCTTTCTCCTTTGCATCTTGGCTTTTGGCTTCGTTCTCGTTCATGCTTCTCCGCTTGGCGTTCCCTGCCAGACTCTGATTGTCAGCGACGGCATCAGCACGGTTTACCCGGTTGAGCATGGATTCCTGATACCGGGCACGGACACGGTCTACATGTCGGGCCGGCGGCTTGACCCGGCAGACTATACTCTCGACTACAACACAGGCTATGTCATCTTCTGGCGCAGGCCGGAGAAGTGGACGCCGATACGAGTTACCTACCGGTGCGTCACGTTTCCGGGCCAGCAGAAGGAGTACCGGCTGCGCCAGTTGCCAGTGTCCAGCGACCAGTCTCCAGTTGCCGAATCGTCTGCCGTTCTGGCTGTCGAGCCTTCTTTACGCGCGGCGGATTCGACCGGGCTTGACCTATCCGGCAACAAGACGTTGGGCGTCAGCTTCGGCGGCGGGGATGCGGGGATTGACCAGGCGACGCGGGTCGCGATTACGGGCAGCGTCGAGGGCATCGCGGTTGACGCCGAGTTGTCCGACCAGAGTTCGCCGATTCCCGCGGAAGGGACGACCCGGGACATCGATGAACTGGACAAGCTGCTCATCAACCTCCGCGGCGAGCAGTGGCGCGGGTCTTTCGGCGACGTGGACTTGCGCGTGCCGGTCGGTGGTTTCGGAGCGATTGAGCGGAAGGCGGTTGGAGCGACGGCGGGTTGGGGCGCGGGGCGACAGGGAACGATGAACGATGAACGAGGAACGATGAACGAGGGACCGGGGGTAGGACTCTACGCAGGGTACGCGAGTCCGAAGGGGTTGTTCGGGCGGGTCGAGCTGACCGGTGTTGACGGTTCGCAGGGGCCTTATGTACTTGCCCCGGATGGGCGGGCGGCGCAGATTGTGCCGGGCAGCGAGGAGGTCTATCTTAACAGCAGCCGAATGGTGCGGGGCTGGGATGCGGACTACACGATTGATTACTCAACCGGCGAGGTCCTGTTTACGAATCGTCGGGTGATTGACCAGTTGTCGAGAATCGAGGCGACGTTCCAGTACGTGACCGGTGACTACAGCCGCGCCGTGGTAGTCGGTGGGGCAAACGTGGGGGTCAGGGGTCGGGGGCCAGGGGTCGGGGGCCAGGGGTCAGGGGCAGACTTGAGCGTCGGTCTATTCCGCGAGGGTGACGACGCAAGCCGCAACTTCATGGAGGACTTGACGCCGGAGGAGCAGGAATCTTTGGCCGCGATTGGCGGCGATACCACGCGGGCGTGGCTTGACGGTGCGACTTATGCGGGCGCGGGCAAGGGCGACTATGTGAAGTCCGGAGACCATTATGTGTATGCGGGTCGAGACTCAGGTGACTACCAGGTGCGGTTTACGCTGGTCGGGGATTCGCTCGGTGATTATCGGTACAACGACACAATTCTGGCGTACAGCTTCGCCGGGCCGAGAGGCGGGAACTACGTGGCGAAGCGCAGGATTGCCTTGCCGCAGCGAAACGAAGCGGCGCATGCCCGACTGGGGCTAAAGCAGCAGGGGTTCAACGTCGGGCTTGAAGGACTGTTCCAGCGTCGGGACCTGAACCTGTTCGCGCCGGGCGGAGCGCCGGACGATGCCGGGGCTTTGGGTTTGGACATTGGTTGGCAGGACAGTTCGTATGGCGTGAACTACCGGCACCGATTGCAGGGCGCGCGGTTCGAGGTTCCAGGCGCAAGCCCCGCGATTGACTTCACCTACCGTTGGGCAGGCACGCCGGAGACCGAACTCCATTCGAGCGACGAGGTGTCGGTTCGGGCAAAGCCGGTCGCGTTCCTCAGCCTGGGCGGAGAGGCGGGCAGGCTGGACCGGTTCAATGGCGGGCCGGTCGAGCGGTACCAGGGAAGCGCGCAGGTCGGGTGGCTGGGATACGACGTGACTCGGGTCGCGGACATCACGAGGCAGAACGTGCTGGCCGCGCCGCACGCGGGCTGGTTCTATCCCAAGGCCGGGTGGCAGACCGAGGTCGATTCGACGGAGAAGTCGTCGGTCTGGCTTGCCGGGATGGAAGTGAAGCCGGTCTCGGCCTTGACTGCCGGAGTCGACTATCACCAGTCGGGGTTCTATGAGCCGGATTCTATCGCCGGCGTGTGGCGGCGGACGAGCCGGGGCCGGCTCGCCGAGGCAAGGGCCGACTGGACCAGCGGCACGGCATTCCGGCTGGGGGCGATGGCCGGGCTGAACGACCGGCACTTCGATTCAGGCACGGATGAGGACTGGAACCAGTTGCTGGCCAGCTTGAGCGGTTCGGCGACCCCGCGTGCCGGGCTGCGGATGCAGGCGGACTTCAACCAGTCATATCGGAAGGTGCAACTCAAGGATGAGTTGTTCCGCTACGTCGGGCCGGGTGAGGGTACGTACCGGCGCGATTCGGTGACCGGGGGATACGTCCCGGATGCGGACGGCGACTACGAGCGGGTGGTGGTGGCGACCGGCCGGTTTGCCCAAGCGCGTGAGTGGTCTTTGAACGGCTCGGGCGACGTCTCGATGTTCGACCCGGCGGCGCTGTCCGGCTCTTTCAGCCAGACCCGAACCAGCACCGACACCGCTGTACTGTCCGAATTGAGCCGGCAGGACCTGCGCCTGGTAGTGAATGCACTGGAGCCCGCGGTCACGCCCACGCTGGGCGCGAACTCGGAGTTCAGCGCCGACCGGACGTTGGCGGCCACGGGTCGGGCATCGTCGCATCAGCAGGTCTATCTTGAGTTCTATAGCGACCGGGTTCCGGGTATTGAAGGCCGGGCGCGGGCCGAGACTGACCGCACGCTGCGCCGGCTCGGTGCCGGTGACATCGACTTTGACGAAACCGGCTGGCGGGTTCAGGCAAGCCCGATTATAGGCACGCGGCTGAGGCTGGAAGCGGAACTAGGCTACGAGCAGAAGGCCATCGCCGAGCCGGTTTCCTATCCCGAGCTGGGGCGGTTTTCACTCGCGGCAGTGGACGTGAGTCTTGCCCGGACGTTCAGCTTCGGAAGCCGTACCCGGGTGCGTGCGTCGGTCGCGCTCGCGCGCCGGACCTCATCGGTCGAGGCCCTTCCGTTCGACGTCGGCCTGGATGAGCCGCTGGGGATAAGCCCGGGTGCGGAGTTGACCTTTGAGCATTCGTTCAGTGACGTGCTGTCGGCGTCGGCCCGCTACGGCTTTCAGGACCGCCCGGACCGAGCGAGCGAACACCGGCTTAGCGCCGAACTGAAGGCCTATTTCTGATTGCCGAGCGTCGACAGTCGATTGCCGTTCGGGTGCCGGCAGCCGGCCGGATGCCTTCGGGTTTTGGGTGGAAACCCCGCGCTTGACAGGGTGGCAGTTCCGACGCTATGTTATAGTGTGTTTGAATCCAGTTGGATGCGAAATCGCGGCAGGCCAGATGCTGTGTGTTCAGGAGGCTAGAGTATGATGGCATCAAGGAAGTCCGGGGCGGGTGTGTCGAGGCCGAAGCAGATGGCCCTGAAGGGGGGCGGAATGATGCAGTTCGTCCTCATCGGGGCTGCGGTTGTGGTCGTCATCGTCGTTGCGTTGCTGCTGTTCGGGCGCGGCGCGAAGAAGTCAACTTCGGCCCCTGCGAAGACGGCTTCGTCCGATAATCAAGGGATTAAGAAGGCAAGCAAACCGGCGGGCGGCGCGGTGCACGCATCGAGAGTGGACCGTGCCGATGAGAAGGCGAAGCGGCGCGAGGAGCGGTTGAAGCAGAGGCAGGAGGCAAGGGCGGCAGGCGGCCGAACCAGCCGGACCTCGAGCGGCGGCTATGAGCAGGGCGGCACGTCACGTAGCAGCTCGGCCGACCCGTCGCAGCTCCGGGCAATACTCACCGACGGCACTGGTTCGCGTTTCGCGCTCGTGGGCGAGCGGCGCTTCAAGAGCGGTGACGACATCGAGGGCCGCCGCATCATCGAAGTCTCCGCCGACGGAATCAAGATGGAATACCGTCAGAACACCTACAGCGTCAAGGTCGGACCGAAGGTCTACTAGCAAGGTCAGAAGTCCGAAGTCAGGATGAACAAGTCGGAGGGCGGCGTTAGGGGACTGTTGCTGGCGGCCATGCTGGCGGCAACGCTCGCGCCGGCCCGGGAGTTGGTGCGGAACGGCGACTTTGAACTGCCGCCGGATACGTCATGGCAGCTCCACGTCTGGGGCGACTATCCGGATACCGGCAACTGCCGGCTGCGCTGGCGTAGCGACTTCGACCCGGACCGCGACTTCGAGGTTCTGGTCTTCAAGATGTTGCACGAGGGGATGAGGTTGTCGCAGAAGGTAGCGGTTCCGAGCACCGACCTCGGGTTCGGCGTGTCGTGCCGGCTCTGGGCCAAGACCGAGCGTGAGAGCCTGTTCGCCGCCGCCTGCGTCTGCCTTGAGTACCTGGACCGGTCTGACTCGGTGCTGGGCGAGACGCGCATCTATGCCGCGACGTCGGGCTGCGACTGGAATTCGAGTCCGATCCTGCACCTCATCCGCGTATCCGATTCCCTCAACTGGTACGATTACCGGTTCGACGTCGCTTCGGAGCTCGACAACCTGCCCGGTGTGGAGCGAAACTCGATCCAGGCGGTAAGGATTTCCCTTCTGGGGTACGTCAAACAGAGTTGCTGAAGCGTCTACCCGATGGCGAAGGTCTTCGCCGACGACATCTCGCTCTACACCAGAGAAGCACCTTCGCTTGTCTACAAGTCGTTCCGGGTTGACGACTCGGGCGGCGTCGTAAACGGCAAGCTCGACCCGGGGGAGAGCGCGGACATCACGCTCGTGCTGCGCAACGCCGGTTCCCCGGTCGGGGTGACGACCGGCATCCTGCTGAGCGACTCGCCGTGGCTGGAAGTGCTGGACGGATACGGCACATTCGGCGCGGCCGGCGAGAATGGGACAACGGCCTCCAATACCGACTTTTTCCGGGTTCGGGCGCTCGCCGACGCGCCGGTCGAGGAACCGGCGTACTGCAGCCTGATTCTTGCCTGTTCAGGGTACATTGACACGGCGAGGATCCCGATTCTCGTCGGAGACTCGATGAACCTGCCGGCCGGGCCGGACGCATACGGCTATCGAATCTACGACTACACGGATTCGTGCTACTCCCAGCGGGCTGATTACGACTGGCACGAACTGCGCGGCTCGGGGACGCTGTTGCCGCTCGGCGATGACGAGACGAAGGTGCTGCACCTGCCCGAGTCATTCGGCACGTGGCGGTACTACGGTCAAGACTACACTCGGCTCTCTGTCTGCTCAAACGGTTTCATCGCCGCGGACTCGACCGCCCGGTGCGACTTCCGTGACGTCGAGCTGCCGTACGCGGGTGCCCCGCCGAACATCGTCGCGTTCGCGTGGGACAACTTTGATCCGACCCAGGGCGGCGCGATCTGGTACCAGTTCGACAGCGCCGCCCACTGCTTCATCGTGGAGTTCGACTCGGTGCCGTACTTCGCAGTCGGTGGCATGTGGGAGAAGGTCGAAATACTGCTGTACGACCGGACCGTGCCGACGCCGACCGGGGACAACTCAATCGTGATTCAGTACCACACCCTGAACTACCCGCAGGCGCTTTCGGTCGGACTGCAGAACTTTGACGGCTCGGCCGGGCTCTGCCACACGTGGAATGACTGGTACCCTCGAGTCTCCGCGCCGCTTAAGGCCGGGACCGCGCTCAGGCTGGAGCCGGTGCCGGTGACCGGCGTCCAGGAGCCGCCGGCCTCCGTCGGTGTCGCCGTAGCACCGATGAGCGTATGGCCGAATCCGAGCCACGGGCGAACATC
>JAPLUO010000428.1 GCA_026397595.1 Caldifarciminota bacterium
TAGGTCGTGCCCTCCTGCACGCTGGTGTCCACATACTCATTGGCTGTAGTGCTGTCGTAGAGTTGAAAGTCCCCGGCCTGTTTGCGATAGACCCGGCAAGTGCGGAAGTTGTCCAGCCAGTTCAAGCTGTCCCACCCGAGCTCGATTCGCGTGCGGGTGACGTTCTTGACTGTGAATCCGGCCGGGGAGTCAAACGTCGTGACCGTATCCTCCGGGCTCTTGTGAATCTCTCGGCCGTCTTCCCAGAGAATGCGGTAGTAGTAGACGTACTTCTGCCCGGCGGCTAGTTGCGAGTCGAAGTACAGGTTCGTATCTGCATCCCCAATGGCGACGGGAGACTCGCCCGGCCTGGACCGATAGACGCGATAGCCTTTGATCTGCGGCTGAGCGATTCGGTCCCAGGACAACTTCACCCGCCCGATGCCGCATGACTCGGCCCGGCAGACGTAGTCCTTGCCCAGGGTGTAGGGGTTGTTTGGGTCAAGGGGATTGAGGGGCGGACGATTGCACGTGACGAACACGCTGAATGCAACAATGGCGCCGGCAAAGAGTCGTAATCCGCACTTCATCATTGCAGACCTCTATCGAACCGGAAGATTCAGACCAACGCGCAGACCAGGTTCCGGGCCGGTACAACCTACATCGATGTTTTCAAGGATGGCGGCGACCCGTTCTGCCTTGCGCGTGTCAACTGCCAGACTGATCCACTCAGCCAGACTCCAAACCGCGAACGCGCCGCCTGCGGCAAACAGGCCGTAGCTCACCTTATCCAGACTCTTCGAGCGAGCAAGGTATGTCACCATTTCTGAACGATCCATGGTTGCGAGGTAGCTATTGTAACTGGCATTGGCTGTCAGCACGGTTCCTACGCCACCTGCTGCCAGCGCGCCAGCTACCACCGCGGAGATTACCGCCGGCCTGCGGTAGGCAGCGGAGTTGACGGGAAGATTCTCCTGCAGACTTGTCTTCTGGCCTGCCACGATGGTTATGTCCTTCTCTACACTTCGCCGGCGGGCCGCACTCAGAAGGAGGTGGTGGGTGCCATCTGGCAGCTCGCGCACAAGATATGCCCCAGACGACAGGAAACCGCCGTCCAGTGATATACGAGCAGCAGGTGAAACGCGCAGCTCCAGCAGTCCGGCTTCGTGTTTGAGCGTGGCTTTCACCGACAGTTCCTCGCCCGGCGACAGCGTGGTACTCTGGTTGTACGAGCTGTACTGCGGTTGCTTGGACCTTACGGTCAACTGATGGGTGCCGGGTTTCACCAGCCAAACGCCGTAGTCCGGGTCCTTCGCGGTTGCATCAAGCACAACACTGTCCACGAGCAACTCGTAGTCGGGCATGTTGCAGTCTACTGTGACCCTTGCCCAAAGGGCGAGGCGAGACAGGCGGTCAAACACCAAGTTCTGGCTGATGTCGAGGACATTGAGGGCGGTCTGTGGTAGTTGCCTTCCGGTACGGACCTCAACACCGCTCAGGCTAATCGAATGCTGCCACTTGCCGACTATGTCTACCGTTCCGCTAACCACGTAGTCCACACCCAGCCATGAACCGACCTGCCTGCTCGTTGTAGCATCGAACTCCGCAGGCAACGTCTGACCATGTTCTGAGAACGACCTCCGCAAGTCGCTCGGCGACTTGGCTACAACTTCAAACCCACCCAGTCGTGAGAGTGACTTCGCGATCTGATCGGTTACAGCTTTGGCGTCCTGGCGCTGTACGTCCCCGAGCGGCGTGAGCTCCAGTATGACTACGCTGCTCCTCTGGGCGCAGGCAGTTGAGACAAACAGGCCCACAAGTGCAACAATTGCTGCGACCTCGAGCGGCGACCTCTTCAACCCTCGTCGAGTAGAAATCATGACCAACTCCTTTCGAATCTGCCTTCCGGCATCCCTATGTGGCAGTTACGCCTTTCCTCGGGTTTGACTTTCACAAACTGGTCACACATCAGCTTGGTTCGGCCCGCTCCCGATTTCCGCATCTTCTCTCCTTCTTTTAGAGTTGCTGCTTCGCCCTCAGGGTTTCTACATTGTTCTTCACGTCGCGGGCGTGATGGTCCATCGCGGACGCTAACGATTCTGCCTGCTCCGTCAACGCCGGGTGGGTTCGGATTCCGTCGCGGAATTGCAGACTGGGCGGGCAGTGCAGAATGACGGCAAGGCAAGCCCACAGCACCGCGAATGGTGCCGGCGGCAGGCTGCCCCAAACGGACGTTGTACGAACCGTCATTGCGCCTTTCTGCGCTTGCGCGCTTTTCTCTCAACGGGGACGCAAGTTCGGTTGTGCCGATGTCCGGAAACGAACTCCGGCTTTGCTCAGATGCCCGCAGTGTTCTAACGCAATCCAATTGTCTTGTCAAGTTCTTCAGCCCACGTCGGTGGGGTCGCTACACGGCCGGGACACCAGGGGCAAGGATGAGGGAGGAAGGCGGAAGGATGAAGCTCAGGTGCGCGGCGGAGTCGAGATTTGATGTCGGGGAACGGCGAGACGCCGACACGAGAAACACGCCTCGATGTCGTTCGCACTCGGCGGCGGG
>JAPLUO010000354.1 GCA_026397595.1 Caldifarciminota bacterium
AGTCCCGACCCGAGCCCGAGCATTGCGTCGCCGCGGGTGGCACTTGACGACGGTCTTCAGGACCCCGACGGCCTCAGGACAGAGGCGGCGGAGAGAAACAACGTCGCGAAAACGACGATCCTGCACGCTTGTAGTACAGAATGCGGAATTGCCGGACGGCTGGCGGCCCGACGTCAATCACTCAAGCGAACAACCTCCATAGGCTTCATCAATTGCCTTCCTTATACCCTCGAATGTGAAGGACATCGCGCAGGTCGCGGCGACATCGGACAACACCTCGGGGACGGTGCAGTCACGGTTTACCCTGACCGCGACCATCCGCTTGCCCAGTTCGTCGGCCTTCTTGATCTCCCATTCCACCCAGGGATTGCCGAAGGTCTTTGTCCCGACGACGCAGAGAAACCCGCTCGCGGCGCCAATCCTCTCGGCGATTGCGCGCTTGAGTGGTTCGGCGGCTCCGCTGTCCACTGGTACCGTGACCGGTTGTTCATAGAGCGAGAAGTGCGCGAAGCCCGGCTGCTTTGACCAGGTAACCAGGACGTCCTTGAGGTTGCCGTCATTCTCATGGTCGTAGCTGAGGAATATCCGTTTCGTACCGGGGGGCGCCAATTCATCAGCAGCCGACACGCGCGGGGCGGCCGGTGGCGGACGAACGGCCGGCGGCGGATGCGCCGGTTCGGTGACGGCACGTCGCTGGACACGGACTTTGACGCTCTCGTAGGCCCGGTTCCAGCCAAGACCGTGGAAGTCGGCGAAGGGCCGTCTGTTCAAAAAGGCGGCCAACGGGCAGCCATCAACCCTCGCCGGGAACACAACGACTCGCCCGGCGAGTTCCTTCGTCATAATCGGTTCCAGTTCGCGCTGCACCCAGCCGGACCTGACCGATGTGGCCGAGATAATTGGGATAACGAAGTCGATAGGTCGGGTTGCTTTCAGTATCCTCGTGGTTAGAGACACCCCTGCCGACATGTCGACTTCATCAATCCACGGGCTGACTCCGTCCCGGCGCAGCGTCCCGGCCAGCCTGCCGGCAAACTCCCGGTCCACGAAGCTATACGGAATGACGACGTGCGGCTGGTCGCCGGCTCTCCGGGGCACGTTCGGAAACTCCATACTCATCCTTGCCTCCAATCAAAGGACGCGGGCTGCTTGCGCAACTCAGTCTTCGTCGGTCTAATGTCGTTCATCGGATACCTCCGCGAAGATGGTAGCGGACGGGCCGGGCTTGTCAAATCGGGGATAGGGGCCCGAATCCGACATTGAACCTCAAATGCGTGCGAGTACGCTTGGCCGAACAGGATGGTCATTCTCATCCGACGGGTGTTGTCATTCCGAGCGAAGGCGTCCTCGCCGGAGTCGAGGAATCTCGCCTGAGAGACCCTTCGACTCACGGAGCCTGCCCTGAGCGAGCCGCGCCGAAGGACGAGATTTCTCGACTCGTCGGACTCGCTCGAAATGACAGTGCAGCGCGACGAGTCGAACGGGTTCGCTCGGGGTGACAAACGAGGGCTATATCGGTTCTTGGGCGGGGGCCAGCGATTGGGATCGGAGTGCGGCCGGACGTCGATGGACGTCTGCCGTGGGCCATGAGCCGACTCCGTCAGATGCGCGGTCTGATTGCTCGCCGCCGGCCCATAAGCTCGCGCTTCGCGCCTGATACGCAGGAAGTCAGGACGTGTCCGGGCCGCGGCGGCGCCGCACCCTCAGTACTCGAACCCGTCCCCTTCAGCACGAGAGACGGTCCTTCCGAAGCGAAGCCCGATTTGTATGGCGAAACCATTCAAGCTGAATGCCGGGGGGTCCTTGTCCCCGAACCACGCCGGTCCGGAGAACGGGATGTAGTAGCTGGCCTTGACGAACAGCCCGATGGAGGATTCGGACGACGTCGGCAGGCTGCCCATCAACTCGATGCCGGGCGCGGCACCGACGTTCCAAGCGGCGAACCACATCTTGGAGTCCGCGTTGAGGGTCTGCGCGTAGACGACCATACCGTTGCCACCGAGTTCGACGCACGGCCTGACCGTGATCCACTCGATCGGGCTGTACGGGAATCCGGCCTCGAAGTTCGCGCGAATGGCGAACAGCCTGCTCTCCAGAGAATCAGCCTGGGAGTGGTGCCATATTGAAAACGCCCCGGAACCGCCCAGCGTGACCGGGCCCACGTACTCGCCGCCGTGCCCGCCGAGCCACCACATCGGTGACCTGTATGTGAATCTGCCAGTCCCGTTCCTCGCGTGATTGAGCGAGTCCAGCTTCTGATTCAGACCTCCCATGTTGCTGAATGTGCTGGTTACCTCGAACCCGCCGTACCCGAGGCAAGATGCCGCCAGGAGTAGAACGCCGACGATGACCGCCTCAATCGTGTGTCTCAAGACTGCCTCCTTACAAATGTACAGTGCCCTGAAGCACGGGCTTGGAACAATGGTGCGGATTCCGGAAACGCATCGCCGCCTTCACAATGGCCGGGCAGGTTTCGTGGTCCATAGCAAAATGATACTACTTCCGTGGGTCGAGATGTCAATCTGGGGCGGCGGGACGGCAGCGGTTCACCTTGGCTGCTCGTGCGGGTCGTCGTAGAACCAGCCGAGTTCGCGCAGGACTATCCGTGCCGCGCCTTGCCATCGCTCAGGAACGTCGGGAGCGCCCTCGCCACCCGGACTCTAATAGGTGACTGTCCCTCATTCCCCGCGATAATCGCCTTGCGCCAGATTGGGGACGAGCGAGGCATGAACGCGATTGCCACGGCGGTGCAGGATACTGACCCGGACGTCGAGGGTGCGGCTGAGAAAGCATTGAGCGGCGAAGGGTACCAGGACCAGTTGAACCGGGCGAAGCGGGTGGCGCGGCAATTGCCGTATCCATGAGCCACCGGTCTGAACTCCGTCCTGCCGGCAGTGAGTCGTGAAGCAGCATCGGAAGATGCCAGGCCGGCCGCGGGCCGGGCGGCCGGACGCTTGATGCGGCGCTTGGCCGGCACCGCCGCCGGCATCATCCTCTTCATCCTCGCGATTCCGTGTCTTCTGCTGGCCGGTTGGGGACTGGTGTTCAACGTGCCCACCTTGTCGATAGTTGCATTCACCGCGGCATGGATTCTTTTCCCGCTATTCAACCGTTTCAAAGCCATCAAGGTGCTCAAGTTCGCGGTGTCGTTCGTCCTGATTCCGGCAACGCTGGCGCTATCGCCGTTCATGATTGGCGAAGTGGACCGGCAGGTCGAGGCGCTCAGCCGGAAGAACCGGCATGACCTGTCTGCATTCGACCTCCGCGACCGGCTGGGCATATATGGC
>JAPLUO010000494.1 GCA_026397595.1 Caldifarciminota bacterium
AGCCCCCTTTTTGAGCAAAGCGACGCCTGCGCGTCGCCTCATCTCCAGTGCAGCAAAGTCTCGTCTGATCATCAGTCTGCTCATGCGGAATTATACCATACTCCTCCCTTCTTGTCAAGCTATTTATGAGAAGGTCAGTAGACTGAGTCATCGGATGTGAATATGGCAACTGACTGGCGTGACGAGATTGTCAGCACCCCGGATGTGCTGCGCGGAAAGCCGCGGCTGAAGGGAACGAGGATTCCCGTGAGCCTGATTCTCGGCTACCTCGCGACGGGTAGGACCGTAGAGGAAACCCAGCGCGAATTCCCTGACCTCACCCGTGAACAGATTGCCGCCTGCCTGAGCTACGCGCGCGACCTCGCCGAGTTCGAAGTCGCCGCGGTATGAGTCTGCGGTTCTTCGCGAACCACTGCATCTCAAACGCCATCATCGAACATCTGCGTTCACACGGGCACGAGGTCCTGCGCCTTCGTGAGCACATTGACCACGACTCGCCTGATTCCCGCGTCATCGACAAGGCTCAGCAGTTGGACGTGATACTCGTATCGCTGAACGGCGACTTCGCGGACATCGTTACCTACCCGCCGGCACGCTATCGCGGCATCACCGCGCTCGATGTCCACGACCACCCCGAAGGATACCCGCGTTCCTCAGCCGGATGTCGGCGTACATCGCACTCCACCCCGAGCCTACGCATTACCGAGGCAAGCTACTCGTGGTCGAGCCACACCGAATCCGCATTCGGGAATGATGGCGCAGAACAACCGCTGGCATCCGTGCTTCCTTCGGCGCTGAGACCTGCAAACTGGGAACTGCAAACTCGCGCCATCGGCTGCGCACACTTGACCCCTCACCTTGGTGGCACTACACTCCTGCTGGTGCTCGACAAGAACAGGTGGCGCGCGTGCCTCCTGCCGGACAACTACCAGCGCAAGCTGAGGCAAGTACCGGTGGAGCGGCTTGGGGACAATCCCGAAGTCCCGGCGCAGCGGCGTCTCAATAGCCTGACGGCCGGCCTGAGTGAGGTGCCGGCAGCATGACCGACCAGGAACTCAGACCTCTACTGCAGGAAGGTGAGGGCTATCGTCTCGACTTCAAGGAAGCATTGTCCGACCTTGCTGAAGACATCGCCGCCTTCGCCAATGCCTCAGGTGGCCGGATAATCCTGGGCGTGGCCGCGGACCGTTCAATCAAAGGCCTGCCGAACATGGATGAGGCAAAATCCTGAGTGCTGAACACGGCCGATCACTGCGACCCGCCCCTGACCGTGACGTTTGAGGAAGCCGGCACCGTGCTGGTGGTCCACGTTCCGGAGGGCAGCGACAAACCGTACCGGTGCGCCAAGGGCTTCTACCTGCGGGTCGGCCCCAGCTCTCAGAAGCTGAACCGGGACCAGATAGTCGAATTCCTCAAGGCCGAAGGCAAGGTGCGGTTCGACGAGATGGAGAACCCCGGTTTCGACTTCCAGGCACGGTTTGACCAACAGAAGCTCGGCAAGTTCCTGGCCCGTGCCGGCATCACCGAAGTCCTCGACACGTCAACGATGCTCCGCAACCTCGGCGCGGCGAATGACCGGCCGGACAGCGCGGCAATCAACAACACCGGCATACTGTTCTTTGCCAGGAACCTGGAGCATACCTACCGTCATACGGTCGTCACCTGCGCCTTGTACAAAGGCACGGAGAAATCCGACGTGCTCGACCGGAAGGATTTCAACGAGGATGCCCTGAGCAGCATTGAGGGCGCGATGGTATTCCTAAGGCAGCACCTGCCGGTCCGGTACGAGTTCACCGGCGCACTCAAGCGCCGGGAAATCCCGGAACTGCCGCTTGAGGCTCTGCGCGAAGCCGTGGTCAACGCCGTATGCCACCGCGACTACTTCGAGCGCGGGGCAAACGTGATGGTCGAGATATTCGACGACCGGGTCGAGATATCCAACCCCGGCGGCCTGCCCAAAGGACTGAGCCCCGAGGAATTCGGCAAGCGCTCGGTCACCCGCAACCGGAACATTGCCAACCTCCTTCACCGGCTCGACTATATCGAGAAGATGGGAACCGGCATCGCCCGGATGCGGAACTGGATGGCAGGGGCGGGTCTCAAGCCGCCGAAATTCACCTTCACCACCTTCTTCACCGCAGCGTTCATGCGTCCCCAGACCCCGGCCCGCACTGGCGGTGTAAGTGGCGGTGTAAGTGGCGCGGTATTCGGCAGAGTGACGTCCGTGCGCCAGGCTCGGCTCCTGCGGCTGCTCAGGCTGCTCCACGAAAGCGGCGGATTGAGCGCGCCGGGGCTGGCACACCGCGCGGACGTTGCTCGGCGCACCCTTGAGCGCGACCTGGCACTGCTCAGCAAGCTGGAGCTCATTCGTTTCACCGGCCCGCCCAAGACCGGCACGTATGTCCTCACCGAGAAAGGCAGAGCGTTCCTGAAGAAGTCGGGCGGAATGAGCCACCAGCCGTGAGCTGTAGGCCGTACGCCCTCTTCCACGCCCGCCACGCCCTAACCTGAAAAACTACAGACCGACGCCGAGTCTGAGTCTGACGAGAGGGTCTCTCGTGTCCAGCTACTGGACACTGGCAACTGGAAACTGGCCACTCGCGCACCGAGTGCGCGCCTTGACCCCTGCCCTTGGCGGCACTACACTCCCACTGATGCTCGACAAGAATCGGGGGCTCGCTGGCTTCCACCGGACTTGACCCTGTAAACATATAGGTTAACATATGGTATCGCTACGCAAGATGATGGACGGGCCTGCCATGAGCGTTGAGGCCATTGAACGCGATGGACGTTATGCCGAGTCGTCCAAGGGTCTTGACCGGGATCCCGGATACCGGGCCGAGGTGCTGAAGCTCGGGTTCGCCGAACAGGTCTGGAAACTGATGGAACAGCAGAACCTGAGTCGCGCCGAACTGGCGAGGAGACTGGGAACGTCGCGCGCATACGTAACCAAAGTGGGCTCTTCGCGCTTTTGTGTGGGTAGTTTGATGGGGTAGTCTTGGCCCAAGTCGTTGTAGGACGGCATGTTGTCTTGCTTGCAGTAGGCCCGGAAATCTGGCATGATTTTCGTCATGCGCAGAATCAAACATCTGACCGACCTGTCTGCGTGCCGCACAGGCAGAGGCTTATGCCTTCCCCGGTTTCCGGCCGCTGCGCACGGTGAAAGGTCTGTCCGGTGATCGCTTCGTGCGTATCATCGTCCTCAAACGTCGGGGAAAAAAGCCGTCTGCGGGACCTGTGGTACGGTCCATCGGTCCGGCTATGACCACCGCCGACGAAGAGTCCGCGACCTGTCCTGCGGTCCTCTCCGCATCTACCTGGAGCTGGAACTGCGTCGCGTCCGGTGCCGGCACTGCGGCACGGTGAAACAGGAGAAGCTCTACTTCCTGGCGGACAATCCCCGCTATACCCGACGTTTTGCCCGTGACGTAGGCAGTCGGTGTCGTGACGCCAGCATCAGGGATGTTGCCCGCGCTCTGCACCTGGACTGGCACACGACAAAGGAACTGGAGAAAGAGTACTTGCGGGAGCAGTTGCGGCGCGCCGGAGAACCACGCCCCAAGACTATCGGCGTTGACGAAATCTCGGTACGCAAGGGGCAGCAGTACCGGATCGTGGTGAGCGACCTTCTCAAGCGGCGGCCGATCTGGTTTGACGGGCCGGACCGAAGCCAAGCCAGTATGGAACGGTTCTATCAATGGCTCGGGCCTAAGCGGTGTAGCAAGATAGAGTTAGCGGATTCGAAGAAGGGATAGGCTAAGGTTTAGGTTGAGGTTTAGATCGGCTTTTGGACCGAGGTTTGAACTGACCCACGAAAGGACCAGTTTCGCGACCTGTTTCACGAGAAATGCACGAAGCAATGCGAGAAGCAGTTTCGTGAGCAATTCGCTGAGCTTTGAACGGAGCTTTGATATGAGCGTTTGAATGAGCGCTTGACGGAGCTTTCTGAAGAACTTTCTAATGAGCTTTCCGGCGAGCTTTCCGATGAGCTTTCGAGGGAGCTTTGTAGAGAGAGCTGTTGCGAGAGGCGAGTTGCGAGATGCGAGTGACCAGATGAGAGACCCTTCGACTCGTCCGACTCCCTCAGGGCGACGCTACGCGTCGGTTTGCAGTGGCGGACGGCGGACAGCGAGTCGCGGGTTGCGCTTGGCGGACGCAGGTAATGCGTAGCCGGCCCTGGGGGCAGGGCCGGCGAAGTGAAACCGTAACAGGCTATTTGAAGAGGAAGGCGCCGAACCCGACCTCGAGGTAGACCCTCGAACGGCTCTGCGCCGGGCTGGCCCCGTACTTGACGCTCTGCATCTCGTACCCGACTTCAATGGGCATGGTGCCACGGTCGCCGATGAGCGGAGACATCCCCGCGCCGATTCTTGCCAGCCATCCGTTCGAAGTGGAAATGGTCCCGCCGTAGTCATCCCGGTTCGTAAGGTAGAGCACCGAGAGACCAGCGAACGGCATCCACCAGCCGGGCCCGAAGTAGGGCGTAAGGCAGCAGGCCCGCGGATACTTCGTGTTGGTCTGGACGAGGTAGTAGGCGATGCGCGGCCCGACCGCAACCCCGGTTGTCTTGTAGCCGTCGGCAAAGTAGCTCGCGCTGGCTTCCAGACCCGCGCCCAGGCCGTCCATGAGGAAGTAGAGGACGCGGGGCGCGAAGTTGAGAGAGAGCTCGGTATTCATCGCGTCGGTCGCCTCTTTGTGGAAGATCATGCTCGCGCCGGCCTGACCCGACACGAGGAAACCGCCTTTGTAGCCGGCTCTTGACGGACTCTGCCCGAGCGCCAGCGCGCAAACAAGCAGCAGGGCAAGAACCGGGTATCGCAGACTTCGAACCATCAGTCCTCCTTATGGTATTGCATCACGGACGCGACAATGCTACGCGGGCGCGAGCCCGAGTCAACAAACGCACCGGGGTGACGTAGACAAGCCAGCGCCCGGAGTTGCGGTAGTCCGTGGAGAATCGGGAATTCAAGAGGAGAATCTGCCGGTCCGACGCGCGTTCCTCTCTCCAATGTTCGGCCTACGGCTGACGGCGGCGCGCGGGACACGCGCGTTTCCAGTTCCTACACGGGGTAATTCGGGGCACTTCTATGAAGAGCCACCTGTCAAGCTTGGGTTTCTATAGCCCTCCAGTGTTGGTTCGGTCCCTTCCGGTCTGATGTTAGTCTCAAGCTTCTATTCGTCCTGCTGCGGACATGTACATGTATACGAGTCTGAGCTTCCC
>JAPLUO010000409.1 GCA_026397595.1 Caldifarciminota bacterium
TGAAGAGAAGCGGGCGGGTCTATCCGTGATGCAGACTCGGCTCGCCTCAATTGCGGCGGCCCGTGACAACTTGGATTGGCTGGTCCGGGCGAAGCCAGAGGCCAACGAGAGGCAGACCGCCAGCCTTCGGGCTGACGCCGAGCGCAAGCGAGCGGAGGCTCAACTCGTTGAAGCACGTCTTGGGGTGGCCAGACTTACCACCCAAAGAGATGTCGCGCTCAAGTCGGTGGCCGTCTTGGAGGGAGGCGCGCAGGAACTCGAACGAAGACTCAAAGCGCTGTCCGAAGTCGAGCGCACAATCCTGCAATGGGAGGAAGTGACGGCCCAGCGGGAGAAGCTGGCGGCGCAGAGGTCATCCATCGAGCTTGCACTCAAGACCACGCGGCAAGGCGAGATTGAGGCTGCTGCGGAGATAGCAGGCCTTACCCCGAGACTGCGCGCTTCCGAGCGGGCCGTGACAGGACTGGAAAAGGCACGTTCGGAACACGAGAAGCTGCTGGATTCGGCCCTGGACCATGTGCAGGGCTGTTCTTGTCCTGTCTGCGGCAAGGAGTACTCCACGCGGCAGGAACTCACTGAGCGGATTCGCCGCCTGCGTGGTACGCTGACTCCAGAACTGGAGTCGGCACGCAACGAGTTGGCGCAAGTCAGAACCAGAATCAAGGCACTAGGAGCCTGTCGGAGAACCACCGCGGTCTGCAACGTGACGGTGCGCTGGTCGTCTAATGGTTATGGGCACTCAACGTTTCCGCGACTATTGTCCTGAGCAGGATTTCCTCTTCCCACCCTCACTGCGGGAGTGGCTACCAGAAAACCACCTGGCTAGTTTCATCAGCGACGTTGTCGACAAACTCGATCTATCGGAGATCATCAACTACTACGACAACTCACGGGGCGGCCAAGCACCGTTTCACCCGGTGATGATGACCAAACTGCTGCTCTACGCTTACTGTATCGGTGTGCCCAGTTCCCGCCGGATCGAGAAGAGCACCTACGACTCGATTCCGTTTCGGGTGCTGGCCTGCAATCAGTACCCGGACCACGATACGATCTCGGAGTTCCGCCGGATTCATCTGACGGCCTTGAGCCGGATCTTTCTGCAAGTGCTGCGACTCTGCCAGAAAGCCGGTCTGGTGAAGTTGGGTCATGTCGCTTTGGATGGCACCAAGGTCAAGGCCAATGCTTCCAAGCACAAGGCGATGAGCTACGACCATATGCAGAAGAAGACGGACGAGTTGAAAGCCGAGATTGCGCGGCTGCTGGCTGAGGCAGAGGCTGTGGATGCGGCGGAAGACACGCGTTATGGTAGAGGTAAGCGGGGCGATGAGCTACCGGAGGAGCTGCGGTTTCGGGAACGACGGCTGCAGAAGATAGAGGAAGCGAGACAGGCTTTAGAGGAAGAGGCGCGCCAGGAAGCCCGAGCTGCACAACCGGCAGCGGAGAAGGCGAAGGCGGAGTCCGACGTGCGACCGCAGCCGAAAGCCCAACGCAACTTCACCGATCCTGATTCCCGGATCATGAGGGATGGTGCGACCAAGGCGTTTGAGCAGGCCTTCAACGGCCAGGTGGCAGTGGACTCCGAGTATCAGGTGATCGTTGCGGCTGGGGTGACCCAGGAGTGTAATGACAAGCAGCAGGTGAAGCCGATGGTTGAACGTCTGAAGGTGAATCTGAGCGGATTGAGTCCGAAACAGATGTCATTGGATAACGGCTATTATAGCGATGAGAACGTAGAGTTCTTGCGGGGAGAAGGGATTGACGCCTACATTGCGACCGGGCGATTGAAGCATGGTGAAGCGCCACCGCCGGCACCGCGCGGCCGGATACCGAAAGGGCTGACGACCAAGGAACGGATGGCGCGCAAGCTACGGACGGTGAAGGGACGTTGCACCTATGCGAAGCGCAAAGAGATTGCCGAGCCGGCAATCGGCCAGATCAAAGAGGCCCGCGGTTTCCGGCGATTTCTGCTGCGGGGGCTTGAGAACGTGGATGCGGAGTGGCTGATAATCTGTCTTACCCACAATCTGCTGAAGCTATTTCTCTGGTCCTGGCAGCCGGCGCTTGCCGGATAGCCTCGGCTGAAGCGTTGACTCGTTGCCAAGAACCGGTCGAGGCAACGAACCGGACACAAAACCCGAGATCCCTTGGAGGGAACAACCCAATCAGGTGCCAGGTCCGCCCCAACCCAGGCCGG
>JAPLUO010000153.1 GCA_026397595.1 Caldifarciminota bacterium
TCGAACTGAGCTTTGACGCGAGCGACGACGCGTTGGGCTTCCTGAACGGCTCTGCGAACGGCGCGCGGTTGGGCACAGGATAGGGCGGGAGGTTAAGGTTAAGGTCAAGGTTAAGATTCAGGAGCAGACGCAAGTGCCGACGCAAGCGAGCACACGGCTGAGGATACGTCTGCCCGAACTCCGCGCCGAACATCGCGGGACACTTCGCGGTGAGCATCGACCACGACCTTGCGCGGGAAAGCCGGACGCCCTAGCCGGGCCGAATGCCGGAGGCCTCAGTCTTTTCGGTTGCGACGAAGGCGGTAGGCGATGACGCGCACGAGGCCCGAGAGTTCGAGCAGCGGCAGGAGGACAACCGCCTTGAGCCAGAATAGCCCGGACCGGTCGTGCTTGCGGAGGTAGCGAAACGCGGAGCGGTGGGATTCCCGTATCATTTTCGCGCGCACCTGTTTCGTGCTGGCGCCGTGGCGGTGGACCACCCGCGCGTCAGGGAGATAGGCGGTCTTCCAGCCGGCATCGGCCATCCGCTTTGAGAAGTCGACATCGTTGTAGAATATCGGGAACTGCTCGTCCATGGGAAAGTTAGTAGTTAGCAGTGAGGAGTTAGGAGCGAGGGATGCTAGGGCGGTTCTTCGAAGCATCAGGCAGGAGGCCATCGGTTGTTCGACTTCGGCGGGCCGGTTGTAGTCGAAGTACTTCATCTTCCATCTGCCGAAGACGCGGCTCTGCGGGAACAGGCGGGCAAGCCCGGTCAGCTCCAACAGGATAGACCCCGCGGTCGGAAGTGAGCGAACCGAGAACTGGGTCGTGCCGTCTGGGCTCGTGAGCCGCGGTGCGACCGCGCCGGCCACCGGATGAGTGTCCAGATACCGAGCGAGAGTGTCGAGCGCGCCGAGTTCGATTCTCGTGTCCGGATTGAGCAGCAGTACGTATTCGCCGGTAGCGAGTCGGATGCCCTGGTTGTTGGCGTGGGCGTAGCCGTAGTTCGCGCCGTTGGCGACGAGCTTCAAGTGATGAAACGTGCTTAGCTTGTCGCGGGTCGCGTCGCTGGAGGCATTGTCCACGACGATGACTTCGAACTCCGAGCCGAAGTTGATGGAGTCAATACACGCTTCGATGTCGGCCGCGCTGTTCCATGTGACGATGATGACGGAGAGTTTCATCGGGGAGAGGAATGACGAATTACCAATTCCTAATTCCTAACGAATGTCCAATCGCGGCCGGGATTGCGTTGGTTGGTGTCCAACCGTCCTCGGTCAGGTTAGGAATTGGCAATTGGGCATTGGGAATTCTGCCCTAGAGTCTTCGATAGTAGTTCAGCAGGTCGGAAAGGGTCTTGGTGAATGGGATTTCCGTTTTCCAGCCGGTCGCGGCGGCGAACTTCGAGGGGTCGCCGGTCAGGAGCGGGATGTCATGCGGTCGGAACTCCGCGGCCGAACTCTGAACCTTGACCGGGACGCGCGCAAGGCTGCAGAGGTAGTCCACGCCTTCCTTGATACTCACCGGCTTGCCGGAGGTGACGTTGTAGGTCTCGCCGGCGGCGCAACGCTCGAGCGCAAGCCCGTAGGCCCGGACCACGTCGCGGACGTCGGTGTAGTCACGCCGGACTTCGAGGTTGCCCATTTCGATGACCGGTTCCGCAGCCCCGCGTTCGATTTGCACGATGGCGCGGGCGACCTTGGGGAAGACGAACGTTGCGGTCTGGCCCGGGCCGGTGTGGCTGAAGGGCCGCAGTATGACGACGTCGAGTCCGAACGTTCGGTGGTAGAACCTTCCGGCCTCACAGGTCAGGACTCGGCTCAGGGCATAGGGGCTGAGCGGCTGGAGCGGCGCGTCTTCGCTCAAGGGTCGGCCGACGTTGGAGCGGCCGTAGACGTCAGCCGAGGAGATGAGAACGACGCGGCACTTGAGTCCGAACTGGCGGGTCGCTTCGAGGAGCTTGAGCGTGCCCAGCGTGTTGACTTCATAGGTCTTGAGTTGGTGGGACTCGGACATCGCGACTGAACTGATGCCAGCAAGGTGGATGATGCCGTCGGGCCGGGCCGCTTCCAGCAGGGTGCGGGTGGCTTCGAAGTCGCAGATGTCGCCGCGGTGAAGCTCGGCCGGGAGGCCCGGCGGCGCGTCAGCCCAGTGCAGGCCGATGACCGCGTGGCCAACGGCGGAAAGATGACGGGCGAGGTGGCCGCCGACGAAGCCTTCGATGCCGGTGACCAGTATCCGGTTCAAGGTAAACTGGCGACTGACAATCGGGAAATCCTCAGACTCTCGCGCGCCAGTAGTCGAGCAATTCCTTCATCGTCTGCTCGAACTTGTACTTCGGTTCCCACCCGGTTTCCGTGCGGAGTTTGGTGGCGTCGCCGAGCAGCAGCTCGACGTCGCTCGGGCGCATCCGCTTCGGGTCCGGGCGGGTCTCGATCTTGACGTTGGAGAAGCTGAGCAGGATGTCGAGCATCTCGCGAATCTTGTAGCCCTTGCCGGTGCCGACGTTGTAGACGTCGCCGGGCTTGCCGCGTTCGAGCGCGAGGTAGTAGGCGACAACCGTGTCGCGAACGTCGGTGAAGTCGCGGACGGCCTCGAGATTGCCGACGTGGAGCACCGGCGCCTGTTTGCCCTTTTCAATCTGGGCAATTTGCTTGGCGAAGTTGGAGGTGACGAACACATCCCCGCGGCGCGGACCGGTGTGGTTGAACCCACGCGTGCGGACGATGTGCATGCCGTAGCTCTGATGGTACTGGTAGCCCATCAGGTCCTGGGCGACCTTGCTGACGGCGTAGGGCGAGAGGGGCCGGAGCGGGTTGCTTTCCTTTATCGGCGCCTCTTCGGGCAGCACCATGCCGTATTCCTCGCTGGAGCCGGCAATCTGAACCCGGGTAGGGCAGCCGACCGCCCGGATTGCCTCGAGTATGTTGGTCTGGCCGATGACGTTGGTCGTGATGGTGTCGGCCGGAGCGACCCAGGACATGGGCACGAAGCTCTGGGCCGCGAGGTGGTAAATCCGGTCCGGCTTAACGTCCCGGACCAGTTCGTACATCGCGGTCGCGTCACGGATGTCGCCGATATGAGTGGTAATCCGGTCGCCGAGCTGGGTGATGTTCTCGGTCCGGGAGCGCCAGCGGATCGTGCCGTGCACTTCGCTGTCGCCCCGGGACAGGAGATACTCAGCCAGGTGGCTGCCGGCGAAACCGGTAATGCCAGTAATCAGACACTTCAAAAGACCTCCCGGAGGAGAATAGTGAATAGAGAATTGAGAGTAGTGAAAGGCGGATCCGGCTTTCACTATTCACCATTCACAATTCACTGTTCCGTATTTCACTATTCGCTATTCCTAATTCACTATTTCGCGGTTGAGAGCCTCAGGCCTTCTGGATTTTGCCTGAGCGGATGCAGCGCGTGCAAGCCCAGATGCGCTTGTTTCCGCCTTCGACTTTGGCCCGGACGCGCTGCAGGTTGGGCTCGAACTTTCGTTTGGTCACGTTATGTGCGTGGCTGATAGTCGAGCCGACCACGCCGATTTTGCCGCAAATCTCGCAATGTCTAGCCAATTTTCCTCCTTGGCGGTGTTAAACTCGCACAGAGGATAGCATGAATGTTCAGACTGTCAATCCGCGAATCAGGCGAAGCCAGGAGGGCCGAGTGGGAAGAAGAAAGTGGAAAGGGGAAAGGAGAAAGTGGAGAGGGGAAAGTGGAAGGTGGAAGGTGGAGAATCCCAAGTCCGGACTTTGCCATTTCCCCTTTCCACTTTGTCCTTAGCCTCTCACGGTGTCTTCACAATGCGGCAGGTCGCGGCCCCCGGGCCGGTGCCGAGAGTGGCAAAGTAGATGCCGGGCCGAACCGAGCCGCCGAACGACACCGCTAGCGGGAGTTTCGGGCCGAGGGACGCGGACTCGACCAGGCGGCCCGCGGCGTCGAAGACGCGAACGGTGAAGGATGAAGGATTAGGGACGAACGGTGAACCGGAAAGCCGGATGGTCGTGGTCCCGCGGAAAGGGTTGGGGAAGGCGTTGAGCGTGAAGTGTCGAGCATGAAGCGTCTTGCTATCCGCGATTCCCGTCGGCAGCATATTGACCGGTACGCGGAGGCAGATGACCGCGTTGCTGGTTTGCGGGCCCTGGCCTTGTTCTGAGAAGCCGGCAACCTGGTCTGCGAAGTAGATGATGTGCAGCGTATCATTGACCACCTCGCTCAGGAACGGGAAGCGCTTGCTGGTGCTGTCCGGCCGGGTCAGGCGTAAAGCCGGGCCCCAGTTGTAGCTGCTGTCAATCGTGCGGGCGGCCCAGATGTCGGCGCGGCACAGCCCGGTCGCCGGGTCAACGTTGTCCGGGTCGAATTGCTCCCACACCGCATAGAGTTCGCCCAGCGCCCGGTTCATCCCGATGCTGGGCCGGTCCGCGGCCAGCGCATCGTCACCCAGCCGGGTTCCGCTTGGACAAGTGTAGTCGTGTACAATGTGCCAGGACGGAGCCGGGTACTTGGCGTAGTGCCAGATTTGCGAGTGAAGAACGTCGCTTCCGTCGTAGAAGTCGGCCAGCAGGTGGATTCGGATGGTGTCGTAGGTTCCGCAGCCGGAAAGCAGGGACCGGGACAGGGGCGAGGGAACCGAGTCAGAGAGCCGCGATGTCTCGAACCAGTTCTGGCCGTTGTTCGGGGTCTCCTTGAGAAAGAGCGTGCCGCGGTCCGGGCCTTCGGTTTCAGCCCAGACAAAGCTGTAGCGGCCGGACTGCTTGGATACGGCCAAGTTGAACGCGGGGAAGGCGCCGACGTGGCCGACGGGGATCACGGCGAAGTAGGCCCGGTAGAAGAGTGAGTCGTTGCTCAGGGCGGCGAACTTGTAGTAACCGAAGTTGGCCGCGCCGACCAGTGCGTAGCGGCAGTCGCCACCAATTTCCTCCTCAAAGAAGGCGCCGGTTCCCGGGCCGGTATCGGCCAGCCGGGTCAAGACGTGCGTGTTTCGGTACAGGTGGTCGGCGGCAATCATGGCGCTGCCCTGGCTGACGTCGATGTCCATCGAGCCGAGGTTGCGCGGGTCGACGTTGATTACCATGCCGCCGGGCCAGCGCCAGCCGCCGCTGCGGGGTCGGAAGTTGTACCGGATTGAGCCGTACCCGTCCTTCCAGACCGCGTGGGTGCCGGAGAGCGAGTCGAAGGCGATAAAGCGGACCGCCGGGCCGTACAACTGGCGGTCCCGGGTGTTGAAGCCGATGGTCTCAGCCACAACCTGCGCGTGGGCGACGGAGACGAGCGTCAGCAGCGCTACGCTCGCCAGACAGACTCGCAGCCGGTTCTTCATGGTCAACTCGACATTGACTATAGACCGGGGTTTTGCCTAGTCAAGTTGTCAGCAGGTTCATCACCGGTTGCCAACTGATTGCTCACTGAACCGGCGCGGGAAACCCACCGGCTGTGCGCGGCTTGCCGGCAGCTTGTGCCCAGGTTGCCAACGACTTATCCACATGGGGCCAAGGGTCGCTTGACACGATGTACGTGTGCGCCTATCTTCATCTATGGCCGGTCAGACCGACAGAGCATCGCTGCGAGCAGTTGTCTCGGGTAGAGTTCAAGGCGTGTTCTACCGGATGTTCGTGGTGCGGGAGGCATCGGGCCTCGGCTTGTGCGGAATCGTACGCAATCTGCCTGACGGCCGGGTCGAGGTGACTGCTGAGGGGGATAGGCAGGAGCTCGAACAACTGGTCCAGCGGCTGCGCAAGGGGCCGCCCAAGGCGCAGGTGAGCGATGTGACAGTGGAGTGGGATGAGTATCGACACGAACACGACAGTTTCCAGATAGAGTACACATAGGGCGAGCGGTCGGACCAGCCGGACGAATTCAGAAGGCAGAAGTCAAATCGCAGAGGGCAGAATGACGGTCTCGGGCCTTGCCGCTTCGCCGCCGCGCGATACGGTTTCTTGACAACATCGGGTGCGCTTCTATGATTGGCGGTTGAAAGACGAAGCGTTCATGGCCGAGGCGCTGGGACTGGCTGCCCGCGCCTGCGGCCACGTTTCCCCGAACCCGATGGTCGGCGCCGTGCTCACCAAGGGCGGCCGGATTGTGAGTCGCGGCTGGCACCGGCGGTTCGGTGGGCCCCATGCCGAGGTCGAGGCGATTCACGCTGCCGGTCGTCGGGCACAAGGTACAACTCTCTACGTGACAATGGAGCCGTGCTGCTTCCACGGTAAGACGCCGGCCTGCACCAACGCGGTCCAGTCGGCCGGAATCGAGCGGGTCGTGGCGGCGACGCTCGACCCGAACCCGCGCGTGAACGGCAGGGGGATGCGTCAACTGCGCGATTGTGGCATCAAGACATCGGTCGGGCTGCTGGGGAAAGAGGCACGGCGGCTGAACGAGGCCTATTTCACCTCCCTGCGTAAGCGCCGGCCATTTGTCATCCTCAAGGTTGCGGCCACGCTCGACGGCATGATTGCCGACTCCAAGGGTCGCTCGAAGTGGATAACCGGGCCGCAGGCGCGCGTCGTCGGGCATGGGCTGCGCCTTTGCGCAGACGCGATTGTCGTTGGGGTCAAGACCGTGATTGCCGATGACCCGCTCCTGACCTGCCGCGTGAAGCCGTCCAAGCAACTCGTGCGCGTTATCCTCGACTCGGACCTTGCGACTCCGCCCGGTTGCCGCCTCCTCAAGGAGCCGGGGCCGGTGCTGGTCTTCACTGCCAGCAGCAATGCTGCGAGAGTCGAACGCCTCTGGGCAAGGGGCGTCGAGGTGCTGCGGGTCGGGCGGGAGAAGAGCGGGCTGCTGAAGTGGGCAGACGTGATGGCAGCGTTGCACCGCCGGCAGTTGCAGACCGTTCTGATTGAGGGCGGCACGACCGTGGCCTCGTCGGCACTGGAAGCAGGCATCGTTGACAAGGTGTACGTGTTCCAGTCGCCGAAGATACTCGGCCCGGGCAAGTCTTTCAGTTTTGGCCTTGCCGCACGCGGGCTGGGGCAGGCGATAGAACTCAAGTCGGTGGAGCACCGCTGCATCGGCCCGGACTTTCTCACCGAAGGCTATGTTCACCGGGCTCATTGAAACCGTCGGCCGGATTGAGCGGGCAACGAGCCAGCAGGGCAACCGCGTGTTCACGATTCAGGCCGGGTTTGCCGCGGAGTTGAAGCTCGGCGAAAGCGTGGCCGTGAACGGTTGCTGCCTGACCGTGACCAAGGCAAGCAAGCAGAGCTTTGACGTCGAGGCCGTTGCCGCGACCTTGGCCGGCACAAGCCTGGGCCGCTTCAAGACCGGCGACTCGGTGAACCTGGAGCGGGCGCTGCGGGCCGGGGACCGGCTGGGCGGTCACTTCGTGCAGGGCCACGTAGACGAGGTCGGCAAGGTCCGTCGAATCGAGCAGCACTCAGGGTACTGGGTGCTCGCGGTCGAGACCGACCGGCGCAACTCGCGCCTGCTGGTTGAGAAGGGCTCGGTCTGCGTTGACGGCGTCAGCCTGACCGTGGCGTCGGTGCGGCCCGGCGAGTTCGCGGTCAACATCATCCCGCACACGTGGGAGAACACCAACCTGAAGCAGCGTCGCACCGGCGAACCGGTGAACATCGAATACGACCTCGTGGTCAAGGCGGTTCAACAAGGCCTGGAGACCAGGCGTTAGGGGCTGGGGCAATGGACATTAGACTGATACGCGAGAACGCGGATGAGGCGCGGCGGCTGCTTGCCTTGCGGCGTTGCGGAATCGACATCGAACGGATAATCGTGCTGGACGCGGACCGTCGCCGGCTCTCGAAAGAACGCGACGACGCGCGTCACCAGCAGCGGCAGGTTTCCGAGACGGTGGGCCAGGCCAAGAAGGAGAAGCGCGAGTGTGCGGCCGAGATGGCGGAGGCGCGCGAGATTTCCGAACAGGTGAAGCGGCTCGATACCGATGTGGCCCGCATCGAGGCCGAGCAGGCTGAGCTGGCCAGGCAGTTGCCGAACGTTGTCCATGCGTCGGTCACTGCCGAAGAGGAAACCGTGGCCCACTGGGGCGAGCCGCCCAAGTTTGAGTTCAAGCCGCTCGCGCACTGGGACCTCGGTGAGGCGCTGGGCGTGATTGACCTTGAGGCCGCGGCCCGGTTGGCCGGTTCAAGGTTCGTCGTGTTCAAAGGGCAGGGCGCGCTGCTCGAGCGGGCGCTCATCAACTATTTCCTCGACATCAATACACGGCGGCACGGGTACACTGAAATCGCGCCGCCGGTCATGGCCAACGCGGCCACGCTCGAAGCCACCGGCCAATTGCCGCACCTTGAGAGCGAGATGTACAAGACGCAAGACGACCTGTATCTCGTGCCGACTGCCGAGCCGCAACTGGTGAACTACCACCGGGGCCAGACCTTGAACGAATCCCAGCTTCCGCTCAAGTATGTGGCGTACACGCCCTGCTTCCGGCGCGAGGCCGGCTCGTACGGTAAGGATGTGCGGGGAATGGTTCGGATTCACCAGTTCGACAAGGTGGAACTCGTGCGCATCGTCCATCCGCAGCAGTCCTACGAGGCGTTAGAGGAGATGCGGGCAGAGGCCGAGAGCCTGCTGCGTGACCTCGGGCTGCCCTACCGGGTCAAGCGGCTGGCGGCGTGGGACATGGCGCACCAGTCGGCCAAGACCTACGACCTCGAAGCCTGGGCCGCGGGGCAGGACCGTTGGCTTGAGGTTTCGTCAATCTCGGCCTGCGAGGACTACCAGACCCGGCGCGGCGGCATCCGGGTCAAGGGCAGGGACGGCAAGACCTTCTACCCGCACGCGCTCAACGGCTCAGCCCTAGCTTTGCCGCGCGTATTCGTGGCGATACTCGAGAACTACCAGCAGGCCGACGGCTCGGTTGTCGTGCCGGAGAAGCTCAGGCCCTACATGAACGGGCTTGAGCGAATCAGCTAGAACCGAAATCCCAGCGGCAGAAGTTCCCTCAGGCGATACGTCTTCGTCGAGCGTCCGTTCGACAGGACGATTTCCGGGTTCTCTGAGAACTCGCTAATCACCTGTAGACACGCGCCGCATGGCGGCGTCAGCTTCACCGTGCCGGCATAGACCAGCACGGCCTTGACCTTGCGCTCGCCGCCTAACACCGCTTTGAATACCGCCACCCGTTCCGCGCAGACGGTGAGGCCGTATGAGCCGTTCTCGATGTTACAGCCCGAGAAGATGCGGCCGCTGCTGGTCAGGATCGCGGCGCCGACCTTGAACTGCGAGTAGGGCGCGTAAGCCCGGTCCTCCGCGGCGCGGGCGGCGCGAAGCAAGCTGGCTTGAATGCTCTTAGTCACGTTATTATCTCCTTCAGAAAGCTCCTGGAGTGCAGGAGCGCAGCTCCCGTTTCTCTTTGTGGCGGAGCCACCTTGGAGTGCGGTAGCGCAGCTACCGCTTTTCCGGAAAGGCGGCAGCTCGGCGCTGCACGCAGTCCAAAGCTAGCGCCCCGAATGGAGTGTGGGAGCGAAGCCCCCGTTTTTCCCCTGTCAGAAATCATCCGGAATCCTCAGTCTGTCGTACCTGAAGCTCGAGACCGTCTTGTAGAACGAAGGCCTGGCCTTCTGCTCGAACCAGCCGGCCGAACACCACTGGTACGCCGTCGCGACCGGCACAAGCTTGTGGTGTACCGGATTGTTGTGCACATAGTTCAGCCTCGCGAAGTAGCTTTTCTCGAATGTCAGATGCGTATCCCAATACTGAAACCAGACCTGACGGCCGGGCGTCCGGTCGAGCCGGTTCACTGCCAGGGCGGTTCCAGCATGGAGGGTCCTGACCATGTCCGCAAGGGTCGCGGCCTCGTGTTCCGGAACCGCGACGAAGTGGTAGTGGTTCGCCATGATGGCCCACGCCTGCGGTTGCCAGTGGTACTCGGCTGCCAGTTTGAACAGCTTCTCCTGCACCATGTCCAGCCGCTCGTCCGAGGCGAAGAGCCGCTGCTTTCCGTACGCGCCCGCAGTGACCATGTATGCGCCGGATTCGCTGAGTTGGTGCAGAGGGCTATGGTGCCACATGATTCGGGTCAGGTGACTTTGGAGTGCGGGAGCGAAGCTCCCGCTTTTCCGGCAAGGCGGCAGCCATGCTGCCGCAGTCCAAAGCTGGCGCCCCGGCTGAAGCGAAGGGGCGAAGCTCCCGCTTTTCCGGAAAGGCGGCAGCTCGGCGCTGCGCGCACTCCAAGGAACTCATCGGATGAGTTCAAGGAAGCTCGTGCCGTGAGGGGTTGGTTTCACCTTCAGGAACTCGGCTGCGGTCTGGCCCAGGTCGGCAAAGGTCGAGCGGATGCCGAGGTCCACGCCCTCGCGGAACGCGGGCCCAAGTGCCAGCAGCGGTACGTATTCGCGGGAGTGGTCGGTCGAAGGCGTGGTCGGGTCATTGCCGTGGTCTGCGGTAATGAAGAGCAGGTCGTGCCGGTCGAGGTGGTTCAGGATGTTGGGCAGGAACACGTCGAACTCGGCAAGACCGGCGGCAAAGCCCGCAGTGTCATTCCGATGTCCCCAGTCCATGTCGAACTGAATGAGGTTCGCGAAGATGAGCCCGGTACGTGTCTTCTCCATCGCTTCGACGGTCAGGCGCAGGCAGTCGGCATTGGAGACCGAATGGTGAGTCTCGGTGAATCCGCGGCCGGCAAACAGGTCGTCAACCTTGCCGATGGCGACAACCGGCAGGCTGGCTTCCTTCACATTGTCGAGCAAGGTCGGGAGCGGTGGTGCACAGGAGAAGTCCTTGCGCCGGGCGGTTCGCTTGAACGAGCCCGGCTTGCCGGTGAACGGCCGGGCAATGACGCGGCCGACGCAGAAAGGCCCGGCGCACAGACCGCGAGCCTCTTGGCAGATACGGTACAACTCATCCGGCGGGATGACATCCTCGTGGCAGGCAACCTGGAGCACGCTGTCGGCCGACGTGTAGACAATCGGGCAGCCGGTCTTGATGTGTTCCTCACCCAACTCCTTGATGATTTCCGTACCGGATGCGGCGACGTTGCCAAGGGTCTTGCGGCCGATTGCCTGCTCGAAACTGTGTATCAACTCGGCGGGGAACCCGTTCGGGAACAGGGGAAACGGTTTATCGGTCACCAGCCCGGCAACTTCCCAATGGCCGGCGGTCGAGTCCTTGCCCGCAGACTGCTCGGCCATCCGGCCGAATGATGCGCGAGCGTGCGCCTGCGCCGGGACGCCCTGAATCGGTGTGATGTTGCCGAGCCCCAGCGCGGCCAGCGTCGGCAGATTCAGCCCGCCGACGGCCTTGGCCAGATTGGCAAGCGTGTTGGACCCTTGGTCAGAGTAGTCCGCCGCATCCGGCAGCTCGCCGCACCCAACGCCGTCGAGTAGCAGGATAGTGACGCGGGAATCAGACACGGAATTCACCACCAATAGACGCCGAGCATGTTACCCAATTCATTACCCAATTCAGGAGTTGATACCTAATTCCACTCGCCCGTCCTGCGCCACTGTGCCGACCGCCCGCGACCCAGGCATTTGACTCGTCCTTGCGCCTGGAGGTGCTTCAACACGTGGCGGATGAGGTCCGGCCCGGCCGCAGGCGCCAGCCGCTGGACGTCGGCTACCCGAAATGACCCGGGCTGGTCCTGGATTACCTTCACTATCGCTTCGGTCTTTGCCCCGCGCTGCGGACCGGTGCTGCTTGCCCGTTCCTCGAACTCCCGGTAAGCGGACTTCAGAATGTAGAGGATGTAGTTGATGTACGGCCACGGGTCGTGGCGTCCCTGGTGCCAGCGCTGGGAGCTTGACTCAAGCGTTTCATAGTAGCGGTTCCGGTTGCGCTCAATCAGTCGCTCAAGGCTGACGTAGCGGCCGACTTCAAGACCGAGGTGATAGCACTGCAAGAGGAGCAGTAGACGTGAAACCCGGCCATTGCCGTCGCGGAATGGATGGATGCAGAGGAAATCGAGATTGACTGCGGCTGCGGCGACGAGCGGGTGCACCAACTGCCCGGTGCGATTGACGTCCCATTGTTCCACAAGTTCACCCATCGTGCTCGCGACTTGGGCAGCAGGCACGGCGCTGAACCGGACCCTGTGCCTGCCGTCCGGGTAACGCTCGATGATGTCCATCGCCTTCTCCCGGTATCGGCCTGCGTCCCACACCTCGCCACGGACAACCTGGTGCAAACGTTTGATGGTTGCCTCCGACACTGCAAGACGAGCGCCCCGTTCATGAACCAGCCGCAGGGCATCACGGTACCCGCGCACCTCCTCCTCAGCACGGTCATGGAGTGCTGCCCGGCCGCGCAGCACTGCCGCAACTCTTGCCGGACGGACCATCACGCCCTCGATGCGGCTCGATGACACCGCGCTCTCGACGATCGCACTCTCGCGCAGCGCCCGCAGAATCTGGGGCGACTGATGCTTGAACAGCTCCTGCTTGCCCTTGGCCTCGCCCAGGTCAGCGAGATACGATGCGGTCAGGGCCGGGACCGTCCGGGCTCCCCGCTCGAACTGGCCCAGCGTCATCCCGTATTTCACTCCATCCTCACCCTTCATTGCCTGTCCTCCCGCGCCGGGCTTGTTCCTCAATCTGAAATCTACAATGGTATTGCGCCAGGGGGTTGCAGGCGCACATGCTGCGACCAAAGGGAGCAGCGTACACCGCCTCTGGGGTTCTGCTCCCTAATCTACAATCTAGAATCTGCAATCTAAAATCGTCTGTGGTATGCCGGGGACAGGATTTGAACCTGCAAGCCGTAAAGCACTTGGCCCTCAACCAAGCGTGTCTGCCAATTCCACCACCCCGGCGCTGCGCGGGACGGAATTCGGGGACTGTCCCGACGTGGACTGTCCCCAGGAATTCCGGACCGCACGGTCATTATAGAAGAGAGCGCCTGAGAGTCAAACAGAAGAATCCCGCGATTCCGTGGTCCGGCGGTCGAGCGCCGAACGCGGTCAGCGTCCCAGACTTACTCCCGCATCGGTCGATACCGGACTCCGGGCAGACCTTTGAAGTGCTCGTCCTGGGTCCAGAGCGCCGCCCCAAACGCCCTCGCCGTCGCCAGCATCACGCTGTCCGCCATCGGCAGCCTGCAGTCAATGCTGATGCGCGCCGCGCTCAGGGCGACGTTGGCGTCGAGCTCAACCACCGTTCCCTGCTGCATCACGGCTATCGCCAGCAGGGCGTCGTCCTCGGTCCGGTGCGCCAGAATCCGCTTGAACACCTCGTAGAGACTCAGCGTGGGAACGACCAGCTTCCGGGTTGCCTCTATGGCTGGGGAGAAGAAAGAGGCGTTCGGCCCGTCGGCAAAATACTCAAACCACGCGCAGGAATCTACGACATTCACAGCCGGTCGTCGTCACGGTTTACCCGCGGGTCCAGGCCCTTCAGGAACCCCCGCATCTTCCGGACCGGGCGCACCGGAACCAGCTCAATCCGATTCTCGTATGCGATTGCCTGCACCTTCTGTCCCGGGCACAGCCCAAGCTTCCGCCGAATCTGCTTCGGGATAACGACCTGATACTTCGGAGATATGGTTACGGTTTCCATGGTCACCTCATCGATAGAGCTATCGTCATACGACGATTATATCGATCGGGCGGACGTAGTCAAACGCATCGCAGCCCGATAACTGAGATAGGATTTCACCACCAAGTCACCAAGATACAAAGAGGGGTCCAGACGGAAATGCTCTGCGCACGCTTGGCGTTCTTGGCGGTTGTATTCCGGTTTCCGAGAGTGCCGCTGTCATCATAGAAGAGGCCGCCTGAGAGTCAAACAGAGGAATCCCGCGGTCCCGTGGCTCGGTAGTCGAATGTCGAAATGCGGCCAGCGCCTTCGGCCACTCCGGTGGTCCAGGCTCAATGAATGCTAAGGGTCAGGCGACCCGTGCCGCGGGAGCGGCTGAGGGTGACATCAAAGCGGTCAAGAAAGCCGGTCTGTCCGAGAAGGCCTTTGCTCCCGGCCGGGAGCCCCGTGAACCCGGCGTACATCTGATAGGAGAAGAACGGGCCACGCGCACCCCAGACCGTCATCGTCACCATGTGGTAGTGCAACTTGGCTCTCTTCCCGCTCGCGCTGTGAAACCCCGCGGTTGGGCACCGACGCCAGTCTATGCCGAGTTCCTCGGCCAGGCTGAAATGGAAGACGCAGTCGTCTGAGCCGGAATCGAGCAGCCCGAGCAGGGTCGCGGTGGTCCGGTCGCCAGAGCTCAGGCGAAACGGGACCATGGGTCGCTGGACCGTGCGGCCGGCCGGGAATGCCCGGCAGGGCTCAGCTTCGAATTCGTAGAAGTGGAGCGGGAGCGACCTCAAGTCCCGGCTACATCACGAGGGCGCACGATTCAAGGGGGATCTGCGCGAAGACCGGGTCCTTCACGCCGGCCTCGTCGGCACGCTGGGCGGCAGCCTTCAGCGTCCGACCCTCACCGACCCGCCGATTGCTGCGGGGGTCAAGGGCAACCCAATATCCGGGCTTGCCACTCAACCTGATGGCCTTCGTGCGTTGAATCGGGGACTTATTCACAACTCTATTCTAACCGCTCGGGGCCGTGCGTCAAGCAGGCGCGGCACCGCGGTCACTATGGATGAGAGCGTCTGAGAGTCAAGCAGAGCGATCCCGCGGTTCCGAGGTTCGGTGTTCGCGTGCCGAAGTGCGGTCAGCGTCCCCAGATTCCCGGCAGCCCCTACCGCCCCGGTTACTCTATCACCCGACCGCCATCATCCATCACCCGTTGACACAATTCGGATTAGGAAGCCAGAGAGTATCACGCGTTTCCCCTGCGAGCGCCAGTCGCGACTACTTGAGCTTCGCTATTATCGTCGTCGTCTGGATTTCAGCAGTCTGCAGACGACAAACATAGATGCCAGCCGGCACGCTTCTGCCCCGGTCATCAATGCCATCCCACGGTGCAGCATAGTACCCTGGGCTCTTGGACTCCGAGACAAGAATCCTGACCACGGCGCCTGCAGTGGAATAGACCTTGAGACTGGCCCTGCCTGCCCGGGATAGGCCAAATCTGATTGTCGTCATCGAGACGAATGGATTGGGTTCTCCGTGGCAGAGAACGTCCGAGGCGGGAATATCGAGCCTCACGGCGGCTTCTCTCTCTTCGATTCCCGAGGCATATCCAATCGCGTAAAGTCTGCCATCATCCGAACCAACATAAATCGTGCCATTCGCGCCGATCGCCGGTGATGACCGAACTGCACTTCCAGTTGTCCTTGTCCAGACCACCGTGCTGTCCGAGCCTCTGAACGCATAGATATTGCCATCGTCAGAACCGATGTAGACCGTTCCCTGAGTGCTAATCGAAGGAGATGACCTGACCGCACCGCTGGTCTGATACCGCCAGACTGGCCTTGCATAGGAACCGGAATCCTCGATTGCATAGACGCTGTGGTCGCAAGAACCAAAGAAGATTCTCCCTTCAGCATCAATCGCCGGTGATGAGATGATACTGTCTCCGGTTGTGAAACTCCATTTGACAGTCCCCTGGCTATCTACCGCGAACAACTTGCCGTTAAGGCAACCGACATAGACCGTTCCGTCCGGCCCGACCAGTGGCGACGAGTAAAGGGCCGCCGGCATTGCCACGTTCCACTTTTCTGTGCTGTCCGGGTTTATCGCATACAGCTTACCGTCATCGGCGCCCACGTAGATGGTGCTGTCTGGCGATATTGCCGGAGAAGAACGGACTCCCGAGCCTATGTGGTGGCGCCACTTGAGCGTACTGTCGGGGCTAATGGCATACAGATAGCCGTCATTGGAGCCGACGTAGATAACGCCGTCATTGCCGATTGCCGGTGAGGACAGGATTGAACCACCCGTGTGATAGCGCCACAGCGGGGCCGAGAGATTCCGGGGAAAGACGACCAGATTCCCTTGGCCATCACCGACACAAATTGTGCTGTCAGAGGCTATCGCCGGTACGGACTGCGTTCCTTGCCCCAGGTAGTACGACCAGCGGCGGGCCCCGCTCGGCGTCATAGCATAGAGGGTGTCATTCTCCGAAACAACGTAGATTGTTGTGTCCGGAGCCACTACGGGCGAGGATATTATCGGCTGGGCAGTATTGTAGAACCACCTGAGGTCAGAACTTTGCGTCCCGTTGTAGGGACTTCTTCCCGAGTGTTGCAGGCCGTATCGGAACATCGGGTATTGCGAGGAAGCGAGAATCGGAGAACTTGTGCTGCAGGACGGCACGTTCGACAAGAGAGACCAGTTGTGGGCGTTGTCCCATGTCTTCATCGCGAAGTAGTATCGCCGGTCGACTTGAAGACTCGTCACCGTGTAGGTTTGCCACGCCCCCGGTGTGCTCGGCGCGGGCTCGCCGGTGCATTGGTTCGCGTACTGCCAACTGGAGTCGTTTATCGACGATAGAGAGTATCGGATGTCGTACCCAGATGCCAAGCCGGTCATGCTGTCATCCCCAGGGGCTGTCCATCCCAACGTGGCGGACCTGAGCGGTCTCTCTCCGACAGTCTGCAAGTCGCGAACTGACGCGGGCAGTCTGGAATCAACCTCGAAGTTCGCGTCACCCGGGTCTTCTGAGATGAGTGTGCCCAGACTGTCCAGAATCTGCACCTTGAGCCGGCATGTTAGGGAGTTGGCTGACGAAACGGTCCAGTCGTATGTCGTCTCAGTCGGAGCGACGTTGGGAGCAACTGTGTCAGGATAGTTTGAACCGGCATCAGTGGAGAGCAACAGCCGATACTGCGCAAAGCCGGTGCCAACAATCCGCCACCTGACGGTCTGACTACTCCCACCCGCCCAAGCCTCGCCGCCATTGGGAGAGACAACAGTCGCGGCAGTCTGAATCGTGAAGTTAGCGTTGCTCGCGTCTTGGGATATCACCCCGCCGCCGGCGTCAAGTATCTGCACCATCACACGACAAGTGGCTAGATTCAGAGTCGGCACAAACCAACTATACGTTGTCTCAGTCGGAGTGACATTGGAGGCAATTGTATCAGGGTAGGACGTGCCGCCGTTTCGTGAAAGCAGAAGTCGGTATCGAGCAAACCCGGAACCGACCGTGTGCCACTTGATGGTCTGGTTGCTCCCGCCTGGCCAGGTCTCGCCGCCATTGGGAGAGACAACAGTCGCGGCAGTCTGGATCGTGAAGTTAGCGTTGCTCGCGTCTTGGGATATCACCCCGCCGCCGGCGTCAAGTATCTGCACCATCACTCGGCAGGTGGCCAGATTCAGAGTCGGTACGTGCCAACCATAGGTTGTCTCAGTTGGGGCGACACTCTGAGCAATCGTATCAGGGTAGGTCGAACCGCCGTTTATTGATAACAGGAGACGGTATCGAGCAAAGCCCGAACCAACTGTGTGCCACTTGATGGTCTGGCTGCTTCCTCCCGGCCAGGTCTCGCCGCCATTAGGAGAGACGACAGTCGCGGCGGTCTGAATCGTGAAGTTGGCGTCGCTCGCGTCCTGGGATATCACTCCGCCACTGGCGTCCAGTATCTGCACCATCACACGACAGGTGGCTAAGCTCAGAGTCGGCACCAGCCAACTATACGTTGTCTCAGTCGGAGCGACGCTTTGAGCAATTGTGTCAGGGTAGGTCGAGCCGGCGTCTATTGATAGCATGAGTCGGTATCTAGCAAACCCGGAGCCAACTGTGTGCCACTTGATGGCTTGGGTGCTTCCTCCTGGCCAGGTCTCGCCGCCATTGGGAGAGACAACAGTCGCGGCAGTCTGAATCGTGAAGTTGGCGTTGCTCGCGTCTTGGGATATCAGCGCGCCTCCGGCGTCCAGAATCTGCACCATCACCCGGCAGGTATTCAGATTGAGGGTCGGCACGTGCCAACTATACGTCGTCTCCGTCGGAGCAACATTGGGAGTAATCGTATCAGGGTAGGTCGAGCCGCCGTTTGTCGAGAGCAGAAGTCGGTACCGAGCAAACCCGGAACCAACTGTGTGCCACTTGATGGTCTGGCTGCTTCCTCCAGGCCAAACCTCGCCGCCATTGGGAGAGACGACAGTCGCTGCAGTTCGAATCGTGAAGTTCGAATCACTGGCGTCCTCGATGATGGCTGCCCCACTACTATCCAACCCCTGCACCTTCAGCCGACACCGGGTCGAGTCCCAAATAGGCAAGTGCCAGCTGTAAGTCGTGTCAGTCGGAGCGATGCCGGTCGCAATAGTATCAGCGAATGTGGATCCGCCGTTCCGGGACAAGAGCAATCTGCAGCTACTCGGATTCCCAAATACCCGCCAGCGGACGGTTTGAGTGCTGTTTCCAGCCCAACTCTCACCGCCGTTCGGGGCGACCAGCGTGACCCCGCCTCGTGACCACCAGACATCGTTCAGGTAGTAATAGCCACCAGAATAGTAGTATCCCCCTATCGCCCACATCTTGTTGTCGAAGACGACCGAGGTGTGGCCAGCCCGCGCTGACCATGATGCCGAGGAGCACGCGCTTGTCCAGTTCGCGCCATCTGAGGAGTACCAGACATCGTTGTGGTAGGCGCCGTCGTGCCCACCTATCACCCCCATCTTGTTGTTGAAGACGACCGAGGTGTGGCCAGCACGCGCCGACCATGATGCCGAGGAGCACGCCCTTGTCCAGTTCGCGCCATCTGAGGAGTACCAGACATCGTTCAGGTACTGGTAACCACCAGAGTAGTGGCCCCCTCCTATTACCCACATCTTGTTGTTGAAGACCACTGAGGTGTGATACGCCCTCCCCGACCATCCAGCACCTGCAGTTGCCTGTGTCCAGCTCACGCCGTCCGATGAGTACCAGACATCGTTCAGCGTGCCGTAGCCGTCCTCTCCTCCCATCACCCACATCTTGTTGTCGAAGACGACCGAGGTGTGGGCCTCCCGTCCTGACCAACCGGCACTGGCGGTTGCCTGTGTCCAGCTCACGCCATCTGACGAATACCACACATCATTACGGCAGTTGCCGTTGTCGTCGTACCCACCTATCACCCACATCTTGTTGTTGAAGACGACCGAGGTGTGGCCAAACCGCGCATACCATGAGGCCGAGGAACATGCCCTCGTCCAGCTCGCGCCATCCGAGGAATACCAGACATCGCTCTCCATCCGCAAACTCCCAACCCGCCCACCAAGCACCCACATCTTGTTGTCAAAGACGACCGAGGTGTGGGCCTCCCGTCCTGACCATCCGGCCTGGGCGGTTGCCCGTGTCCAGTCCATGCTTCCTTGCTGTGCGTGCAATGCGGCGGGCAGCAAGAGGCAGGCCGCAAAGAAAACTGCGTACGCTAGCAGACCACGACTCTTTTTCATCTCATCCTCCTTTGGGAATGATCATTCGGGCGCTGGCGGCCCGCTCTTTCAGCAGTCGCACGCCCGTTCTCAGCGTGGAAATCAGTGAGCCAATCCCACAGTCACGCGGAATCATGTCAGTGGACATGAACAAGTCTCATGACTTGTCACGGTAGCTTCAGCACTCGCCGCGTTGATGAGCCGTCTGGAATCACAAGGCGGATGAAGTAGCTTCCGGCCGGCAGGTACTGACCGGTTTCGCCGGTTCCATCCCACCTGGCGGAATACCGTCCAGGCTGCCGCTCGGGCAGCGCCAATCCGCGGACCTGGTTCCCGGTGCAATCATAGACTCTCAGCGTCGCGGGTCCGGGCCGGTTTTGGGCGTAGGATACCTCGACACCCGACCGGAAGGGATTGGGCGAGACTGTCAGCTCAATGGTGCCGCGCGAACTAGCCTCGGCAACTCCGTTCATCGGTCTTCGATAGATGAATACCACGTCATCAAAACCGATATGGAACGTATCCGGCGATTCTCCTGTGTTGTCACCGAGCAGCACGTAGCCCGACGAGCCTTGCAGGAACGGGAATGTGCCCAGCGAGTCGAAAACTCCGTAGAGGCTTCCCTGGTCAACAGTGACCTCGGCAGTCCCGCCGTAGTAGTCAATCTCGTAGCGCGCATTGTGCGTCGTGGCATACCGCGCCGGAACAAAAGCGCGCACCTCATAGTAACCGTCGCGGAGCAAACTAGGACACCAGATGGCGTAGTTGTCTCTCGTGTTGCCGTTACTGATTGTCCACCACATGTGCCCACGGCATACTCCGATTGACGAGTCAGCCCCCGGCTGACTTGTGCCGACAAAGGTGTACTCGTGCCAGTAGCCCTGCGTGCCGTACCTGGTGCATTCAGGCCAATCGTCCTCCACATGATGGATGTAATCCGCGAGGTCGGGCTTCCTGAGCCATCCCTGCACTGGGTAGCTGGGACTGAAATGGGCGACAGTGTAGTGGCCGCCAGAGTTGTCCATCGCGAGAGCAACTGAACTGTCACGGTGATCATTGTTCCAGTTCTGTTCTATGACTCTGACTGAATCGGATGTCACTGCACGGACAATGGCGACATGACCATACGTGCCACCGTTCGAGCAGAGAATGTCACCCGGCTTTGGTGGTTCGGTCCCGCCGTTCGCGTAGCGCTCCAGCTCGAGCTCCTGGTAGTTATCGTAGTAGTCACCGGCATTGCCCATGCCGTGCATGTTCTTGTGCGCGAACATCTGCACGTAGAACCGGTTCACATACTCGACGCACTGGTAGCGGTAGCCGTATGTATCGTAGACACCGTTGCCAACCGCCCCATTTGAGTAAGCAGGCACTGCACTGAACTCGCCAACGAGCGTTCCCCAGGGACTCAACTCGCCTGCGCTCAACCAGTTACCGACAGCGAGAACCACGCAGAACAGCACGAGACAGGGCCGCCACGACCTTTCCGAGTGTTCGACGGTGCGGATGACTTTCACTGGGTTCAGTCGCTGGTTCATTCGATGACTACCTTCTCGATGGCCCGGTATGCGCCGGCGCGCATCCTAACGAAGTACACGCCGGCAGAAAGGTGAACGCCGCCGTGCCGTGAGAAGGCGACAGCGTAGCGCCCGGCTGCCTGCTCCGCATGGACCAGCGTCTGCACGCACCGACCGGCCAGGTCAAAGACCTGAACATCAACCTGCGCCCTTTCCCGTAATGAATACCGAACGACAGTCTGGTCAAAACAGGGATTGGGCGAAGGCATCTCCAGCCTTGTCAGGAGTTGCGCGGTCTGCTGTGCAGGTCGCTGTTCCTGGATTCCTGGCAGTCCGTAAGTTTCACCGAAGAAGCCGATGAATGCCCGATAGTCCGCGCCGGCAATCGGGCCTACCGCGGTCTGGCCGAGCGAAACTGCGTCACAGTAGCTTACCGAACTCATCCGGCTTCCGCCCCGGTCAATCACTGACCAAGTGCATCGGTAGTTCTGGCCGAATGCAACGACGGTGGCGGTCAGTATCAAAAGCAATAACCGCATCATGACCTCCTAATGGAGCGTTACTGCCCCGCGCCAGTTGGCAGGGGCCCCAGGCGAGTATTCTCGTAACCACGACGCTTTGCCAAGACGCGATACATGAACTTGGCATTGCTGTGGCCATTCTGGATCTCGTGGACACGGAAACCAGTGTTGTCGCGCTCCACGTATGTGCCCGCGCAGTCGTCGAGCGTCTGGATGAACACCTTGAGCGGGTGTTCGGAGTCGACGGTCACTGTCTCCAAGAATAATGGATCGAGTGGCACGTAGCAGGTCCCCCGTTCCAACTGGGCCTCACCGAAGTCCTCGAACCAAACCTCGGGACTTTCCTGCGCGTAGAGCAATCTCTGACCTCTTGACGTTGGTACGACCGCACTCTTAGTACCCGTTGCAGTCATTGTGCCATCAATGTAGATGCCGCCGCCAGAACTTGAGCCGCCGTCGAAATAGCCAGCATATGCCCCGCCTCCGCGGTAGCCCCAAACGCCCCAGCTCTTGTAGCCCAAGCCGCCCTGACATGCGGGCGAGGAGGCATTATTCTGACCGATGACCGCCACTTGGGCTGCGTTCGAAATAACGCCATCCACGGCGGCCGCAGAAGTCGATGTCCCATGAACACCTTCTCCCGCTCCTCCATCGCCATAGACTCCGTAGTTCTTGTAGCCCAGCGTACCAACCACTCCGGTGGCATCGTTGCGGCCGAGAACGGCGGCGTAAGTCGAGTTGTTATCGTTGACGCCCACTACACCGTAGGAGTTGGAGCCGCCTTCGCCTCGCACGCCGGCCGTGTTTGTGCCCGTGGTCGTGCCGAGGACTCCTATGGCGTCGCTCGAAGCCAGTCCTAACCCCTGGCCTGAACCGGACCAGGATTGACCCCAGTGGGTATGGGCAGGAACGGTAATCGTTACATTCCCGGCACTGGTCAGCCGGCCTTTGGCATTCACCGTGAACTGGCCCACCTGCGTGGCGTTGCCATATGTATTGGCGGACACGCCGGTGGCAGTGAGCGAAGGGTTAGGGTACGTTCCGGTCAAGTCGCCGCCAGCAGGACCGTTCGGTGGCCCGCCTGCGCTATCGACCCTGGGAGCCCACGCTGTCCCATTCCATTTGATGACCTGACCGGTTGTGGCGCCCGACTGGTTGACCTTGGCCATGGTTACAGCGCCATCTTCAATCTCGGAAGAGACGACTGGCGGTGTAATCGGACGTGCAAGAGCCGCGGCAAGCGCATAGTTCGCAGTGTCGGCCTTCTTCGCCAGAAAAGCATAGGCCGCACTGGCGATGCGCAACCTTGGCCTCATCTCTTGGTCGGACCCGACTGTCATGCCCAAGTAGCAGACGCCGGCCTGAGGAAGCGAGTCGATGGTCGAGTCCGAGCCGAGTAGAACTGAGAACAGCCCTGCGTTGACGGGCACCTCCTGTGTTTCACTCCAGAAATAGCCGCCGCTCGTCGAGTCATTATACAGCCGGAATTGCACCTGGCAGGTTTCATTGACCGGGTTGCCCGCGCTATCAAGCAGCTTGCCCTGACAACTGAGCATATGCGGTATCGTGATGTCATCGGCAGTGGCAACCTTGACGGGTTGAACTGCTGGCACCACACCTGTCCGGCCTCTGGAGAGAGCCGGTGCTGCGGCCAAGAGCGTAGCGCTCATAACCGCTACGATGACGAGCATCTTCTTTACCATTCAAACCTCCCTCTAGCCATTAGCTGGTGGGTGTAAACTCATCTTCCGGACATCATCAGTTGCCTAGCATCCGATTGTGTTGTTCCAGCAACCACTTAACTGACAGGCGCTTGGCCAGTCCCGCGCCGCTGCTCGGAGAGCACAGACCGGTATCGCTGCTGCCGAATCGAATCGTGACGCCATCAGCGGAGGAAGCCAGGAAGTACCCAATGCCGTTGCCGCTGATATTGCCATCACATTCGCGGCCAATATCGGGACCGGCTTCAGCGTCCACCGTAACACTGCCGTCACCCGACAGGACGGTATCCACAGGCGACGGGAAGATCGTGCTGGCCGGAAGTGTCTCGCTGGTTGCTGCCTTGTCAACGATGATCGTCGTGTCGAGAGTGAAGTCGTCGTAGTTGTTGTAAGTGTACTGCACGTAGACCTCCACCAAGTACCGATCAACGCCCGCCACCATGGGCCAGGTTATCACCAGCGGATTCCCCTTCACGAGCCGCGAGCTATCGGCCGGCGCAGTAAGGCTGAAACCAGCGGGCAGAGGCAGCTTCGGGCTGGACGCATTACCGTCAGATTGGTAGACCTGAAGTTGGCACTGCTGGCTCGCCCCGACATTGACGTTGTACTTTTCCCATTCGCTGTTCCACATGTATTCGCCCGAACTGCTATAGTTGGTGAGGTCCAGCGTGTCGGTGTTGATTGCAACCACCGGCACCAGCCGCGTGCCGTCCACTGTCACTGCGGCTTCAGCGTGCGCCGGTGTCGTCCCTTGAGCCTCATACCAAGTTATCATGCCCGAAATTGCGGGCAGCCCGTAAGTCACCGTCGTCTTCTTGTCGCAGCGCAGGGCCAGAACTGCGAGTCCGATCATTGCGGTCAGAACGACCTTCTTTGTGTGCACCATTCTTCCTCCTTAGTTTGTTTGCCCGGCGAACTCAACCGGGGCGAATGATTGTGGGCGCTAACCTCCTTCAGTATCCCCGTGAAGGCCGGGCAAGTCTGTTTCCGCACAGCCGGATAATAGCCCTGCGGCAGGCCGATGTCAAGCACGCGCGTGTGCAGCCGACTGGAGCATGAGATGGAGCGTGACGCGACACTGGCCCGAAGAGCGCGCCACGTCGGTTTCCTGCTTTGCGCCGACTCTTGACTCCATGGCCGTTCAGTGTATAATCCAGTCAGCAGAGTGACCAAAGGCCGACTCTGCTACAAATGAAAAGGAGGAAGAATGCACAAGACGTTCTTCGCAAAAAGGATTATTCCCCTTTTAACATTTGCGATTATGGTGATCAAGGTGAACGTAAAGTCGTCAGTGTTTAGCCTCAACTTCGAGATGAATTCAAACCCTTTTGTTATCCTGGGCTTTCTTTTGACAGTATTGATCCTTCTTCTCTCGTAGCCGCTACGCGGGCAGGTTGGTTCTGGACCGAGTCTCGGGAGGATGGCAAACCTGCCATCCTCCCATTCTTCTCGGGAAAAATGATTAGGGACGCCAACCTATTTCGGTGTCCTCGTTAAGCCCGGGCGAGGTTGTTTCTGCACAGGCCGGATTCTAGGTGGGCGGCAGGCGTACGTCAAGGGCGCGCGGGTGGTTGTGCCGGGCACGTGCAGGCGGACTCGCCACGACCGCCTTCGAATCGGGGTTCTTCAACGGCCCCACCGTCCATTATGATCCTGAGCTTTCTATCTCAGGAGCATAACCTTTCTGTTCACGCTGTCAGCACCATCAGTCAGCCGAACGACATAGACGCCGGCCGGAAGCCTGCGGCCCGTGCCATCCGTCCCATCCCAGACCAGGGAGCAAGCGAGCGAAGGAGCGAAGGAGCGGGTCGGACTGAAGTCGCGGACCAGCGCTCCGTTCACATCGTAAATCCGCACTTCGGGTCGCAAGCCGATGGCGGTAAGCCGTAAGTGGACTTGCCCGCTGAACGGATTCGGATAGGCCTCCAGCGTCAGGCGACGCCCGACCAATGGCGCGCGTTCTTGTATCCCGACGAACGCCGAATCCCGGATTACCGAGATGCTGTTCGACTCGTAGTTGGCGACGTAGATGCGGTTCTGGGCCGGATTGCAGGTCAGGGCGCACGGGTCTATCCCGACCGCCATCGTCTTGACTACCGAGTCCGACGCGCCGCCAATTGCAGTCACGCTGGCGCTGTTGTAGTTCGCGCAATAGACCTTGTCGTCCTGTGGGTTGTAGCACAGAGCCCAAGGCCATTGCCCGACCCCCACGGTCGTGATGACCTGATTCGATGCGCCGTCAATCACGGTCACGTTGTTGTCGGCCTGGTTCGCGCAATAGACCTTATTATCATGCGGGTTGTAGCACAGAGCAAGGGGACAGTACCCGGCCGCCACGGTCGCAATGACTTGATTCGATGCACCGTCAATCACGGTCACGCTGTTGCTACCACTGTTCGCGCAATAGACCCTATTGCCCTGCGGGTTGTAGCACAGAGCCTGGGGTACGGACCCGACCCCCACGGTCGTGATGACCTGATTCGATGCACCGTCAACCACAGTGACGTTGGCGCTGTCGCAGTTCGCACAATAGACCTTGTTGTCCTGCGGATTGTAGCACAGAGCTCGAGGGTTGGTCCCGGCCCCCACCGTGGTGATGACCTGATTGGATGCACCGTCAATCACGGTCACGTTGGCACTGCCATAGTTTGCGCAATAGACCTTGTTGTCCTGTGAGTTGTAGCACAGAGCACAGGGGTAGGTTCCGGCCGCCACAAAGCCGATGACCGTGTCCGACGCCCCGTCAACCACAGTGACGTTGGCGCTGTCGTAGTTTGCGCAATAGACCTTGTTATTCAGCGGGTTGTAGCACAGAGCTTGGGGCCCAGACCCGGCCCCCACAGTCGCGTCAACCTGATTCGACTCGCCGCCAATCACGGTCACGTTGGCGCTGCCGCAGTTTGCGCAATAGACCTTGTTGTCCTGCGGGTTGTAGCACAGAGCCACGGGGTTGGCTCCGGACGCGACAGTGGCGATGACCTGATTCGATGCACCGTCAATCACGGTCACGCTGTAGCTGCCACCGTTCGTGCAATAGACCTTGTTGTTCTGCGGGTTGTAGCACAGAGCCCCGGCGTAAGCGACAGCAACTGTCGTGATGACCTGATTCGATGCGCCGTCAATCACGGTCACACTGTCGCTGTTCGCGCAATAGACCTCGTTGTCCTGCGGATTGTAGCACAGAACGTGGGGGCTGGAACCGGCCGCCACGGTAGCGAGGACCGAGTCGGATGCGCCGTCAATCACGGTTACGTTACTGCTGTGCTGGTTTGCGCAATAGACCTTGTCGTTTTGCGGGTTGTAGCACAGAACCCAGGGGGAGGAGCAGGAGCCGGTCCCCACAGTCGCGACGACCTGATTGGATGCTCCGTCAATCACGGTCACGTTATCGCTGTTGGAGTTCACGCAATAGACCTTGTTATCCTGCGGGTTGTAGCACAGAGCCTTGGGGTAGGTTCCGGCCACCACGGTCGCGATGACCTGATTGGATGCTCCGTCAATCACGGTCACGCTGTTGCTACCGCTGTTCGCGCAATAGACCTTGTTGTCCTGCGGGTTGTAGCACAGAGCAAAGGGCCAGGACCCGGCCGCCACGGTCGCGATGACCTGATTGGATACGCCGTCAATCACGGTCACGTTGGCGCTGTTGGAGTTCATGCAATAGACCTTGTTATCCTGCGGGTTGTAGCACAGAGCAAAGGGCCAGGACCCGGCCGCCACGGTCGCGATGACCTGATTGGATGCTCCGTCAATCACGGTCACGCTGTTGCTACCGCTGTTCGCGCAATAGACCCTATTACCCTGCGGGTTGTAGCACAGGGCCTGGGGCACGGACCCGGCCGCCACGGTCGCGATGACCTGATTCGATGCGCCGTCAATCACGGACACGTTCTCGCTACCACTGTTCGCGCAATAGACCTTGTTGTTTGCGGAATCGTACGCCAGGGCGCACGGATTGGTCCCCACGCCGACGTAGAGCGTCGTGTCCAGCCACTGCGACTGGGCCACGCCCGCCGTCAGAACGGCCAAAACGGCTACTCTCAGAAGATACCTGCTCATTCAGTCCTCCTTGAACCTGTCGTTACCCGGTTGGGATTTCGGGGACATCATTCCCCTTGCGTCAAGGCTGGGGAATGATTGGGGACGCTGACCACTTTCGGCGCCCCTGTCAAGCCCGCGCGGGCGGGCAGCTCGATCGAGGTTCGTCACACCGAAGAGGGTTGCGGCAATGGCGCGGAGCGCGTCGTCGTCGAGCGACTTGGCCTCGTAGAAATCGATGAGGTCCGACGCGGCCATGGCGAGGGACTTGGCTGTGTAGTTGCGGGAGAGGCGGCCGAGTCTTTGGGCAAAGGCAAAGTAGGCGACAAACTGGGCACCGGGAATCTCGCGCGCGGCCAGAATCGGCCTGAGCTTGTCGGCGATCTCCGACGCCTGGGCAGAGCCGGCTTTCTGTTTGGCTGCCTGCTCTTCGACCTTCCCGGAGCGAGCACGGGAGGCGCGCCCCTTCTTGAGCGCCTTTTCGTAGGAACCCTGAGGCTTCGGCCCGCGCCTCTTTCCGATAGGCCGGGTCTTTGACCGGGGCTCGCCGTAGCCGGACTGCTCAAGACGCAGGAAGCAGTCGCCGAGTAATTCCTGCAGCAACTCAGGCCTGAGTCCATAGTTGGCCCATTTGCGGATGGCAAGCTCAAGCGCGTTCACCAGCGGTTCCCCGGTCTGAGTGCGAAACGCCTTGAGCAATTCCCACACGAAGCTGCGGTACATGTTCCATTCCTGAGTCGCCACGCCGGCCGCGTTGATGCGGTTCTTCACCCTGGCTTCGACCAGACGCCAGACCTTCGCGTGGCTCATGCCGTATGCGAGCAGGACCCAGTCATAGGTACGGATGCGGCTGAATACGACCTCGGTCTCGGTTATCAGAGACAGCGGCCTCACGCGGCCCTGCCTCCCGGAAGCCGATGCACGAAAACGCTGCACGGCGAATCGGGTCGACTGGACATAACACTTGTATTATCGGCGCTTTGGGACGGGATGCAAGGCGCGCGAGTCAAGGGTAGGGGCCATTGGTAGGGTGACTTATTAATAGATTCTGCAATAGACTGAATCATAGACTCAGAAAGAGACTCTATCGAAGATTCTGTGAGAGACTTTCTGATAGATTCTGTCGTAGACTCGAACAGAGACTCTGTCGTAGACTTTATCGGAGATTCTGTCGTAGATTCAGACATAGACTTTCCGATAGACTCAAAGATAGATTCTGTCGTAGACTCAGA
>JAPLUO010000049.1 GCA_026397595.1 Caldifarciminota bacterium
GAGATCGGCCATGGCCGTGACATCACCGATTCGTTCCGCCAGGCTCAGGGCCTCGGCAAAGCAGTCATATGCCTTGCTCCACTCGCCCTCCTCCTGGCAAATCACCCCCAGCCCCTGCAGAGAACGCAACAGGAAATACACGTCGCCCGACTTCCGCTGCGCGGCCATATACCGCTGGTAGTACTCCCGCGCCTTCGCCAGCTCCCCGCGGCGATACCACAGGGTCGCGATGAACTGGCTCGCCTTCCCGGTGTAGTAGTCATCCCGGATCGTCTCGTAGATCCCGAGACTCCGCTCCGCCAACTGCAACGCCAGCACGAAATCGAACCGTGACCAGGCCAGCACGCTGAAATAGTACAACGTCCGGGCCGAAAGCTGATTGTAGACCAGTGGCGACTGGTTCTTCAGCTTCTCCACGAGCTGCAGCGCCTGAGTCAGCAACCCCTCAGCCTTGTCGAAACTACCCGCCGAGCAGTACGACCAGCCGAGGTCATTGAGAATATTTATGCACGAGGGCGTGCCCCTGTCCGGCTGCATCAGCAGCGCCTGGTTGAAGAAACTCAGCGCTTCCTCGTTATGCCTCTGTTTCTGGTGCACCAGCCCCAGCTTCCGCAGAAAACGGGCAAGCACCGCCTTGTCCTTCGACAACTCCCCGTCTGCGACAATAACCGACATTCCCTGCATGTATATGTCAATCGCCTCAGGGTACTTGCCTGTTGCTTCCCGCAGCTCCCCCACCGTCTCGATCAACTCCACCCGTTCCTTCGGCGACGCCGCCTGCGCCGAAAGCGCGAGCGCCGTTTCAAAGCACCCCAGCGCCTGTCCGCTCAACTGGTATTCCCGGGCCCGGGCCCCGGCCCGCATCGAGTAGGAGTAGGCCCGATCCTTGATTCCTGCCTGCGTGTAGTGGTGTGCCAGGTCGAATATCAGCTTGTCCTGTTTCTCCGGGTAGAGCAGCTCCAGCGCAAGCGCGACCCGGCGATGGTTCTCGCGCCGCTCCCCGACCGACAGGCGCTCGGTCACTGCCGCTTCCAGAATCTTGCTCGAGAGAATGAACGACGCTTCGCCGTCGCCGGCGAAGCTGCGAAGCAGCCCCAGGCTCTTCAGCTTCGCGATCGCGTTGAAGAGCACCTTCTCATCTTGCCCCAGCACCGCGCGCAGGAACTCCAGCGCAAATGGCCCCGCCGCCGCCGCCCCGATCTGCAGGACATCGAGTTCCTCGGACGAGAGGTTCTCCAACCTTCTTCGCACCACGTCGGTCACGGTGTCGGGCGGGCGGTACGCGTTCAGCGCATCCGCGGCCAACGCCCAGTGGTTGTCCCGCATCAGCAGAACCTTGCCTTCGATCAGCGAGTAGACCGTCTCAATGACGAACAAAGAGTTCCCGCCCGTGGTCCGCATAAGCCAGTCCACAAGCACTCCGCTGCTCGGCATTTCCCCGACCAGCGAACCCACCAGCGCCTCGACTTCGCCCCGCTCCATCGATGGCAGCGGTACGTGGTGGAAGTAACTCCGCCGGTCAAACTCGGCAATCAGGTCAAGGAACCGCTTTTCCTTCAGCCCGGACACGAGCACCATCAGCCGCTCGTGGCTCAGGCTGAACACGAGATAGCGGAGGAATTCGAGGCTGGTCGGGTCGAATAACTCGAAGTCGTCAACCAGCAGCACAAGGCTGTGTCCCACCCGGTGCGACGAACTCAGCTCTTTCAGCCGCTGCGTCACAGTCTCGAACAGCCGGTACTTGGTCTCCTCGGAAATCGCGACCCCGCCTTCCTCAACAGTCGGAACGCCGGTGGTGGAATAGACCCTCAGGTACCCGAGGGCGGTCTCAATCAACGATTGGGGCCTGGCCCCGAGCGAGACCGGATCGAAGGAGAGAATCGTCGCGCCCTCAAGCTGGGCCATGAACTTGTATTCGGAAAGAAGCCGGCTCTTCCCGACGCCGCGCTCGCCCGAAATGCAGGCCGCGCCCGCCCGACCCCGGCCCGCGTTGTCCAGCATCTCCTTCAGCCTGGCCAGCTCGTCACTGCGGCCCACAAAGCCCGGTGCCATGAGGTACTTCCGCGGCCCTTCGACTGCCACCGCCCTCTTGCCCGGCCCGGACAACTCATCAATCACTGATGCTGCCGAACGCGGTCTCCGCTCCGGCTCCTTCCGGATCAGCGACATGACCACGGCCTCGAATCTCTCCGGGATTTTCTCGTCGAACTTGCGGGGCGCTTCGAATTCGGAGTAGTACTGCCGCTTGAGCCAGGCGCGAAGGTCCTTCTCCCTGCCCGGTCCCCGACCGGTGATTGTCTCATAGAGCACGAGGCCGAGCGAGTACAGGTCGGCACGCGCGTCCGCGTCAACGCCCTTAAACACCTCGGGCGCGATGTAGCCCAGAGTTCCGCGGGGCGCCGTCGCATCCGACAGCGACGCCCGTTCTGCGAAGCCGAAATCGAGCAACTTGGCGCGTGGCTCACCGTCGCCATCAGCAACCAGCATGTTCTGCGGCTTCAGGTCGCAGTGAATCAGACCCTGGGCGTGGATGTTGTCCAACGCATGCAGCAACTGGAGCGTAACTCCGACGAGTTCATGGCTGAAGCCGTTCGCAAAGAACGTGTTGATCGGCATCCCGTCGAAGAACTCCATGGTGAACCATGGCCTGTGCTCGGGAGTTGAGCCGTAGTCGATAGCCGCGACGATTCCCGGGTGGGTGAAGCGTGATAGGTAGTAGAACTCGCGGCTGAGCCGGAGTTCGGCCTCTTTGGGAGCATCCTCCCGCAGAACCTTCAGCGCGAGAATTCGGTCGGCAATAATATCCCTGACCTTGTATACTTCCGTGATTTCGCCGCCCCCCAGCAACTCAATAATCTGGTACCGATCAGAAACCAATTGTGATGCGCGGAGCATGCCAAGGGACTTCTGCATACTAAATTGTAATCCCGATGCGCTAATCTGTCAACAATCGGTGCGACAGTAGGCTTTGCATGCGACATTTGCCTAACTCATTGCCTGCAGTTGAGTTAGCTCGATGTCGTACTGATTCTGGTTGACTTCGCGACGCTCGAAGCTACACTTCTACAGTTGAATAGCCGGATTCTACGTGAACTGAGCCAGATTGCCTACGTCGTCGCTGGCTCCGCGGTCACCGCCTTAGCCTACAACCTGTTCCTGATACCCCATCGCATCGTGCCCGGCGGGGCCGGCGGTATCGCCATGATCCTCAACTACTTCTTCGCCACGCCGGTCGGGCTCACCATCCTCGTCATCAATATCCCGCTGTTCGTCCTCGGCGTCAAGGTCATCGGCCGGACCTACGGCGTCAAATCCATCCTCGGCGTCGCAATCTCGTCCCTGTTGATTGACGGATTCACCTATGTCCTCCATCTCGGTCCGGCAACCGACAACAAAACCCTCGCCTGTGTCTTCGGCGGCATCATGCTGGGGGCCGGACTGGGGCTCGTTTTCCGCGGCGGTGGCTCAACCGGTGGCTCGGACATCGTCGGCCAGGTGCTGAACCGCTACACCAACCTCTCAACCGGCACCGCGATACTGATGGTGGACTTCGTCGTCATCTCGGCCGCCGGTCTCTGCTTCGGCCAGTTCGAACTGGCCCTATACGGCTATCTTAACCTTTACCTGCAGACCCGGGCAATCGACCTGGTTCTGGAAGGTCTGAGCTACACCCGCGCGCTGTTCATCATCTCCGATTCCGCCGATGCAGTCGCCGGCGCAATCACCAGCACGATGAACCGCGGCGCCACCGTGCTGAACGCGACGGGCGCCTACAGCCACGAGAAGAAGGACATGGTCTTCTCGGTCATGGGCAAGCGTGAGGTAGCGCGGGCCCGCGAAATCATCCGCGAAATTGACCCGCACGCCTTCGTGATTATCACCGACGTGTACGAAGTCCTCGGCGAAGGGTTCAAACCCCGGACCTAGCCAAATGCGAATCGGCCTTCTGCAGTTCGCCCCTCAACCCGGAGCGGTCCGGACGAACCTTGACCGCATCGCCCACGCGCTGGCCAATGCTCGCACCGACCTCATAGTCCTGCCGGAGTTGTGCACGACCGGGTATCTCTTTGCCTCGCGCTCCGAGCTCGCCCGGCTTGCTGAACCGGTGCCGGCCGGCCCGACCTGTGAAGCCATGGCCGCGCTCAGCCGCGACTCGAACACTGCCATCGTCTGGGGCATGCCCGAACTGTCCGACACGGGCCGCCGAGGCCAACCAGCGGGCACGTGCATCTTCAACTCGGCGGTGATGGTGACTCCCCAGGGCCGTTTCCACACATACCGCAAAGCCCATCTCTTCCTCGATGAGAAGGACCTTTTCGACCCGGGCGACTCGCCGTTCCCGGTTTTCGACCTCGGCTCGGTCAAAATTGGTGCGCTGGTGTGCTTCGACCACTTCTTCCCTGAGGCTGCCCGTTCCCTTGCCCTGCGTGGCGCTCAAATCATCTGCCATCCCTCGAACCTCGTCCTCGAGTACGCCCACACCAACACCATCACACGCGCGACCGAGAACCGTGTCTTCTGGATACTCGCCAACCGTACCGGCTCGGAGACCCTCGGCGACAAGAGGCTGGCTTTCAACGGCCGAAGCCAGATTATCGCGCCGGACGGCAGGCTGCTCGGTTGCGCCGGCCCGGATTCAGAAGAGACCATTATCTCCGAGATTGACCCGGCAGAGGCTCTGGACAAGAAGGTAACCCCCCGCAACGACCTCTTTCTCGACCGTCGTACCGACCTCTACTCAGCCTAGGAGTCTGTCGGAGAACCCCTTGACAGAGTCACGGCGCTACAACCTATTGCGGTACTGCGCGAGGCCGGTGTCAACTGATGGTTGTGCGTCCAGAATAGCCGGTTCTCCGACACACTCCTAGAAGCCCGGCCGGAAACCCCTCCGGTAGCTTGCAGACCGTGAAATGGCACCACGTAAGTCCTTGATTATCAATGGCCGCAAGAATGACGATCTTGCGGTAGGTGGCTTTTCGGCCGGACTCCTAGGAGCGCGGCCGAAAAGCCGCGCGGCGGCGGACGCAACAATCGTGCCACCATTGAAAATCAAGGGTTTACGCGATCTCCTGCCTGCTGTGGCGCGGCCGCAACTGGGGTTTCCGGC
>JAPLUO010000020.1 GCA_026397595.1 Caldifarciminota bacterium
CTATCAGCTTCAGGGCCAGGCGCACGTCCAGGACAAAGGAAAGCGCAATAGACAACAGGCCGATTCAGCACGTCCCGTTGATGAGAATCACCCCCTTGTGCTTAGTCTTGCTTATTGTGGCCAGTGTCAGGCCGCCCACCACCGCGCCGATGCCGACGCAGGTCATCATCACTCCGTACTCGCGCGCGCCCGAGTGAAATACGTCACGGGCGAAGACCGGCATCAGGGGCAGGTACATCATACCGAACGAACTGAAGACCGCTGTCAGCGCGACGATGGCACGAATGTCCCGGTGCCCCTTGACGAATCGGAGCCCGGTCAGAATCTGCTGCCAGACCGATTCCCCCTGACCGTGCGGCTCGGACCGGGGCAGCCGGATAAACCAGAGCGCGCCGATGATGGCGAGGAAGCTTGCGCTGTTGATGCCGAAGCAGCCGCCCGCGCCGATGGTGCCGAGCAGGATGCCGGCGATCGCCGGGCCGATGATTCGGGCGGAATTGAACATGGCGTTGTTGAGGGCAATGGCGTTCAGGACGTTCTTGCGGCCGACAAGGTCCGGCACGAGCGACTGAGCAATCGGGCCGTTCATCGTGGCCGCGAACCCGGACAGGCACGAGATAACCAGCACGTGGTAGATCGTCAGGACATGGGCCCAGTACAGCACTGCCAGCACCAGCGCAAACAGGGCCAGCACCGTTTGGGTGCCGATCATCAGCTTCCGCTTGTTGAACCGGTCGGCCATGGCCCCGGCAGGCAGAGACACAATCCACGCGGGCAGCCACGCCACGGTCGAGTTCAGGCCGACGAAGAACGGCGAGTTGGTGAGCGTAAGGACCAGCCAGCCGGTCGCGATGTTCTGAATCCATGTACCGATTAGCGACGCGAGGTTGCCGAACCAGTATAGCCGGTAGTTCCGGTGCGCGAACGCGGCAAAAGTGGGGGGCAGGGCTGAGCCTGTCGCCCGCGCCATCTCCTCCTCGACTATCTCGAGGCCGGGCTTATGGTGCGGCAGTTGGTCCGGGTCTTCGTTTGGCAAGCGAGTATTCTACTCAGATGGGGCAACCTGTAAACCCGCGGCAGGCGCGGCGGATTGACAGGACGACGGGACCGGCGAGGGAAGACGGATTACCGCTTACGGTTTACGGTGTGCGGTCTACGGACAACAGCTTGCGCTGATGGCAGGCGAGACAAGCCACGCATCAAGCACCCGGCTCCGGTTTGCTGCAGACGAACGTGTCCCAGGTTGATGACGCCGGTTCCGACGGCTTGAACTGTTCCACTGACACCAGAAAGCCCTGCTTCGAGAGCAAGGCAAGCCAGGTAGCACGCGGGAAGAGTCCCAGAATGTGCTGGTCGCATTCAACTCGGACGCCCGCTGCGTCGCGCAGGATGTAGGCGAAGTCGGTTGTGATAGTCGTGTCTTCCGGGTCCGGGTCGTACGTCCATTCGAGGTAGCGCAGGCTGCGCAGCATCCGGTCGTGCCCGCCATGCCTGGTATCGGGCCGGTACGTCTCACGCACGTAGCTCGGGCAGAAGTGCGCAGCCCCACCCGGACGGCAATGAATCCAGGCGGTCTCGATAGCCCGCGTAAGGTCTTCCTCCGTGGTCAGGTAGTCAATTGCGTCGTGGACGAAGACAGCGTCAAACAACCGACCCAGCCTTACCTCGCGCATGTCTCCATGGATGTGCTCGCACTCCGGGTTCTGGTTGCGGCTGACTCTGAGCATCGCCGGAGCGATGTCCACGAGCGTCAGTTCAAAGTGGGCCTTCAGATGAGTGGCGTTGTTGCCGCCGCCTGAGCCGAGTTCTAGTACCGTTCGGACAGATATCCGGCTGGCCTTGAGCAGACACTGGCGATGGAACTCGGCCTCCTCGGCGTAGTCGTCCGGGCTCGAAAGCAGCGGCCACCACGACGCGAGGTCGGTGTAGAGCCGCGGCTGCGGCCGAGAACTGCAGTCATCCATCGGGGCTGGAAACTCGTGCCCGCAGGACGCGGCTATCTCTGAACCACGACCTTGGTTACCGCCGACGGCTTGGAACGCACGAAGTAGACTCCGGGCGCCAGCGCCCTAACGTCGTTCGCGCCGGGCTGCAGCCTCATCACGCTCCGACCAGCGATATCGAGAAGCGCTGCCCGGTCTCCGGTCCCCGGTCTTCGGTCGTCCGACAAGAGCAGTACGCCGCGAACTATGGTGGGTTCAACTCTCGCCGTTCGGACTTCGTAGATCGGTGTTCCTACGACGCCTGTGCTCGGGTCCATCTTGCCCCAGATGCGTTGGGTGTTATAGCTTTTGTCTCCGACCATTCCTACCCAGCCCTCATACACGAGGAACAACTGGCTGCCAGCGCCACGTGCCAGCTTAGGGCGGTTCTGCCCGCCTTCCTGCCTGACAACCGGCCCACTGTCAAACACCACGCCGCCCGGACTCACCCGCGCACCGTAGAAGTCAAAGCCGCCGCCGCGGTAGTCTCGCCAGACCACGAAGTAGTCCACGCCGTCAAAGACAACCGCTTGGGTACCGCCTCTGGGCGAGATTGGGATGCCCGAAGGGTCGAGCACGGTACCCGCAGGCGTCACCCGCGCCCCGCAGATGCGAGGGCCGACGCCGTAGGCGTACCAGACCACGAGGAAGTTCGCGCCGTCAAAGCCAAGGGCAGGAAACGCCTCGCCGTATTCCCCCTGCGAGATGACAAAGCCATCCGGGGTGAGCACGGTGCCTTGCGGCGTCACCCGCGTACCGTAGATGTGGTAGTCGCGGCTGCGATAGTCGTGCCAGACCACGAGGAAGTTCGCGCCGTCGAAGCCAAGGGCAGGAGACAACTGTTCGTATGCCGCCTGCGAGATGACAAAGCCCGAGGGATCGAGCACCGTGCCTTGTGGCGTCACCCGCGCACCGTAGATGTCAGATCCGCCGCTGCCGCTGCGGTAGTCTTCCCACACCACGAGGAAGTTCGCCCCGTCAAAACCAAGGGCAGGGCCGTACTGGCTGGATGCCGCCTGCGAGATGACAAAGCCCGAGGGATCGAGCACCGTGCCTTGTGGCGTCACCCGCGCACCGTATATGTCAGCGCTACCGCCGCGTCCGTGTTGCCAGACCACGAGGAAGTTCGCGCCGTCAAAGCCGAGGGCAGGAGACTCCTGGCAGTATGCCGCCTGCGAGATGACACAGCCCGAGGGATCGAGCACCGTGCCTTGTGGCGTCACTCGCGCACCGTAGATGTCAGAACTGCCGCTGCGCTCGTCTGTCCAGGCTACGAGGAAGTTGGTTCCGTCAAAGCCAACGGCAGGAGACCACTGCCAGTAAACCG
>JAPLUO010000108.1 GCA_026397595.1 Caldifarciminota bacterium
CTTCGCCGCTCAATGCTTTCTCAGCCGCACCCTCGACGTCCGGGTCAGTATCCTGCACCGCCGCGGCAATCGCGTTCATGCCTCGCTCGTCCCCAATCTGGCGCAAGGCGATTATCGCGGCCATCCTGACGTCCGGGTCCCGGTCGCGCAACAACCAAATGAGTGGGTCAACTGCGTCCGGCGCCCGCAGTTTGCCCAGTGCCCGTGCAGCACCAGCTCGCACCGTAGACCGAATTGAACGCAGCAGGTCGATGAGCGGCCGGACTGAATAAGCACCCAATCGCAGCAGGGCCCTGATGCCTACGTCCTGCACGTCCTCGATCTTCTCCTTATCATAGAAGTCGGCCAGCGGCTGGCACGCCCGCTCGTCACCAATCTTGCCCAGCCCTTTGGCCGCCTCCTTGCGTACTTCCGGCACCGAGTCCTGAAGCAGTCCGACGATGCTCGGCACCGAAACCGTGTCCTTCGCCTCTGCCAAGGCCTGGATTGCGGCAATCTTCACGTCCGGGTCAGGGTCGTTTAACTGCTCACGCAGCTTCGGCAGCTTCGACGCGCAGGCGGAAAGGAAGCAGAGGCTTACCACCAAGACACCAAGACGCGAAGAGAACCCGGCGCCTGGCTCCTGCCTGAACTTCGTCATTTCCACTTCGTCATTTAGCATTCCCGCAATAATACCATCTGCCCCGCACCCGTCAACCCCGCCGACCATCGCGGCTACGCCGGAAGTTCGCAGCTTGCAGGTCGCAGCGTCGGAACTTCTGACATCTGACTTCTAGCATCTAGCTTCTGAATTCGTCTGTTGACTTCCACCCTACCCATCCTAGACTGCTGCTCTCGATGTTCAACGTCATCATCACCGGCATCGCGAGCCTGCTGACCGACATCTCATCCGAGATGGTCTACCCGCTCATACCGCTCTACCTTGCCGCCCTCGGCGCTCCGCCCGCTATCCTTGGCATGATTGAGGGATTCGCCGAGAGCACCGCCTCTCTGCTCAAGGTCTTCTCCGGCCGCTTCTCGGACAAGCTCCGTCGCCGCAAGCCGGTTGCCATCGCCGGGTATGCCGGCTCGACCATCGGCAAGGTATTGCTCTACGTCTCGCAAGGATGGGGGCTGGTTTTTGCCGGCCGCATGGTTGACCGGTTCGGCAAAGGCATCCGGGTCGCCCCGCGCGACGCCCTGATTGCCGACTCCACGTCCGAAGGCAAACGCGGCAAGGCGTTCGGTCTGCACCGGGCCATGGACAGTCTGGGCGCGGCGGCCGGGGTCGCCATCTCCATCTGGCTGGTCAGCACCCTCGGCCACAACCTCGCGCCCCATGACTATCAGCGCATCTTCCTCTTCTCACTCATCCCGGCCGCGCTCGGCGTAGCGGCGCTGTTTTTCGTCCGCGAACGCAGGAAGGAAACAAAGGTGCGGGGACTGCCTCGCCTGTCACTGAAGAGCCTACCCACGAAACTCAAGTGGTTCCTGTTCGTTATCACGTTATTCGCCCTGGGCAATTCCTCCAACCAGTTCCTGCTGCTCCGGGCGAAGAACCTCGGCATGTCGGTGCTGTCGGTACTCGCCGCCTACCTGTTGTACAACGCAGTCTATAGCGTGCTCTCCTACCCGTTCGGCCACCTGTCCGACCGCATCGGCCGCAAGCGCCTGCTCGTCGCCGGGTACGCCTTCTACGGACTGGTCTACATCGGCTTCGCCATGACGTACAAGCCCGGATTCGTCTGGCTGCTCTTCGCGCTCTACGGCGTGTACAGTGCCCTGAACGAGGGTCTGGAAAAGGCTCTGGTCGCCGACATCGCGCCCCAGGACCAGTGCGGCACGTTCATCGGCCTGCACTCGACCCTGACCGGCATCGGGCTCCTGCCTGCCTCGCTACTCGCCGGTGGGCTTTGGACTCTCTGGGGCCCGGCTGCGCCGTTCTGGTTCGGTGGCGTGCTCGGGTTCCTCGCCGCTCTCGGCCTTGCCATCGTGCTCTGACGTCAACTTGACAATCATCCGGCGCAGCCGATAATTACCGCCGACTACCATGACCGCAACGAAATAGAACCCAAACCAACATGCGCAGGCTGCTGTCTAAGTATTGCTGTCAATCGGACTTGGCGCGGTTTCCCCGGCCCTCTCATTCCTACCGGCCCGCCCTCGCCTGCGGTCGTCCACGGCCGTGAGGCTATAGGCCCGCCCCATGCCCAAGCTGCTAAGAGCCGCGACGCCAATCCAGATTCTCGTTACCGGCTTCGCCCTGATTGTCGTTGTCAGCGCGGTCCTCCTTGCCATGCCTTTCAGCTCGACGAAGCACGACTTCCAGTCGTTCACCGACTGCCTGTTCATGACCTCGTCGGCCATTTCTACCACCGGGCTCGTAGTCGCGGATATCGGCAAGGACTACACTCTGTTCGGCCAGCTCGTGATGCTCGTTGTAGTCCAGGTCGGCGGCATCGGGTACATGTGTTTCCTGCCAGTGGTTGTGGTGGGCCTACTCGGCGGCAGACTCTCCATCAGCACGCGGATGCTGCTGCGCGAATCCATGGCCCGACCCTCCTGGCTCGACATGGTCAAGTTCACAAAAGTCATCCTCGTCTCCACCGCGGTCATCGAGTCAATCGGCGCGGTGATGCTCGCGTGGTACTGGGCCGGGTTCATGCCGCTCGGGCAGGCCGTCTACGCCGGCATCTACCATTCCATCAACGCCTTCTGCACCGCCGGCATGTCAATCTGGACCACCAACATGATGGGCATCGGCAGCGCGCTGCTGCCCAACATCACCATTATCCTGGTCGAACTCCTCGGCGGCATCGGCTTCTTCGTCCTCTATGACATTGCCCGGCAAAGCAAGAAGATGGTCCGCCGGGTCCACCCCCGCGCGCTTACCACGCACTCGCGGCTGGCGCTCACGGTGACTGCGATAGTCGTGCTGGTCGGCACGCTGGTAATAGTGCTCACCGAATGGCACAAACCGGGCATGACCGCCGGAGAACGGGTCGTGACTGCGGCGTTCCAGTCCGTCAGCGCCTCGACCACAACCGGCTTCAACTCGGTTGACATCGCCGCGCTCGGTGCGCCGGCACTGTTCATGCTCGCGATCCTGATGTTCATAGGCGCATCCCCGAACAGCACCGGTGGCGGCATCAAGACCACGACACTGGGCGTGATGGTTGCCGGGCTCTGGGCCCTGCTTAAAGGGCACGAAGACATCACGATGTTCCGGCGCCGCGTTGCCAAGAGGACGCTCGACTCGGCCTCAAGCCTGACCCTGGCGGCCGTGTTCTGGGTCACGGCCGTCATCGGTATCATGCTTATCATCGAGCCCGCCTCGTTCCTTGAAGTCTTCTTCGAGGTGGTGTCGGCGTTCGGCAACGTCGGCCTCTCGATGGGCATCACCACCAAGCTTTCGACCGTGAGCCGGCTGTTGCTCTCGGCCACGATGTTCTTCGGCCGGCTCGGCCCGCTGGCCATCGGCTTTTCGCTCATCGGCAAGCGCGCATCGCCGCTTCACCACTATGCCGAGGATAACGTTTTTGTTGGATAACCCTGGAGGTAAACAATGAAGCAATTCGTGGTTATCGGTCTCGGCAATTTCGGATTCAGCGTCGCGTGCCGGCTGGGCCAGATCGGCCATGAAGTGCTGGCAATCGACTCGAGCGAGGCGCGAATCGATGCTATCAAGGACCGCGTCACGCAGGCCATCGTCGGCGACGCCAAGAACAAGGAGATGCTCCGCGAGCTCGTCCCCAACCCGGTCGACGCCGTCATCGTCGGCCTCGGCGACTCCGTCGAAGCCAGCATCCTCTGTGTCCTTTACCTGAAGGAGTTCGGGGTCAAGCGCACCATCGCCAAAGCCTCAAGCGACGACCACGGCCGGATTCTCGAATCCATCGGAACGTCGGAAGTCATCTACCCGGAGCGGGACGCCGCGCTCAGGTTGGCGGAAAAGCTCAACGCGCCGACCAGCGTGCTCGACTTCATCGAACTATCACCCGAATACAGCATCATTGACGTGGCCACGCCGGACGACTTCGTTGGCAAGACCCTGAAGCAGCTCCAGCTTCCCAAGAAGCAGGGCATCCTGGTCATCGCAGTCAGGAACGTCATGAAGAACGACATTCAGCTACTGCCGCCGGCCGACTACCAGTTCCAGCCGGACTCAATCATCACCGTCATCGGCCGCTACGCCGACCTGAACAAGCTCACGCTCTGACCGACCTCGGCCGGACGCCCCAATCCGGAATGCGGAAGGCCGCGCCTTGCGGGTGCAGACTTCCTACATGCATCGTCTACGTCGGATTCACCAACCAGTGCCCGGTGAGACGAGAACAATGCGCGGGCAGAGTCCGGCAGCGGAACTCCGCCCGCAGAGCAGACCGAGCCATCGGTCACGGCGCAACTGGTGCCGAGACGTTGAAGACGTCGGTCCGGATGGCCTGCAGCACGGCCTGCGTCAGGCCTCTTCCGGTCCACTTGGTAACGAGGACCGCAGCTTCCTTCGCCGCGGACTCACCCGAGATGTCCTTTCGGATAAGGCTCCACATCTCGCGCCCGAAGCAGAGGTAGAACGGGTACTGGATAGTCGAGACTCCCGACCCATCACAGACCTGCTTGACCTGCTGCTCCATCGAGGCCAGTGAGACCATCACCGAGTTGACGTGTTCGAGCATCTTCGGTCGTTTCTCAACGAGGATGGCATTGACGCGTTCGAGGTTGTACTTCTGATCCCAGTTACCGATGCGTTTCGTCGGGTCAATTGGCATATGTATCACCTCCTTTGAGAGAGGAGAGAGGAGAGAGGAGAGGGACACTTCCCCAATTTCTAATCCGAAGCGCGTCAATGGTAGGAACTAGGGAACTAGGGACAGGCACCACAACTGTCCGGTTGAGATGCTCGGAGTTTCCGGCAACCCGCGTAGACTCATGAAGTTGCGCTGAAGCCAGGCTGTTTTCGACTTCAACTCTAAAGTATACTTCGGCCCGTTTGTTCTGGTCCCGAAAGGAGTGGCCG
>JAPLUO010000084.1 GCA_026397595.1 Caldifarciminota bacterium
GTTCGTACTCAGAGCTATTCCGATGCCCGATTCTGAGGACATGCCCGTGATCTCGGGATTACCTGATGACTAGCGACAACCAAAGCAGGCCGTTGACCACGAAATCCAGCCCATTATACAACTCAATGTCGGGTCTAGGGGACTGAGCGGAGACTTGAGGATTGGAGAGGTCATCCACAGATTACGCAGATTACGCAGATTACGCAGATTCACGGCACACGGAATGCGGTTCACGGCGTAAGGACGGCGGCTCGGACCGACCGCAGATTGCGCAGATTCGGCCGGCCGGGACGCCAGAGAGAAGTGGAAATGGCTAAGGCAGGGACGGTCACCGGCGTGGGGGCAAACCCAGAGTTACGAGACCACGCTCCTGTAGCAGTTGGGCCAGCACGACGTTGAACCTGAAACCTGCGTGAATTCCCCATGTTAGAGCTTCGGAGTTCGGGTTCTTTTCAGGGCGAACTTCACACTTTGTGGGGCACCTCTCCGCATAATCTTAGGCTAACCAAAAGGTAGTCTAAGATTATGAGCAAAACTTGAAGACCTCCTGACGGTAGCTGCTCATGAGGTCAGCAGGGAGTGATGGCCGTATTCCACGGGCTATGACGAATTCTAGGATGGAGTCTTGGATGGAGTCTTTGTCGGAGTTCCGGATGGAGCATCTATCGGAGCTTTTCTTGGAGCTTTCGTTGGAGTCTGTCTTGGAGTTTTCGACCGAGTCTCTGTTGGAGTCTCTGTCGGAATTTCTGTCGGAGTCTCTCTTGGAGTTTCTGTTGGAGTCTCTCTTGGAGCCTAAGATGAAGTTTCTGTCGGAGCCTCTGTTGGATTCTCAGTCGGAGTCTTGGTTGGAGTTTCTCTTGGAGTTTCCGTCGGAGTTTCTGATGGAGTATCGGTTGGAATTGCTTTTGGAGTCACGTTTGGAGTTACTCCCCCTGTCGGGGGCGGTAGGAACCGACCGGGATTGAGGAGATTCCAGACTGCAGATTGTAGACTGCGGACATTCAGGCACTTAGCGAGACGCGCCGCGAGGAACCCGCCCCTTTTCGGGCTGGAAGACGGCTAGCCGAAGGCAGGTGCATTATTCCGGGGCCAAATTGCAGATTGCTTCTTGAGAGCAAGAAAAAGGAGCAAACATGCTGGAAAGTGAACTGGAACCCGAGTTCGTGAGTCTGCTGGAAGTGCTGCGCCGGCCGGACCCGGCGGTTGTGCCGGGCAGCCAGCAGGAGAGGTCCCTTGAGGTGCCGGCCAAGCTTGTCACGGGTGCGTACCTGAACCGGCTGAAGCTGTCCATGGTGCAGTTCTCCTGTCACCTGGAGTTCGCACCGACCCTGGGCGCGCTGTTCTGCCGGTACGAAGGCGAGGACCTGGCCGAGAAGCTGCTGGTGGCGCTGGAGCACTGGCACACACTGGGCTTGGACCTGAAAGTAATGCAGGGGATGGTGCACGTGTTCTACGCGGAGTTGAGGAGAAAACGTGGCTCACCGCTCCCGGCGACTGCCGGGCAATGACCATTCAGCCGACGAGGCGTTACGCCGGTTCGTCGCGGCCAGCGGGCTGATGCCGGGTCAGGAGGAAGCGGGGATGGCGTTCTCACGGGAACTGGATGCGTCGATTCGGCACGGGCGGCTTGGGACACGATCCGAAATCCCCGGGCGGATTTCGGTCATGTCCCCGCCGCCGGATTTCAGCCGGAGGACCAAGCTGGTCACGATGAAGTGGTTCAGGCGGGGTCTTTCTGGTCGGGCGCTGTGGCGGATCGGCCAGGCAGTGATGGAGTGGCGGTTCGGATTGAGGAGGTAGCGGCGATGCGCAAACGGAAGGCAGCGACGAGTCGGGGTTATGAGTTGGCGCTGTCCAATGGGACGGCAACAGGGGCCAAGTACGCCTCACACGAGGAAGTAGCGCGTCGGTTCCGGGAGGGAGTTGACCGTTGCCAGGCGGAAAGGGCCGGCCTGCGGCGGCTGCTGGTAGGACTGGGAGTAGATCCTACGTTACACAGACGCTACGTGCCGTTCGGGCAGAGGCTGGCGAAGATATGCCGAAACCACGAGTCAGCGACGCGCGAGAACCTGGTCCGGGGGCTGTTGCGGGAATGGGAGATGCGGCTGTCCTACTCCGGCGCGACGCCGAGTCAGCCTGACCGGGATGTGCTGCGGCGGATATGCGAGTCGGGGTTCGGAATCAGGATGAAGGATTGGGAGCGGCCGTGACCACAATGGATAAAGTCTACTCCTGCCCGTTCGCAGGTGCAAGGGGAAGCGTGATTTCGAGATTTCGAGAATGCTGGACAGACCATTTTCGGGGACTGACAATCGGTCAGGAGCAGTTGAGCCACCCGGCAGGCCTGGTTCGAATGAAGTCTGGCCTGGCCCGTGGCCGGCGGGGCGCCGGGACAACCGGCCGGTCCGGTCAGGCAGGGTTCGCAATCCGGCCCGTTACAGGCGGGCCGGTGTCGAGAAACATGGAAAGGTGGTGAATGCGATGACGGATGCAGAGGCAATCGCGAAGGTGCTCGCAGGCGACCTTGAGGCCTTTACGGAGCTAGTTGAGCGCCACGACCCCAGCGTCTATGCCTGCCTGCACCGCATCGTGAGAAACAGCGAGGACGCCCGTGACCTGGCGTCGAAGTGCTGGGAGGCCATCTTCGCGAAGCTCAGTAAGTTCGACCCCACGCGC
>JAPLUO010000047.1 GCA_026397595.1 Caldifarciminota bacterium
CCCGAAGCGAAGCTTCCGTAGCTGGGCCTTGGGATTCGCGCGGAACCTGGGGTATTACTACCTGAGAAGCCGGAAGCGTGCCCCGAAGATGGTGAGCTTCGATGCCATGCCCGAAGAGGAGCAGCCCACGATGCCCGGGCCCGAGGATGACCACGAGCAGATCGTGGCCGTGGAGGAAGCGCTCCGCATAGTCGAGCCGCTCCCCAAGATCCAACAGGTCGCAGTACTGGGCTACGTCTGCGACGAAATGTCATACAAAGAACTGGCCGAGCTGACCGGCCGCAAGCCCGGGACCCTGCAGAGCGACGTGCACCGGGGACTACAGACGCTGCGGCGGCGGATGGGCTAGGCCGGTGGGTCGGAATGTGATGAAAGGAGTGCCTATGGCTTTGGATTGTTCCGAATACTCGACGCCTTGTGAGGCGGAAATGTCGGCGATGGAGGAGTATATCGCCCTGCTGCACAAGGGCACGGAACCTGCGGTCGAGAAGTTCCTGCAGGGGTTCCCGCAGTTCGCCGATTCCCTGCGGCCGGTATTGGAGGCCGCGGTCTACGTGAACCACAAGTTCCGGAAGCTCAAGGCGCGGTATCCGGACCTGGACGTGAAGAGACTGATCGGCCTCATTCAGGCAGGACATCTGCCATAAACACAACTGAGGCCGAAGTCTCGGGGGCGCATCGGGCGCCCCTCTTTCTTTGGTCGGGGTGCATTATCCCGGGACTCGGATGCTGATAGTCTAGTGAGGGCGAGAGAAGGAAAGTTCGAAGCCCGAAGGACGAATGACGAAGTTGCTGACGGAACCGACCGTTCTTTGACAATTCGGAGGGGCCTACCCCAAGGCCGTAGCCGGAAGCGGCAGCCAACCCCGGCACGGCTCAGCGGCGACTAAAGAATCATGCCGCAGAAAGGAGGTGACAGCTATGCCTCACAATGACCCGACTCAACGGATCTACAACTGGGACATCGGGTTCGACACCGCCCGGATCAAGGGTGTGCTGGACCTGAAGCGGCCCAAGATGTTCGAACACGTGCAGGCCCAGATGGTCTCCCTCTCTTCGATGGAGATCCAGGTCAAGCAGATGTGCGACCTCTCGGGCGTTTCAGTTATCCAGTACCCGTTCTACCTCGACTTCGGGCGCGAGCTCTGGCACATCACGCACGAGACCGAGATGTCCGGTGAATCGGCGGCGAAGGAAGTCGCGGTCCTGATCACGAAGTGGACCGGAAGAGACCTGACGCAGGCGGTGCTGCAGGCCATCCGCACCCAGGTCTTCAACATCGCCGCGCCGGTTGCGCCGTAAGACAGCCTACGGCTAGCAGCTAACGGCTAACGGCCGGCGGGCTGGCTGCCAACCCGCCGGCCGATTGAATTCCTGTCGGTCCATCCTCTCCCTGGTCTTGACTCTTCTATGAGATGGACCGTGCAGGACTCGCTACGCGGCCCGCCAAAGGCCGCACGAGTCCTGGACCTTATTGTCTTGGTGAGATGGGCCGTGCGGGATTCGAACCCGCGACCACCGGATTAAAAATCAGGTGCTCTGCCAACTGAGCTAACGGCCCAGACCACTTCAGATTGCAGATTGTAGATTGCAGATTGCCGAAGTCAAAGGGAAATCAGGAATCAGCAATCTTGAGCGGATGCCGGGGGCCGGACTTGAACCGGCACGACCCGTATTCGGGTCAAGGGATTTTAAGTCCCTGGCGTCTGCCTGTTCCGCCACCCCGGCGATGAAGGACATTGCAGATTGCAGATTGTAGACTGTGGATTAGAGAAGTCAAAGAGACGGGGCCAGCCGGGGAATCGAGAATCGCCGGTTTGGAACCGACAACGAGAAAAGGCGGCTTCGGGATTTGCACCCGAGCGTAACGGTTTTGCAGACCGTCGCCTTACTGCTTGGCTAAGCCGCCGTTCCGGAAAGGATAAAGGACGAAGCGCAAAGGACAACCCTGACACTTCGGAGTTCGGACTTCGCACTTGAAACAAGCGGGAGACGGGATTTGAACCCGCGACCCCTACCTTGGCAAGGTAGTGCTCTACCAACTGAGCTACTCCCGCAACAACGGGACAATAGTGAATTGAAAGCAGCGAAGAGTGAAGTTCGTTCCGGTGCCGTGTGCTACTTCACTATTCTCTACTCCACATTCCCCACTCCCTCTCCTTGTATCCGGCCCCAACGGGAGTCGAACCCGTGTCTTCACCTTGAAAGAGTGATGTCCTGAACCGCTAGACGATGGGGCCACCACTCTTCCGGGCCCGGGTGCGAAGCCGCCCGGCCCGGGTAAATCTAGCCCGCCGGGGCGGGTTGTCAATACGCCAGCGCGTCCCGGTAGTCTTTAATTTCGGGCTGCTTGAGCATTTCCTGCATCAGGTCCTGAGCGATCTGCTGCCGGCGCTGCTGGGCATAGGCTGCCGGATCGAGCGTCGAAGTTGTCGTTCGCTCGTCGCAACGGACGATGAATGCGCCCCAGTTTGCCTCAACCACACCGTACTCCTCGCCGGGGTTGAGCACGGCTACCGTGCCGGCGAATTCCGGGCCTTTCTTGCGGCGGCAGTCAAGCAGCCCGTCGAATTCCTCGGACTGAAGCTCGGCGTCCGAGTCTCCCTCGGCGTACTGCTCGAGGCTCTTGCCGGCTTTGACGGCAGCCAGTGCCTCTTCGGCCTTGGCAAGCCAGATCCGTTTCTGTTTGTCCTGCTGTAGTTGCCAGATCGCGGGCGTCTTCGCTTTGTCGAACTCCTGGATTCCGGCCGGCTTCGCTTCGACCAGCGCGAACACGTAGTAACCTTTGGCGCCAAGCTGCGGCTTGTCGAGGACCTGCCCGACCTTCGCTTTCTTCGCCCACTCGACGAGCTGAGATGGACTCTCGATGTTCAGATAGTTGTAGTAGTCGTCTACGTTGGTGGCCATCGGGCGCGCCAGCGTCACCGGTAGGCTGAACCGGGCGGCGGCGCTGTCGAACGTCATGGCCGCCGCCTTGTCCAGGAAACTGCGCACCGAATCCCGCGCCGTCGCTACCGCCTCGGTCCCCATTGTCACCCGGACGAGTATCCGCCGGAAGGCAACTGAGTCCTTGTTGGCGCTGTCGAGCAGGGCAATCTGCCAGCCGTACGCGGCCAGGAACGGCGGACTGAACGTGCCGGGCTTCAGTCTGCCCACCACGCTGTCGGTCGGCTTGTCCAACTGGCTGCGCGGAATCATGATCGACAGGGTCTCGCCCTCAAGGTCGCTGTAGTCAAGCATAGTCAGGTTGAACGTCTCGCCCTTGAGGAGCTGGTCATAGGCCCGGTCGATCGTCTGTTTCGCCGCAGCCGAGTCGTCACTGGTCACGCCCAGCGGAAAGAAGACGTAGCGGACCTGCCGGGTTTCCTTCGCGCGGAAGTTCTCCTTGTGGGCGTCATACCAGGCGCGCACCTCCGAATCGGACGGCTCAGCCGGTGGTTTCCCCTTCCCCGGCCGGGGCCCGAAGAAAAGCGCCGTGACTTTCCACTTCGTATTAGCGGCGGCGAGCGCGTCCTCGGTTTCGCGGTTCGTCACCCGGTAAGTGTTGAGCACGTCCATGCGGAACTTCTCTTTGGGCAGCATGTCCAAGAGGTCCCGGTAGTACTTGCTGAAATACGCACGGTTCTCGGGCGCGTTGATAATCTTGAGGTATTTTTGCTCGTCGAATTTGCCGTCGGTCATCAACTCAGGTTTGTTGCGGATGTCCTCGGGCGGGTTCGATTTGATAATTTCCATGACCTCGTCCTGGGTAACGCGGATGTTCTCCGCTTTCAGCACTTTGGCCCAGGTGATTTCAGAAAGCAGAAACTGCCACGCCTGCTGTTCGACGGCCTGGTAGTCCTCACTGGACAGGTCGCGCAAACGGTTATCGCTCTTGTACTTGTCGGTGGTATAGCTGCGGGCGGCTTGGTATTCCTCGGGGGTTATGTTGTGTTTCCCGACCTGGCCGACGTAGCCATGGGTATCCTGGGTTCGACCCCGGCTGCCCCGGGTTGCGAGCATTCGCCAGATCTCGCTCATCAGGAAGCCGGCGATGAATGCCGCGGCAACAATGAACATCACGACGCGGACGCGCTTGCGCATATCACTAAGCATCATAGGGGTGAATTCTATTGTCATTGTCCCGGAAGTCAACGATTGCCCGGCTGCACCTCCTTGACTTAGTTCCCTGCGGTCATATCATCCTGCGTCGTGAAATCCCGGTCCGGCGTTCGGCGCGGCGGCAGCGAGTGGTTGCTGTATGCCGGCGCTGCCCTGTACGTGCTCTCTTTCCTAGTCTTCTACCCGCGGACTTTCGCTATCGTTGATGAAGATGCCTACCTGACCCAGACCTTCCTGTTTCGCGCCGGCCGGCTCGCCTATGAAGGTTCGGGAATCCCGGCTCCGCACATGACGGTTGAGACCGCCGGTCACGAGGTTAGCAAGTACCCGCCCGGTAACGCACTCTTCCTTTTGCCGTTCACGCTGCTGGGCTGGCGGGCAGTCTTCGTCTCCGGGCTCTTGCTCGCGCTGACCGGGGCCGTGCTCTTCAGCTTGATACTCAAACGGATCCTGCCTGAGGCCGACCCGGCGTGGTCGCTGCTCTACCTCTTCTACCCTGCAGTTGTCCTCTTCTCGCGGACAATCATGAGCGACCTGCTCGCGGCAACGCTGGTGCTGGCCGCCTTCTACTGCGTGCTTCGCCGTCGCTCTTGGCTGGTCGTTTCCGGGTTCATACTCGGATTTGCCTGCTTGGTGCGCTACTCTAACGCAGTATTCGTGCCGGTGTTCCTGGCTCTGCTGACGCGGCCGGTGGGTGTCTGGGGGACGAACACGGACAAGCGCGGACGGATGGACACAGGACGTGCGATGCTGTTGTTCGTCGGTGGTTTCGCGCCGTTGGCCGGGCTGATACTCGCATATAATGCCTATGCCTACGGCGCACCTTTCTCGTTTCCCATGTACCTGACCGGCCACTTCTCCCCCGTCTACTTCTTTCACAACGGATGGTACTACGGAACCTGCCTGCTCGTGCTCTATCCGCTGATGCTGCTTACGCCGCTGACCGCGGGCAAGGGTCTGCGGTTGCTGCTCGGCCTGCCTGCCGGAGCGCTGCTTATCCTCTACTGCTTCTTTTCTTACACCTATGACGTTCCGAACCTGCCGGAACGACTGACCATCGGCATACGCTATCTGTTGCCGGCGCTCCCTTTTTTCATCCTCGCTTTCGTTGCGACCGCAGACCGCCTGACCCGACAACTCCGCGGTGCCGGCTGGCTGAAGTACACGGCGCTGGCGACAATGGCGTTGCTCAGCGTTGCCATCCAGTTACGCCATGACCGCTACCTCCGGGTGCAGGCAAAGTACCAGCAACTACTCCAGGACAACGTGCCCGACTCCGCCCTGCTCCTGTGCGACAAGGACGTGTCGGAACTGGTCAGCTACGCGTGGGGCTGGCGCGAGTATCGGCACATCTCGGAATTCAACGTCCCGGTCCAACTGGATTCGACGCTTGCCGACGACCGACCGCTGTACGCGGCCCTAGTTGAGAAACCCGGTCAGGAAAACATGGTAGAGGTAACGCTGTTCGAGACCCTGCTTGCGCGTTTCCCGGGTCGTGTCTCCGTCGTCGAGACACGGAACCCGTGGCGGTTCCGGCTGTACCGGCTCAGGTAACGGATGGCTTCTCTTCGTCCTGGCCGGTTTTCGTTTCTCGCCACTTTCCAATCCGTCTCACGCCGGGCCAGGTGGCCGAGTGGTTCGCGATAGCCCATATGCGCAGGCCGCCATCCGTGGCATACCGGAACCGCCGTGGTCTCAGCATAGAGAAGCGGGGCAGGTATCATCTCGGGATCGCTCGAGGCGCGTCCCTGATCAGTGGTCGTCGCGGCCCGGCTCGACCTCGCGGATGAACGTCAGTATGTGTAGTCGGCCGAGCGATCGGTAGGTGCTGATTGAGGCTTCCATCGACGTGATGGTTCCGTCGTGCTTCAGCCCCCGAAAAGTATAGCTCGCCGGTGCGTCCTGCCCGCGCTCACGCAGCCGGCTGTATTCGGCCAACCGCTCTCGGTCCTGGGGGGCGTCGAAGGCGCTGGCGGCCCGACCGACTACCTGCTCCCTCGCTTCATAGCCAAACATCTGGACAAAACGCTGGTTGGCATAGACGAACGTCCCTTCACATTCGGCGGCGATCGCCCCGGGCGAGTTATCCAGAACCGCACGCAGTTCGTCCGCGGTTTCCTCGGCCATCCGGGCCAGTTCCTTGCGTACGGAGATGTCGCGCACCACGACCTGCACTGCCGGCTTTCCCAGCCAGTAGAAAGGGGCGTTGACAACTTCGACCGGCACATAGGACCCGTTCTTCCGGCGGAACCGTTCCTCAACCAGCCCCCCCGACCTGCCAAGCTGCAGCACCTGCGTGATTCGGGCAAGAACCGCCGGCTGGTCGTCGGGGTGCACGAAGTCAAGAACTGGCTTGCCGACCAGGTCCTCGGGTCGGTCGTACCCAAGCACCCTGGCGCCAGCCGGGTTGACAAGCACGAGCTTACCACCTTGGTGTACCGCGATTCCGTCCGGTGACATCTCAACCAGGCGACGGAACCTCTCTTCCGATTCCTGTAGCCGCTTCTCGGCCGACTTGCGCTCGGTGATGTCCTCGCCTGAGCTCAGCGTGCCGATGACACGCCCAGCGTCGTCGCGCAACAGTACATTGTGCCAGGCAACCAGTCGTTCCTCGCCGCGCATAGTCACTACCGGGTTTTCGTAGTGATCTAGTGGTTCGATCTCTCCGCGCATCAAATGATCGAACACCCGTTTTACGTCCGCCCGCAGACGCTCGGGAACGAAGGTATCAAACCAGTTGCGGCCCACAATGTCGGCTGCCACACCGCCCAAGACGCTGCAACCCTTCCGGTTGGTGAGTTGGATAGCCCCGGTCTCGTCAAGCACGACCATAACGACACCGGCCACCTCCAGATAGGTCTGGGCCAACTCCTTTTCCTTCCGCAGCGCCTGCTCGGCCTGTTTGCGTTCTGAGATGTCCCGCACTATTGCCAGCACGACAGGGATGTTGTCCAGTTCTATCGTGGATGCGGTCATTTCCACCGGAATCCGGCGGCCGCTCTTGTGGACGTTAATCGCTTCGGTCCGGAACTTCTCCTCCCTTAGAATCGCATCGGTCACGTGCGGCAACCAGACACGCGCGTCGGCCGGAACCAGGTCCGACACCTTCAACTTCAGCAGTTCTTCCTTCGCGTAACCGAGCAGGTCGCAGGCGCGCCGGTTGGCATCGAGAATGCGCCCGTCGGTGGCCTCGACAAACACCGCGTCGCTGGCTGATTCGAACACCAGCCTGTACTTCCGTTCCGACTCCTTCGTTGCCTGTTCGGCGCGGACCCGCTCCGTGACGTCACGCGTGACCCAGAGTATACGCCGCTCGCCCGTGACCGAGACAACGGAAGCGGCTAGATCAGCTACGAATTGCGTGCCGTCTTTCCGGAGCATTTTGATGGTCTTTGTTACCGATTTGCCCGCCGCTAAATTGGTCAGGGCTTCTGCAGCTTCGGCGCGGTGTTCGGGTGCGACCATCTCGGCCAGGTTCATCTGTCGGACCTCGTCGGCGGTGTAGGCGTAGAGCCGGAGGCAGGTAGGGTTCGCTTCGCGTACGCGCCCGTCGATGTCGGCGATCACCACCGAATCCGACGAGTGTTTGAACAACAGCCGATGCTTATCCTCCGCCGTACGCACCGCCTGCTCGGCGCTCCAGAACGGAGTCACGTCACGCGCCACGAATACGACCCCGACCGCAGTTCCGGATTGGTCCCGGCCGGCGGTCGCGTACATGTACAGCGCAACTTCCCTCCCGGACTTGTCGGAGCACCGCATGCCGCCGGCAAAGTCGCCGCCGGAGAGTATCGCGGGCAGGTCGACTCCGGAACCACCGGGTGCTGCCATGCAGATGACTTCAAACGGACTGCCAAGGACATCATCGGCGGGATAGCCGAAGAGTTGTTCAGCTTCTTTGTTCCAATATACCAGACGCCCGCGTTTGTCCGCTGCGAATACTACATCCCCGCGCTGGAACGTGATATCGGCAACGAAGGGAAAAGGTCGGGGCAAGCTCTCGTTACCCACCTGCATCAGTCCGTCTGGCCGGAGCGCCGCGCGCACGCTGCGGCACGTTAAACGAACGGTCCATCACCCGGAAGTCCGTCATCAATCTGGATTCTATGGTCTGGCCATACAGAGTCAAGCCGTGTTGGTCTGGGCTCCGCTAGAGCCCGGCTCGCTGTTACGAAAAACCTGCTGCTTCCAGGCCCGCGTGGGCTACTACTTGTGCTACTGCGCACTGACCGATTGCGGGCCTGCGCCAACATCAAGAAGCGAACCCACCGTACCAACTACACCTTCCTCGAGACCTCTCGCATCATATCCAACACACCCGTACGAGCAAGTTACGTTCCTCGATGGGCATTCACCATTCCGGTGTATGTCTCAATAAATGTCACCTTTGGTCGTGTACTGCGGTCGGGTGTCTGCGACGGTTCAGGACGGCGCGGCGTTATCCGGCAGCTTGTTGCCGCAGGCGCCGGCGGTCACCTGCTCTGCCTCCCGCTATCCGAGACGACAATCGGGACTATGTCTGTGGCCCTTGAGACGAGGAAATCGGGGTGAAAAGACCGCAGGAACCAAGCCGGTCTGAAACCATAGGTCACGGCGCAGGTGGCAATCCCGGCCGCCTGTGCTGATTCAATGTCGAGTTCGGAGTCCCCGACCATGATCGCCGCGCTCGGTTGCGCATCAAGTCGGCCGAGCGCCGTCTGCACCGGCTCGGGATGCGGTTTGTGCTGTCGGCCTTCTTTCCATCCATGCACATAGTCGAAGTAACGAGCCAACCCAAATGCCTTGACCGTAAAGTCCGCCTGGGTCTGATGTTTGGTCGTCACCAGCGCCAGGCTGACTCCTGCTGACCTCAAATACCGAAGCACGTCTTCAACGCCCGGATATAGTCTGGTGTGTTCGACAAAGTGCTCGGCGTAGTGGGCCCGATACGTATCTACAAACCGGCCGGCGCTTACGCTGTCGGTCGGATAGCCGAGCTCGTGCAGGATGATTTCCAGCGGCTTCCCTACCTGAACCAGAATGTCGTCGCCTTCCGGCGGCTCCCGGTCAGGAGAGACGAAATTCAGCGCATACCGGATTGAGGCAATCAGGTCCTGCGCCGAGTCAATCAAGGTCCCGTCAAGATCGAACAGGACGGCGGCGTACCGGAGGACGGGGTCGGAGGGCAAGGGTAAGGTGAGGCTAGGCTTGCCGATAGTACTTATCGAGGTAGGCGTCACGGACACGCTTCAGTTCGCTGCGCGGAAATATGGCGAGTAACTTCCATCCAAGGTTCAGCGTTTGCTCGATAGTACGGTTCTCGTGTTCGCCCTGTGAGATGTACTGCCCCTCGAACTCACGAGCGAATCGAAGGTATACCTTGTCCATGTCGGACAGCGCCGCATCCCCGAGGATAACCTCTAACTCTGCGGCTTCCTTGCCGCGTGCGTAGCAGGCGTAGAGCTGATTGAACAGGTCCGCGTGATCCTCACGCGTCTTGTCCTTGCCGATTCCCTTGTCCTTCAGGCGTGAGAGCGAAGGCAGCACGTCCACGGGTGGGTAAATCCTGCGCCGGTGCATTGCGCGGGAGAGGATAATCTGGCCTTCCGTGATGTAGCCGGTCAGGTCCGGGATCGGGTGGGTTTTGTCGTCTTCGGGCATCGTCAGCACCGGCATCGTCGTGATCGATCCTTTGCGGCCTTTGATTCTGCCGCAACGTTCATAAAGCGATGACAAGTCGGTATAGAGATAACCCGGGAACCCACGCCGCCCCGGTATTTCCTTACGTGCTGCCGACACCTCGCGTAGTGCTTCACAATAGTTAGTCATGTCGGTCAACACCACTAACACGTGCATCCCCAGTTCAAAAGCCAGATACTCGGCCGCAGTCAGGGCAACGCGTGGGGTGGCGATCCTTTCGATTGCCGGTTCGTCTGCAAGGTTGAGGAATAGCACGGTTCGTTCTATTGCGCCCGACTGCGTGAAGTCGCGGATGAAGAACTCGGCTTCCTCAAACGTGATTCCCATCGCCCCAAAAACGACCGCGAACGGCTCACTCGTGCCAAGCACCCGCGACTGTCTGACAATCTGCGCGGCCAAGCGGTTATGTGGCAGGCCCGAACCGGAGAATATCGGGAGCTTCTGGCCGCGCACGAGCGTGTTCAAGCCATCAATCGAAGAGATCCCCGTCTGGATGAACTCATTTGGATACTCCCGCGCGTATGGGTTGATCGGTGCTCCGTTAACGTCGGTGCGTTTGTCCGGAATTATCGCCGGCCCGCCGTCGCGCGGCCGTCCGAGCCCGCCGAAAACGCGCCCGAGTATCTCCGGCGAAAGGTCAATCGTGATACCGCGGCCCATAAACCGCACTTTAGTCGCGGGCACATCGATGCCGGTCGTGCCCTCAAACACCTGCACCAAGGCTCTGTCTTTCTCAACCTCCAGCACCTGCCCGCGCCGCACCTGGCCCGACGGCAACGTGATCTGCACCAGTTCCTGATACTTGACGCCGGCTACGCCCTCAACCAGCATGAGCGGCCCGGCAATGGACGCAACGGTCCGATATTCTCTGATCATGCCGCCTCCAGCGCAGCGATCTCGCGCTCCATCTCGGCGCGCGTCTGAATAATGGCTGCCGGCGCGTCGGCCTCGGCCAGGTACTTCATGCGCGCAACCCGGTCGCGTACTGCGGTTTTCTCAATCGCCTCCATGTCCACCCCCCGCCCCAATGCTGCCTTGCCGAGGCTGTGGAAGAGAAGGATCGCGCTCAGCATGGCGGCCTGCTTGCGAAGGGACGTGTACGTATCTACTTCGTGGAACGCGTTCTGATGCAGGAAGTCCTCGCGGATCGACCGCGCGACCTCCAGCACAAGCCGATCCTGCGGTGAAAGCGTATCCTTTCCCACCAGCCGCACAATTTCCTCCAACTCCGCCTCTTTCTCCAGCAACTGCATGGCCGCTGCCGCGTCTTTCACGAACTCCGGCCCGGCAAGCTTTTCAAAGGCCTCCCGCAGAACGTCGGCGTACAACGAATAAGAATTCAGCCACGATATCGCCGGAAAGTGACGTTGAAACGCAAGCCTGTCCTCCAGTGACCAGAAAACCTTGACCACGCGTAGCGTGGCCTGCACTACCGGGTCGTTCAGGTCGCCGCCTGGCGGCGAAACCGCTCCGACCACCGACAGTGCGCCTTCCTGCTCCTGGCCGTCAGGCGTCCGTCCCAGGCACACGACCCTTCCGGCGCGCTCGTAGAATTCGGCTACGCGGGTCGCCAGATACGCCGGGTAACCTTCCTCGCCCGGCATTTCCTCCAGGCGGCCCGAGATCTCGCGCATTGCCTCGGCCCAGCGTGAAGTCGAGTCGGCCTGCAGCGCCACCGAGTAGCCCATGTCGCGGTAGTACTCGGCCAGGGTAATGCCGGTGTAGATTGAGGCCTCGCGCGCTGCCACCGGCATGTTCGACGTATTGGCGATCAGCACGGTGCGTTTCATTAACGGTTCGCCGGACTTCGGGTCTACAAGGTGTGGGAACTCCATGAGCACGTCGGTCATTTCGTTGCCGCGCTCGCCGCACCCGACGAAGATGACAATTTCCGCGTCCGACCACTTCGCGAACTGGTGTTGGATGACCGTCTTGCCGGACCCAAACGGCCCCGGCACGGCCGCAGTTCCACCCTTAGCAATCGGGAAGAACGTATCAACCACACGCTGGCCGGTGACGAGTGGAGTCTCCGGCTGCAACTTCCGCCGGTAGGGCCGTGCCTTGCGCACCGGCCAACGTTGCACCATGGTCAGTTGTCTTTCACCTTGTCCGGTTCGCACGACCGCGACCACATCGTCGACCTTGAACTGGCCCGGACCAATGCGCACAACCTCGCCGGAAACATCAGGCGGCGCCATAACCCGGTGCTTAACGAGAACCGTCTCCTGCACCTCCCCAAGCACGTCGCCGGGTTCGACCATGTCTCCCGGTTGGCGCAGCGGGATGAACCCCCATCGTCGCTCACGGTCCAGCGGCGGCGCCTCGACGCCGCGGCTGATGAAGTCGCCAACCTGCCGCTGGATAACATTCAGGGGTCGCTGAATGCCGTCGTAGATGGACTCAATCAAACCAGGCCCGAGTTCGACCGACAAAGGTTCAAAAGTCGGGTACACGGGCTCCCCGGGGCCTACCCCGCCGGTCTCCTCGTACACCTGAATGGACGCCCGATCGCCCTCTAGTTCGATAATCTCGCCAATAAGCCGTTTCTCGCTTACCTTGACGACGTCGTACATCCTCGCACCGGACATGCCGTCGGCAACAACCAGCGGTCCTGAAACCTTGACAATCGTGCCGACTCTACTCTCCATCGCTCGACTCCTTCGGCGCCGTACGACGCCCTTGGCTCGTCAGACAAACAGCTGACCAACGCCCGTGTCGGCGTAGCAGCTGATGGCGGTTCGTGGAATCCGTCATTCCGCTGGCCCCTGACCGAACACATCCGCGCCAACAGATCGCTTAACCAGTTCGCTGAGCCGGGTAAGTCCGTGCCGCTCAGCACCCATCGGCAACATCACCAAGCAGGGCGTTGCGGTACGGCTGTACCGACCGAGTACTCCCGTCAAGTACGGGTACAAGTCCTCGGTGTAGAACAGAACCGTCAACCCGGAACCGGCGAGTTCCTCGACCCTGGCGGCCGCCTCCGGCCCGGGTTCCACGGGGAACACCGCGAGGCCGGCAGCCCGGAACGGCGACACTACCTCGGCCCTTCCGACAACCACAACCTGCGTCCCGGGACTCCCGCCTTTGGCCACCGGAAAATCACTCGACATAGGCCACCAGCTCTTGAGTTGTTTCTTCCACTACGCCCGCGAGTTTCGCCGCGTGAAGCTGCCGCAGGTTGCGGACCTCGTTTCTCTGCAGCAGAAAATACGTTACCAGCGGTTCGTACCCGAACGTCGCATAACGAGTCTGCCGCAGGTACCCGAGTTCCATTTCGCGACCATACCGCTCCATGCGGGTGAACGAGCGCTTGTCAGCGACTGCGGCTGTGCCCTGCTCAAGGTACTCGAAAAAGATTTCGCTTCCGGCACCGTGGGGCGGCGCTTTGGCAAATCGGTCGACGACTGCGTCCCAAGGTTCCGTGATGGACTCCACGAAACCTGTCAATGCCAGCCTGCCGCCGGGGAGATACGCAGCGCCCATGTCCCTGCGTGGATCTCCCCCACCGCCCAACTGGGCTTTAATCCGAACCAGCGTTCGGAGGTTCTCCAGGTCGGCGTGTAAACCCAGATACTCGATCATGAATTCGCTTGGTTCCGCCGTCTGCAGTTGCAGTTCCTGCATCAGTCGGTCCATCACCACGTCAACGGCAGCCGAATCTCGCTCTTTTTCAAAGCTGACCGTAACCTCCGCCACGACGGCGCCGACGCGTGAGGCAAACTTCGGATTAGCAAGCTCATCCGGAATTGTGAATTCCGGCCCGTTGTGTGACAGGCTGTTCTTAAGCGCTGTTTTCAATCCGTGAAAGACGGCCGGCAGTCGGAATAGCTCGAGCAGCCAAGGGTCTAACGCGTACTGGACGAGGAGCGCGACGTTCTCCGCCGTGGCTTTGTCGAGCGCCTGCGGCACGTCGGTCGATCCGCCTTCGAGAAACCTAGAGTACGCCGTCTCGGCCAGGGCCGCAACGAACTCCCGGACTCCCGGTGCACGAACAAGCCGTTCGTACCGCGCCCGGTCCAGCAAGGCGGTCTCGAGCGCGCGGACGCGCCCTACCGCAAACCCATACTCCGGGTTTTCGCTCAATCGTACCATTGCGTAGTTAACATCTTTCTTTTGTCTGCCGGGCCGCGTTTCGAACCAATGGTAATCATAGTCGTACAGTAAGGCGTGTCAACCTACGGAGGGGACGTTTGTGAACGAGCGGTGACTGCGTTCTGGATGGATCGAGCAGAGAGAACGTCTTGCCTGGCGATGCCGGTCAGGCCTGACGCTGAGCAGCCATCTCTGCTACCGACGGGCACGAAACGTCCCAAACCACCTCTCCTTGTTATATTTCATTGTCTGAAATCAGAAAAACCAGTGTTGTCAATGCACAGCTTATGTTGCCTAAGCCGTTAACCAGTCTGTCACAGCTCAAGTACTAACATTCGCGAAGGAAAGACTGCTAGGGGTGTCATAATAGGTGTGTCTTTACAAGAAGACGTATGCTACAGCGGCTGGGGCCGTCCGAACTCCTAGTTTCCAACAAGAACTAGTAAAACACTTCTGCTGTTGTTGTTGGGTTGTGAATTTGTGTGGACTGAACGGAAAGCCGCTGTGTACCAGCAGTTTCTGGCGTCGTCGACGGGTACTCAAGGTAGTTTAGTCGTGGACAGAAAGATGTGACGCCATTACCCACAGGCAGTTCAACGTGGTTCTCCCCCGCTTATCCCCTTGGATAGCTTTTCCAGACGTGCCGCAAAGGCCGGGTCTTTTGCTCGGAGTTCGTTCACCCTCTTGACGGCGTGCATCACGGTTGTGTGGTCTTTGTCGTCGAACAGAGAGCCGATTTCTTTCAGTGAGAGGCTAAGCGTTGTCCGGAGTACATACATCGCGACTTGTCGAGCGAGAGCAAGCTGCTTAGTTCGGCCGCCGTTGGTGATTTCATTGAGGGAAACCCCGAAGTGGTCGGCGCAGGCCTTGATGATCCGGTTGTGGTCAATCGGTTCGTCCTCTTTAACCAGGTCCTTGAGCGTCTCTTGAGCCAGTTGAATCGTAATGGGCCGACTGTCGAGCGAGGCAAGCGCAAGCAACCTCACCCAGCTCCCCTCAAGCGCCCGGACGCTGGACCGGACCCGTGCAGCAATGAAGTACGCCACGTCATCGGGCAGGTCAGCATGGTCCATGACTGCCTTTTGCTTCAAGATGGCAATCCGGGTTTCAAGCTCAGGTGGCTGGATATCGACAACCAGACCGGAACCGAGCCGCGAAGCCAGCCGGCTCTCCAGCGTGGGTATGTCCTGTGGCGGTCGGTCACTGGTAAACACAACCTGACTACCGGCATCGTGGAGTGAGTTGAAGATGTAAAACACCTCTTCCTGCAGGCGTTCCTTGCCGACCAGGTAGTGGACATCGTCAAGCATCAACAAGTCCAGCCCGCGGTACTTGTTCTTGAACTCAAGCCGGGTGTTCTTCTCGATTGCTTGGATAAGCTCGATGAACAAGTCGTCGGCGGCAGTGTAGTAAACCTTGAGGCCGGGCTTCACCGAGAGAGCCATGTTGCCGATGGCCTGCACCAGATGGGTCTTGCCCAGGCCGACGCCACCGTAGATGAAAAGCGGGTTGTAGCTGGCCCCGGGGCGCTCCGCTACACTGCGGGCGGCCGCCGCCGCGAACCGGTTTGATTCGCCTACAACGAAACTGTCAAAAGTAAGGTGGGCCTGAAGTCGGTACCCGTTCGGTCTCAAGACGGGACGGCGCACCGGAGAGCGTCGTATCAATAGGCCCGAGTCGCCGGCGTCGCGCGGCTGGAAGGACACGGCCATTTCCTGTCCAGAGACGCCAGTCAGTGCTGCCCGGACCTCGGCCGAGTACCGCTGGCTGATCCAGTCGGCGAAAAACGAGTTGGGGACTTCTACCTCCAATGTGCCGTTCCTCACGGCGCGTCCCCTGGTTGGTGCAAGCCAAGTCTCGAACCCCTCTTGGCTTATGCGCGGTCGTACATAGTCGAGGATATCAGTCCACAGTTTTCCAGCATCAGGCACAGCATCATGCCCGATGCGCGATTGCACTTCGCTGTCAGCCACACCCATCTGCAGCCCCTTTCGGATGATAGCACAAATAAACTTAGGCGGCTCTGCGAAAGGAAACCCACAAATCCAGCATGTTATCCACAGAGTTATCAACACCGTCGCTTGGCATGTTGCTGAGGCGAAAAGCAAAACGCCCGCGGCGTAAGTCTGTTCAACGAACCGGATTGTAAGGGTCGCTAGTTGCCTAGGGGCATACTAAGTCAGCAGAGCCGGATGTCAAGCGCGGCGTTGGACCGGGGTCGAGATTTCAACAAAGTGGCCGGAAGACGCGGCGACGGGCCCACCCAGCGAGCCGGCAATGTCGCTAACGCGTCAGAGTTTCTGCGCCGGCGGCGGCAGCGACTTGACCCAGCGCGATGCCTCCGTCGTTGAGCGGTACCAGGTGGTTCCAGTAGACTCGGTGGCTGCGACGGCGAAGTTCGGAGGAAACGCAACGGCGAAGCAGCGAATTCTGAAAGGAGCCGCCGGAGAGGCATACCGTCTCAACGTGGTGCCGCCGGCAGAGGACTTCGGCAAGACGAGCGGCTGATAAGGCAATGGTGTTGTGGAACTTGGCCGAAATGGTAGCGGGACTAACGCCAGCGGATGTTTCACGTGAAACGTCAAGAAGCAGCGGCTCGGGTCGAATGAGAGCGGGGGAGACCGACAAATCCAACACGTCCGGCGTAAACCAGTGGCCGTCCTCTTGCTGGTCTGCGATCGCTTCCAGGGCGGTCGGCGCCTGACCGTCGAAAGACGCCGACAGCGAGATGCCGACCGTGGCAGCGACGGCATCGAAAAGGCGGCCGAGAGAAGAAGTATACAAACCGGTGGGGTTTAGACCGGGACTGCGGAGTCCCCCACCCCTAGAACCATCCACCCCATTCACCTGCCGCATGTATTCGCGAGCCACCCGGGACGGGTTGGCCACCTCGTCGCCGGCCACGGTCAATCGTAGGTAACCTAAGTGGCCGACACGAAACCAGTTAAGGTCTTCTTGCACTACCATAAACTCGCAACCCCACACAGCGCCGTCGGTCCCGTACCCATTTCCGTCAAACGCGAGACCCAGCACCGGCCCGGCCAGACCATGCTCCGCCATCACCGACAGTATGTGCGAGTAGTGGTGCTGGATCCGGACCAGCGGCAACCCCAGCTTGCGGCTCAAGCGCTCGGCGAGGCGGGTTGATGCGTAGTCCGGGTGCGAATCACACGCAATGACCTCAGGGTGTATACCGGTCCACTTTGTGTAGCGCTCGAACGTATCGAGCCAGAATCTCTCGCCCTGCCCGGTGGCGACAGTGCCGATATGCGGACTCATGAACGCCCGGTTTCCTTTCGCCAGAGCGAAAGCGTTCTTGAACTCGGCGCCGACGGCGAGGACGGCATGTTTCACGTGAAACATCTCGGCTAGCGCAAGCGGCTGGGGCGCGTAGCCGCGGGCCCGGCGAACCAAGCTAAGCCATGGACCGGCTCCACCTGACGAAACTCGGGTCCCGGCCCGGCGCGGCGAGCATGTGGAACCTCTGCTGTCGTCGACGAATACGACGGAGTCGTCGCAGCGGTTGGCAATCGGCCGGTCGTGGGTCAGTACCAGGTCGGGCACACCACCCACTTCTTTTACCAACTCCACATCGTCTGCGGCGATGGGATCATCCTTACGGTTGGCGCTGGTCATCACTAAGACCGCCGGCTTTCCGGTCAGTCGTCGCAGGCGCTCGAAGAGAACGGCGTGCAGCGGCGTGTAGCAAATCATGATGCCCAGGCGGGAGTTGTCCGGCGCGATTGAGTCGGCGATCCGGAGCGTAGGCGCTGACGACTTTGGTAGAAGGACAATCGGGGCGGCGGGGGAGAGCAGCGTCTTGCGGGCGCGGGCGCTGACGCGGCAGATGAGTCGAGCGACTTCGGGACTCTGGCACATGAGGGCGAGGGGCTTGGCCGGGCGGTTCTTGCGTCTGCGCAGGCGTGCGACGGCGTGGTTGTTCGTGGCGTCGCACGCGAGTTGGTAGCCGCCGAGGGCCTTGATTGCTACTATCCGGCCGTGGAGCAACGCCTGCGCCGCAGCCTCGATTGGAGTCGTTGTTGCTCTAGGGTTGGCACGCGAGTCGAGGAGTCGAAGCTTGGGACCACAGTTCGGGCAGGCAATAGGCTGCGCGTGGTAGCGCCGGTCCGCCGGATCGGTGTATTCGCGCCGACATTGGGCGCACATTTGGAAGCGTCGCATGGTAGTGCGCGGCCGGTCGTATGGGAGTGCCTGGATAATAGTGTAGCGGGGCCCGCACTGGGTACAGTTGATGAAAGCGTAGCCGTGGCGCCGGTCGTGCGGGTCGAGTAATTCCCTGCGGCAGGCCGGGCAGGTGGCAAGGTCGGGTAGGACGTCGATTCCGGCACCGATTTCGTTGCGGCTGGGCTTGATCGTGAAGCCCTCGTATCGCCGCGTGCTGACGCGGGTGACGATGAATGATGAGACCATGGCCAGCGACGGCGGGTCTTCCTTCAACCGAGCAAGAAAACGGCTCGCGTGTCTGCCTTGGGCGAGGACGATAACGCCACGGCTGGAGTTGGCGACGAAGCCCGTGATGCCGAAAGAGTTTGCCAGACGGTAGACATGGGGCCGAAACCCGAGGCCCTGTACCTGGCCCCGGACGAGAGCCCTAAGACCCGGGACGGACACGACGCCGCACTTTGTATTCTAAGTAATTGACCGCGCGACGATTACGTTAGGTCTGCGTCAATCATCTTTCGCAGGCTGCTCGCTCGCCGGCTTAGGCGCCAGGTCCTTCAATTCCTCGTTCGGCACCGGCTCGATGAGCTCTTCATCGTCCTCCGGCAGCTCGAGCACGTTCTTCTCGTCTTTCTTGTACGCAAGCACCGCGAAGTTGAGGGTCATGCCCGAGAACCAGACCGCAAGGCCGTACCCGACCACCATCAGCGCTACGAGGTAAAAGACCACGCCGAGCAGCAGGGCGGCGGCGTCCATGCTCCAGCCGAGGGGCAGATAGTCACCCGGCAGGTAGACCTGCGGCAGGCCGTAGGCATGCATTTCGGCGATAAATGTCTGCTGCAGGAACTGGGGGCACCAGTCCGGTGCCGACAGCTTGAAGTAGTACGCCGCGTTATTCATGACGTCGGCCAGCTTGCCGCCCATGAACGTGCCGGTAATCGCGTAGCCGATTCTGCTGGCGGCACTCGCGGCCAGTCCGAGGAGGAACGACCCGACCTTGGCGAGGAACGCAACGAGTGCGGTATACCACAGGAGCCGGGCGGGTTGCTCGTTCACGCAGGAGAAGACTTCGAAGAGAGTGTCGAATGTATCGGAACGGGTTGCGCCGACCACGGAGGGTCCGAGGAGCAGCGAATACACGAAGACCACCAGGAGGTAGACGATGAAAAGCGAGGCGACAAAGCCGACGACAGCCAGCAGGCCGACGATGATCTCTCCGGCCAGGGGTATTGCGCCCAGCAGGCTGAGGACGAGACCACCAACCACAATCAACGCGACAAAGGCGAGTATCAGGAGCGGGCTGGCGAGCACCGCGGAGCTGTTCTTGAAGGCGAAGCGGAACGCCTCCTTTGACTCATAGAACTCGTCACCTCGTAGCTGCTCGTACGCGACCTTGGAGACCGCCGTGCCGGTTATCAGGAGGACGCATAGGAACCACGCGACTGCGGCGGCAAAGATGAGCCAGGAGTACCACGGGAACGCGTAGTCGAACGGCGACGGGAACGGTAACAGGCGAAATGTCTGCCAGACGGTCAGTACGTCGGTGCCGGCGACGGCGTAGGCGACGTAGGTGAGAATCGAGTAGCCGGCAAACCCGAAGAGCAGGCCAAGGGACATCATCCAGACTTTCTTTGCCGAGAAACCGAGCCGCAGGGCGCGGAATACATCCCGGTAGTTCCAGTGAAGTTTCGTCATCTGTAACTCCTTTTTACGTCAACGCAGTCCGGCCTTACTTCAGTAGCTTCATGTAAACCGCGAAAATCAGAAAGAGCAGCGCGACCATGCCCCAGAGCACCCAGCGCAGGGGCAGACGGTATCGCCGCTCCGGGAAGAAACGGCGCTTGAATTGAATCACGGATAGAACTCAATACGTGTTCGGCCGCATAGAGACCTGACGAAGGGATGCCGGTGGTGCTCCTGCACACAGTTATGCTATTCGTCGTGGCTCCTTTGTCAAGACGAATAGGGGGTGGGTGCAGATCACGCGGGCTTGTCGCCCAGGATTCCGTCGAGCTGCTGACGGAGAATATTCCCGCCCGAAACCAGACAGACTGACAGGCCGCGCTCGTCCTGCGGCGTATCCATAGCCGCAGCCACGGCCAGAGCGCCCGCGCCTTCTGACACAACTCGGCTTTCCATTGCCAGGACGCGGACCGCCGCGCGCACCTGCGCCTCGGACACGACCGAAACACCGTCCACGGTCTCCCGGAGCAGAGGATAGAGCTGGTCGGTGGTGAAGGGGACCGCCACGCCGTCGCAGATGGTTGGTTTCGGCTCGACCCAGACCGGCCGGCCGTGACGAAAGCTCTGCGCCAGCGACGGGTACGACTCGGTCTGAACCCCGACAATCCTGGTTCCCGCGTTGAACTGCTTGATCGCGCAGCCTACCCCGCAGGCGAGCGCCCCGCCGCCGACCGGCACGAAGACGGTTTCGACATCGGGCAGGTCTTCGATGATTTCGAGGCCGATGGTTGCGTGGCCGGCAATCATCGCGGGATCGGTCCACGGGTGGAGGAAGGTATAAGGCTCGTCCCGCCACCCGGCGTCGAAGATGTATTCAACCAGTTGCTCGAAGGGAACCAGGAGGGCTTCGACGCCGCGTTCGCGCAGGGCGGCGACCTTGTTCTCGGGCGCGTAGTCGGGCAGGAGGCTGCGGCAGGTCGTGCCGAAGACCCGGGCAGCGTGTGCCAGCGCCAGCGCGGTATTGCCCGCGCTGAACGTGGAGAACCCGCGTCTGACTTCGTCCGGCGATAGACCGGAGGCCCAGTTGTACACTCCACGAATCTTGAACGAGCCGGTCGGCTGTCCGGCCTCGGATTTCAGTAAAATTCGGCTGCCCGGCGGGCCGAACGGCACAAGCGGTGTGCGGTTCGCGATGCCCTTGAGCCGCTCCTTAGCTTCGCGAACAGCGTCAATGGTCGGGGCGACGACCGGCGGGTCGCCCCAACCAGTCGGCCGCTGGCCCAATACAGGATCCATACCGCCCAGATGATAAGCTCCCGGCTCGGTCTTGTCCAGACCGAGCGGGCCGAACCGGGTGCGGGAAGAGTTGCTCGACCCGAAGCGCCCTGGCCGCCGCGAGCCCTGCTCGCTTTCCCAAGTACCACGGGCCCCGCCGGCGGCCCTAGTATTACTCTGTCATGTATTGGTGCTATGAGGGAGAAGGTATTGCACGCGATGCAACCGTGGCTGGTGCGGTTAGTAGGACGCTGCCCCTGCTGCAAGACACGATTTCCCCGACCACCCATTGACTCCACATAACACAATTCAAGTCGCGCCATTCGGGGCTGGACAAAGGGTACGACACACGGCCGCACACGTGGCCGGACAAACGGCCGCACAAACGGCCTGACCGATAGTCCGACACATGGCCCGACAAACGGTCCGGCAGAGGTCGGTCTGCGTGTAGGTCTAACCGTATCGGCAAACGACGTTCATCGTGGTTCCGTGCATCGTCCAGCGCATGGTCGTCGAAACCCCGCTCTTCATGGTCGTCATCATGGCATCGTTCACGGTACGGCGCATCCGGGCCTGGACCTGGGTCTTCATGGTATCCATCATGGAATCCTGCACGTCGGGGGAGACCATCTACCCCATGACGTAGGTGCCGATCCCTCCGCTGTACCCCGTGCCGTCCACGGGGCCGGCGGTGTCTCTTCCTAACCCTCAGACATAAGGAGCCTTAGCTCCGGAGCCGCCGTCCACCCCTGCCAACCGACGCCCCGTCGCCCGCTCGCGGGAATCGACACTCGTCAATCGCCAATTCCCGCGGCTCAACCCGGTTGCAGGCTCCGGATTCTCGCCGCGACCTGTTCTCGGTCTCCATCCATGGATACCTCTGCTCTTGGCTTTCACCGGGTTAGAGCTATGGAGAGCCCGAAACATAGCACCGGACGCTAACACGCTGACCAAACGAAAGTTGCAGCATCGGTCCCGCAAGTACCCGCCGTTCGGGGGACAACCGGCCCCGTCACCCCCTTCGTTACGGTCTCCGTCACGGGCCTCGACACGACCCTCCTGACCGGCATCGTCACGCCGGTCGTGACTCCGCTCCTCGCGCTCTCCGACACGGCCCTGGTCACGAACTCCGTCACGGCAACGGTCACGGCCATTCTGACCCAATCCGAGACCGCCACCGTCACGACCTCCGTCACGCCAGCCATCACGGGTCTTGTCACCTGCTCCGACACGGACTCCGTCACGGTGCCCATCACGGCCTCCGTCACGCAGACCGACACGATGCCGCCTTCGTCATTTCCACTTCTCCTCCTTGCTTTGTCCTTTGTACTTACGACTTCCTCCTTGCGCGCGCCCAGCGCACTCCGTGCGCAGCTTGACTCTTGGCCATTCCCGCATATCCTCAGGCCTATGGCAACGCCCGCGCCCGACGCCGTCAAACGTCTGGTTGACCACTTCGACCAGAACCGCGACGCCTACCTTTCCGGCAGCTACAACGAGGCGCAACTCCGCCACGAGTTCCTTGGCCCGTTCTTCGAGGCCCTGGGCTGGGATGTCTACAACCATCAGGGCAGCGCCATGCCTTACCGTGACGTCATCTTCGAGGACTCGCTGAAAGCATGCCCTGAGCGAAGTCGAAGTGTCGGCGGCGCGACCAAAGCGCCGGACTACTGCTTCCGCATCGGCGGCATGCGCAAGTTCTTCGTCGAGGCCAAGAAACCATCGGTCAACATTGCCTCCGACTCCGGCCCGGCCTTCCAACTCCGCCGCTACGCCTGGAGC
>JAPLUO010000420.1 GCA_026397595.1 Caldifarciminota bacterium
AACTTCCAGAACTCCGTGAACCCGGGCACGTCGCCTGCCCACCGGTCCCAACCCCCAATACGCATCGAATCTACAAGCGACTGCGCCCGCAGCGGAATGCGCCCCCGCTCCGCACACAGGTCGCAGTACAGCCCACAATACGCCACCAGCCTCAGTCGGTCAGTCTGCGTCTTCTTTGTTGGCAGATACTCTCCGTTACCCAAAGTTAGCTGGCCGTCGGCCGCCTGTCAGGGCTTGACCGGCGACCGGCACGGCCGTACGCTGGTCCTGCGAGCGCCGACTCCTTCACTACCCGCGTCATTGCCATCGTCAAGTCCATCCCTGGGATTTTCGGGGACGGGACACAATACCATTTCCGTAGCCCCAAGCGCACCACGCACACGGCGGCTGTTCGTGCGTGGCGTCGTAGAACCAGCCGAGTTCGCGCAGGAGTGTCCGCACCGCTCCCAAGCCGGCAACTACCGCGGGTTCTCCCTGACTCACCCGCGTTTTCCTTTCAAGCCTCTAAGCCTCGCCACGGCCTCGGCCACTTCGCGGCCTTTGGCCTCGATGACGTCCAGCAACTGCTCGGGCGTGCGGGTGTCTTCCGCAACCTTGCGGTTCGGGTTCACGGCCTTCAAGTCAAAGCCGCGCTTCTCAAGTTCGGCCCGCGACACGGTCCAGCTCCTCTCGCTCTCGCCCCGCTTCGGCAGCAGCTTGAAGAAGTCGTCGAACCGGTCCCTGGTCAGCGGCTTCTTCTTGCCCACCTTAACGTCCGAGACATCGTAGTACCAGACCTTCTCGGTCGGCTTGCCTTTGGTGAAGAACAACAGGTTCGCCTTCACGCCCGCGCCCGCATTGATGAATGTACCCGGCGGCAGGCTGATAATCGCCCACAGGTCACACTCATCCAGCAGCTTCCGCTTGGTCCGGACGAAAGCGGTCTCGTTCGTGCGGAAGAGCACGCCCTCGCCGAGCACGATTCCGGCCCGGCCGCCCGGCTTCAGGGAATCAATCACGTGCTGCAGGAACAGCACCTGGGTCGCGCCGGTCTTGTAGGCGAACCTTGTCTGCGCTTCCTTGCCTTCCTTGCCGCCGAACGGCGGGTTCATGAAGACCACGTCGTACAGGGCCGGAGCGCCCGCGAACAACCCGCCGTAGGTCTCCTGTCCGGTCAGTGAGTTGCCATGCCAGATGTGCGGCTCGTCAATCTCGTGCAGCACCAGGTTGGCCAGGGCAATCGGATAGATGACGTTGTCCTTTTCTCGACCGTAGAACGTCCGGCACTTCAGGGTCTCCATCTGCTCCGCCGTGATGCTGTCTCCCAGCCCGGTCCGGACGTGCGCATAAGACTCGGCCGGGAACCCACCGGTTCCGATGCACGGGTCATACACCATCTCGCCGACCTTCGGGTCAATGCCGCGTACCAGAATCCGGATAACCTCGCGCGGGGTGAAGAACTGCCCGCCGTCGTTGTTCTTCTCGCCCATCTTCAAGAGTAGCCCCTCGTACACCTGGGACAGGGCGAACACGTGCGTCGTGTCAACCGACTCGTGCGAAAGTTCGTCCACTTTGTCCAGCACATCAAGCAGGTTCCGCTCGGTATCTATCCGCGTCCGCTCAACGCCCGAGAATATCTCGGAGATGACCTTCTGCCTCGGCGTCGCGTTCGGCTGGTCCTTCAACTCCTTCATATGCGGAATCAGGTCCGAGTTCACGAACTCGAAGAACTTGCCCGAAGCCGACTCCACCAGCTTCCCGCACTTCTTCCCGGCCGGCGCTGCCCAGTCCTGCCAGCGGTAGGGTGACGAAAGCGAGGGTGTGAATGGAACCGACAGAGCCCTCGCCTCCTCGGCCTCGCGCGTCTCCTGCTCGTCCAGAATGCGCAGGAACAGAATCCACGTCAGTTCCGGCACGTACGCCATCGCGCCTGCCAGATTCGACCGCCGCATGATATCGCAGATGGACTTCACGGCGGAATTGACCGAGCTTTGGGACCCGAGACGCCTGCCATTCGCAGCGGTCATGTTCTTCTAGACCTCTATCTGGGCTAGACGCGGCCTCAGGGCCTTGTCCAGTATTATCATTGCGTCAATCATCTTGTACTGAATCGACGGCCATGCCTCGGGGTTGGCCAAGCCACCGTCGGTGAACCTCAAGGAGATGCGCGAAGCCACCTTGTCGTCCAACCTCTGCCAGTCCAGATGCGCCCCAACCTCCCCCTCGATTTCGTCCTTGTGGCTGTACAAGGCGTCGAAAATGACCTTGTTCTTCGAGCCGGTGTCCCGATCATAATTGATGTACAGTTCAACGGAACTCCGGTCCTCGAGGACGATGTAGTTGAAGCTGACTCCAGACCTGCCGGCGCCTGTGCCCAGCCAAAAGCGCCGCCCCGGATTGATGTTGGCAAACAGCGTGGTCTTGGGCTTGCTCTTCTCCAGCAACCCGGTCCAGAACGCCACATAATCACGGTGCCGTTCAGCCCACTCCTTCTTCTTCTCGCCAATCTCCTTGGCCTGCGCATCGGGGCTGACCAGCGGCGTGAACAGCGGTGCGAACGGTGAATCACCGATTCGTATCGCCTCGACCTTCACGAGGTAGAACGAGATGTCTGCGCCGGTTGCCTCGTTTAGCCAATCGATTACCTTCTCGTGTTCGGGCCGGGGCTCGGGCGTTACCCAGATTGCGGTGCTGGCATCCAAGTTGACCAGGTACGTCAGAAGCTTGCCCAGGTGGTCGTGATTCGTTCTCTCCAACTGGTTCTCTATGATGACCGCTTTTCCTTCGGCATCCTCACACATGAGGTCAACGCTGAAGTCGCCTACCGCCTTCTCTCGCTGCACGACGGTGAGCTCCATCCCTAGCCGTTCAGCCAGGGCATCGATGTGTTGTTCCAGCCAGGGCGTGAACTGATGCTCTTCGTGCTTGAATACCTGCTTGATTGGTACCGTCTCCAGCCGGCCAATCAGACCGCTGTCACTGTTCATTCTACACCTCCCCGCTAAACGCCTTCCGCAACAGCGCGGCAGGCAGTTTGTCAATCGCATCCCGTCGACTGTCGAGTGCGGCGCTCACGCTCGATGAAGCACTACCTCGGTGCGACAGGCTGGCGACGATGGACTTCTGACGCTCGACCGGCGCCACCGGAACCGGTATCGAATTCATCGCATCTTGGGTCATCTTCGGTTGCGCCGCACCAGTAACGTAGGGCTTCAGGTGTGTCACCGCGAAGAAGTTCAACAGCCAGTCCATCTCAATGCCCTCTCTCGGTTGAACGACATGGGCGTGGTTGTTGACCCAGAACTTGCCGGAGGCTCTGAAGGCTATCGGGGTGGAGCGCAGCAGCAGATTCGCGCCATCCTCGCCAATCAGGAGATACTCGCCATCAAACAGGTAGTTCTCTACATAGTCGATTATGCCGGATGCACCGTAGTATGGGTACGACCCCTTCCGTCGCTCCTCCAACTCCACAGGCACACGCCTGCCGTCGAAGTTCTCTGCCAGGTCGCCGAACGGCTTCCATGGCCACTTCTTGGCCTCCTCTGACTCGAACACCTCCCGCAGGTATGCTGCCGGCAATGCGCGGGCGGCTTCGAGTTGGGCCTCGGTCGCCATTCGCGCCTTCTCGACCTCCCGCATCTGCTCATTCAGAATCCCCGCAATCCGCCGCTGCTCGGGAAGGGACGGAAGGGGCATGTCCAAATTGAGCAGATCGTCTACTCGCAGGTTCGAGATACCAGTCGTGTGCGAAGAAGCATCATAGAAGAGCCGCATGGATTCTGGCAGCCTG
>JAPLUO010000411.1 GCA_026397595.1 Caldifarciminota bacterium
TCTGCTGCTACAACTGACTTTTCTCCTGCTTTTCGTGCCGAATCTCATCGGCGAGGTGAAACGGCGACAACGTCTCGTTTTCCCCGCGTCAGCTCGGGGTCGCGTGCCCCAGACCCCCGGTTTCCGGCCGGACTTCTAGGCTGCGGAGTGTGACATATGCCAGACTCAGGTGCGCGTTGTGTCGTAGTTCCACATGCGACGCAGATATTGTGGGTAGTCTATACCTCTTGTACCCCGGCGGCAGAGTCCGCTGCAGATTGTATTCAACGGCGTCGAAGCTCAGACCTCCGCCTACCTTCTGTCGGATGCGGCTGTTCAGGGCGGACTTGACGAGTGATGTCTCGAAACCCAGATACTCCTGGCCGTCCTCAAGCCCGGCCTTTCCAAAGCAGCTAATGAGGTGAAACTCAATCCGCTTCAGATCACTGGAAACCCGCCCGAGCAGCACATAGAGATTGTAGAGGCAGTGATTATCACTAGGCACTGAGGCAACTCTTCCATTGACTAAGACTTCTTCGAGCCACTCCCTAGCTCTCCCGAGATCGACGAGTCCGGCAAGCGCGAGCTGCTTGCTTTCAGTCAGCTTGCTCTGATACACATGCAGCGTCTTCCCGTCCTCCTCGTAGAACCAAGCGTCAATACCGTGGTCGTTGCTGGATCTGGTACTCCAGTCAAGGGCGGCGTTAACGTCCGCACCGTGCTCATTCATGAGGTGGAGTGCGGCTATGAGTTGTTCGTCACTGGCCTCTACGCCGTAGCGAATTCGTATTTCCTTCGTGGCCTTCAGGCAAGAAGCTTTGTCTATCATAGAGTACCTCCGTTAGCGGATGGACGCGTCGCTCTTACGTTCGGCGGGACAGCGCCAGACTCGATCATAGGCTGGATTCTAGGACTCGCCGGCCGGAAAGTCAAGGCGGTTGGTCGTCGTCGGGCGGCGGGGGGTCGTCCATGACCGGTTCGCATCGGGAGGCGGAGTCGGCGGCGGCGGATTCGGCCAGGTCCTGGGCTCGTTGGTTCGGCGAGATTCGTACATCGTTCATCGTGTGTGGAACGCACTAACGTTGTACGAAGCAACGAGGAACGAATCGGGGATGCCAGCGGTTCCGCTTCGGAGTCGGCACGGGCCATTATGGACAATCGGCCTCGCGTGTCAGATGGGCGGGCGGAATCAGGTCGTGTTCAAGGTCTGGCTGACGCGGGTCACTGCTTCGACGGCTACCAGATGTACTTGCCGGTCTTGTCGATGTATCCAAACCTGTAGGTGTCGATGTATCTAGACTTGTGGCTCCGGTCTATTGATTGCCGCTCTGCCCTTTCGCTCCGACCAACTCCTCCGCCAACCCAGACCTGCGCAAGTCCATCAGAGAAATCACCGGCACGGCTGAATTGCGGTTTGATGACCATCTTGCCGGTCTTGTCGATGTAGCCGTAGCCGCTGCCTTCTCCGGGTCCGTTCCACTCTCCACCGTCGAGATCCAGACGCCGGAGCGGGCCACCACCAAAGCCAACAGCAGCCAGGCCCTCGGAGAAGCCGCGTTCTTCTGCAAACTGCGGGGCAATCACCACCCTGCCGGCCCTGTCGATGTAGCCCCACTTGCCGTCAATTCTGACCGGTGCCAGCCCTTCAGAGAAATCGCCAGCCTTCTCGAACTGGGGCCTGATAACCACCTTACCAGCCTTGTTGATATAGCCCCAGCGGTCAGGCGGCGTGCCCTCATTCATGAAGAACGCCAGCCCATCGTGGAAATCTGACACCCAGTCGAACTGCGGCTCGGTGACTACTTTGCCGGCCTTGTTGATGTAGCCGTACAGCTCGCCGACCGAGACCCAGGCCAGCCCCTCGGAGAAGCGCCCCGACTGGGAAGGTAACAACGGGCTGACGACAGTATCGCCTTTCCGGTCGAGAAACGTGGGCCCCAACCATGCCAGACCTTCGGAGAATTGGACGGGCCAGCCGAACCGTGCCTTGAAAACGACCTTGCCAGCCCGGTCAATGACGCCCCACCCGGGACCCGCAGAGTCCCGGAGAAATACCGTTCCCAAGCCTTCGGCGAAACTCCGGGCGTCCTCGTACTTCCGGTCGAAGGCCGGGTCGCCGGCGGTGCTGATGTAGCGGTAGCTGCCTTCGATTTTGACTAGTGCCAGACCGTCGGAGAAGCTGGCCGCACTGTCGAACTGTGGTTTGATCACTACGTTGCCGGCCTTGTTCAGGTAGCCGTACTTGCCATCGACCAGTATCGGGAACCGGTCGGAGTGTTTGCTCTCTTTCCGAAAACAGAGTGTCAGCGATGCGAGAAGCGCAATCGCCGTTGCCAAGACCTGTGTCATCAGTCAGCGAGGAGCACCGCGCAGCTGAACTCGGCGTCGTTCGGAGAAGGAGACCAGCGTCCCGGCGAACCCACGTAGCTGTGGCCGTGCGAAGCCCTCGTGTCTGGCCTCGGAATTCCGTCCACTTTGCGCTCTTGAGGGCTACGTCCGACACCGTGACTTGCAGGTTCTCCGCTCGTGTCGATAGGCGCCACGGCAAGGCAGAACTCACCAGAATCGAGCTGTATCGGGGCGCTCAAGTCGTGAACGACGGACCGCCCCGGCCGGCCGTGCAGGGCCTCCAACACGGGGGATTGGTAGAGTACAGTCTGACCGTCGTTTCCGTATATCTTGAAGCGAAAGCTCGAGTCTGGCCAGTATTCGCCGTAGAATGCTGCTCTGACCTTCCGTACGTGTACAGGGTAGCCGAATCCGAAGTCGCGCGGGTTGAACCTCACGGCACGTTCCGGTCCCAGGCAGATCGGTCTGTTGATGTCGATGAACTTCGAGTAAGTGGCCCAGACAGACTCGGGAGGCGCCTTGAACTTGTCCACTATCGTGGTTGTTTGCCCGTCGATAACGGTCACCGTCGAGTCCCAATCAGGATACCCCTCCTTGGTCAGTCCGAGGCGGCGCTCGCCCGCCAACACATCGGAGAGCAGGTAAGGCGTGGTTTTGCCGGTGTTCGTGCCGTCCAAGGAGATGGCGGCGCCGGAAGGGGCGGAGCTGACCTGAAGGCTTCCGTAGGATTGAGACATGACTGCGTCCACCGTGGTGGTCCGACCCTGAGCGACAATCACGCTCGAGTGCCAGTCCGCATATCCGTCCTTGGTCAGCCGCAAGTCGTGCGCGCGCGCCGCCACGTTGGGGAGTAGGAACGGCGTAGTCTTGCCGGTGTTGGTTGAGTCCAGCAAGATGGTGGCGGAGGAAGGTGTCGAATTCGCCTGGATGGATCCGTAGCGCCCGACCATGACGGCGAGACAGAGTTCGCCCGATTCCGGGGGAGACCAGTGTCCGGGTGAACCCCAGTAGGTGCGCTTGTTTGAATCTGCCTGGGTGGCGCGCCAGTCGACGTACCCCCTGGTAAGGCTTGAGGGTGCCCCACTTGCGTCAATCGGCGCCACGGCGACATAGAACTCACCGGAGTCGACCAGAACCGGGGTACTCAACTCATGAACGACCGCCGGACCGGGCTCACCGGGTGCGGCCTCCAACACGGGCGACTGGTAGAGCAGGGTCTGCCCATCGCCCCCATATATCTTGAAGCGAAAGCTCGAGTCCGGCCACGGCTTGAGGAACGGGTTTCCCGTATAGAGATAGAATACTGCACTGACCTTCGTGATGTGGAGTGGGTAGCCGAATCCTGAGCGAGCGCTGAACCTGACTGCGCGCTCGGGCCCTGTCCAGCTCGGCACGTAATTTGCTCGCGAGTTCGCGTGAGTAATCCACAGAGAGTCAGGAGGCGACTTCAGCATCGCGCTGGCGGTGGTCGTCTGCCCCTCAGTGACCATCACAGTCGAGTCCCAGCCCGGATACCGGTATTTGGTCAGCCCCAGGCTGTGTCTACCCGTGGCCACTTTCGCAAACAGGTGTCGCAGACAGGACAGCGTCTACCGTCGTAGTCAGACCCTGAGTTACCTTCACGGTCGTGGACCAGTCCGCATATCTTTCCTTGGTCAGCCGCAGGTCGTGTTCGCCCGCCGCCACGTTGAGTAGCAGAAACGGCGTCGTGTTCCCGGTGCTGAGGCTGTCCAGTGAGATTGCGACAACGGAGGGCGTCGAGTTGACCTGGATGAAACCGTATCCGTCGGCTGGGCCGCTCTTGGGCGCAACTGGGAAGCGTCTAGCGTTGGCCTCCCACCACCTCAACCATTCCGCCATGCTAGCCCGTTTGACCTCTAGCGAATAGGTGGAATTGTACTTGAACTCCTCGCCGGTCAGTACCATCAAAACCCTGAGAATGGCAACCACGGTTTCGTCGTCGGGGTGGTTTTCTTTCATCTCCCTCTGTGCCGCTTGGTAGAGCGCGGAGATCACCGTCCGACTCCTGTAGCCGATCTGTTTGAGAGCCCCCGCGGCTTTACGCACATAATCGCTGCGATACCGAGAGGAGTCGCTGAGAATCTCCACCACCTCCGGCACGACCGAATAGTCGCCGACGCTGGCAAGCAGTACGCACCAGTCACTGATAAGCGATCTGTTGTACGACACGCTGATGTAGTGTCGGATTGCTGGTGCGCTTTGCCTGCCATTCAGTCGGACCAGAATCTTGGACGTAGCCAGTGCGAGCTGGCCCCGGTCTGTAGAAGGGGGGTCGGCTTCCAGCCGAGCAAGGAGCTTCTCAAGCGTCGCCACGGCTAGACTGCTGTCGATGTTGACCAGACCCATGACGACAGCCGTGGCGTACTCGTCGTTGCGCATAAGCATGGACAGCAGCGTGTCCAAGCCCTGCGAATCCCGGGCTGCTGCAATCGCCTGCAATGCCTCTGCGTGGTACAAATCCTTGAGCCCCTCGATGGGCTCCTCAGTCTCGGACCTCAGCAGAGTCCTCCAGTCCGGCACGGACCGGGCGAACCGCGCCATGTTCTCAAACAGAGAGTACACTTGTCGGAACTGAAGTGAGCACGACCCAGGGGCGAAGAAGCGAACCGCTTTCGTGGTCTCGACGCCGTCAGGGGGCTCGAAGCTGACCGAAATGTAGCCTCCCGTCTGATCCGATCTGCTGGCTGGGGCCCGGTACGCGTTATTGAGTCCCCAGAAGTTCAGAAATTCCAGCGAATCCCAGAACGTTCTGAATTCGGCGATAGGGATGATTCCCTCTTTCGTGCTTGGTCCGTTCCAGTTCGGTGTGTCGATCAAACGAGGTCCGATGGTCTGGATGAGAACGCTATCGCCAACCTGCTTGATCGCCAGCATGCTCATCTCAGCACCCCAGTACTTGCCGAGTCGGGAGACGCTTCTGACTGGCAGCGGCAGGGAGATGTGCGGTCGCCGCGCTGGCCGCAAGTGCGAGTCGGCAATTGGCTGTATGCGATACAGACTGAAGTCGAGACGGGTAGTACATGTTGCAGCGGTGATGAAGCGTGCCGAGGTGTCGTCACAGCCGACGTACGCCGCCGTCGCTGCTCCCGTTATCTCGGGCAGCCTGATGATTATGTAATCACCCTTCAGGTCGGTGGCATTGCCGTACTCGGTGCCGTTGATTATCACGGACGCGCCCACAAGAGGTTCGCCGGTCCGAGCATCACGCACCCTGCCCGTCAAGATGCAGGTGGGCGAAGCTGATAGGCCGCTAGTTAGCAGCAGAACGCAGACCATAACTAGAAGGCGCGACCTCATCGTAGACATACTAGGACTCGCGGCCGGGAAGTCAAGCCGTCTGGTCGTCCTCGGGCGGCGGAGGGTCGTCCGGGTCCGGTTCGGAGCGGGTGGCGGATTCGGCGGCGGCGGCGGCGGATTCGGCCGGGTCCTGGGCTCGTTGGTTCGGCGAGATTCGTACATCGTTTATCGTGTGTGGAACGCACTGTCCGACAGGGGCCGCAGAGGCCAACTAACGTTGTACGAAGCAACGAGGAACGAATCGGGGATGCCAGCGGTTCTGCTTGGGCATGAGGCGATTATGCGGGATGAAATGCCGAAGTCAAGGCGGCGGGACGCGCCGGAGGCGCGAGTTGCCAGACGTGAGGAGAGACCGTTCGATTCGTCGGACTCCATCAGGGCGACTCGGCGTCGATTGGCAGTTTGCAGTGGCGGGTCAGGGGACAAGGAGCGCGGCCGACGGTTCACGGCCAGGGCACTTGCGAGCAGAGTCAATTCAACGGTAGGCCTCGCGACGATGGCGAATACGCATAACGCGCACCTCGCGGTTCCTGTCGTCTATCTCGTACACGACACGGTAGTCGCCTACCCGAACCCGCCAGTCCCGGTCGGACCCGGTCAGCTTGCGGCACCCGGCCGGTCTTGGGTTGTCGGCGAGACCCCGTAGCGCAGCGACCACACGTTGGAGCACGACGGCATCGAGGCGCCGCAGGTTTCGCTCAGCGGCCGCTTCGAGAAGGACGGTGTACACGTGTGTTCGACGGCCGCGCGTCGCGGGCCACGACTGAGCCGGCATCGTCCTGCGAACACTCACTCAGGATGTCCGACAGGCTGCGGAACCGGAGCGGATGTTCCCGCATGCGCCGCAACGCCCGCAGGTCATCCAAGTCTTCAGCCCGTTCCAGCAACTCTTCGTATTCTGCTATGTCAAGAATCACCGCCGCCGGTTTGCCGTCGCGGTACACCAGTTCGCGTTTTCGCGTAGCCATGAGGAATTCTAGATTGCCGTGCCGGGAAGTCAAGGCGGCGGGATGCCCCTAAACCCGACATTGAACCCACAACTGTCCGGTTGAGATGCTCGGAGTTTCCGGCAACCCGCGTAGACTCATGAAGTTGCGCTGAAGCCAGGCTGTTTTCGACTTCAACTCTAAAGTATACTTCGGCCCGTTTGTTCTGGTCCCGAAAGGAGTGGCCG
>JAPLUO010000290.1 GCA_026397595.1 Caldifarciminota bacterium
CTACCGACTGCCGGCGTGAGGCCGTAGCGCGATCCCTTGCCACAGGTAAGCACCTAACAGCGCAACACTTCTGGTACTCTCAGGGCCGTCTGAAGTGCCCGACACGCCATCGAGTCGCGGCGCTGCCTGCTGCTGTTCCCAGGTCTTGGGGCTGACCCATTGTCACTGACTTGCCGTCCATGAACAGCCAAATCCGCCAAAATCGCCCACACAAAAGCGCGAAGAGCCACTATAATGAACCCGCGCCCAGCGGGCGCGAGTTCCCAGTTCCCAGAAGGAAAGACCCTTCGGTCGGACTCAGGGCGACGCTTCGCGTCGGTTTGCAGCGGCGGTCGGCGGCTAGCGGTCAGCGGGTAGAGGGTTGCGGGCTACGGTCTGCGGTTCCGTCGGGCCGGCCGGTCGTGCGCGACGATGGTGTCGTCCGGGTTATCAATCAGTTGGCGCGCACGGGCGAGGAACCGTTTGGCCAGGTCCAGGGCCCTATGCGCGCCCGCGTCGGAAAACCGGCTGTAGTAATCGGCGTTCTCGCGCAGCATCTTGCCGGCTTCCATTCCCTCAACGAACTCGAGTTCCAGTCGGCGAGGCCGAACGTACAGGGCGCGGAGCGCAATGACCAGGCAGCGATGGCTGCGTTCTCGAAATCCTTCGGCATACAGCAGTGCCCGGGCAGTGTGGAACATCGCGTAGTATGCCTGGATCGTCGCCCACTTGAACCCGCCTGCGGCTGCGGTCCGCGTCGCTTCTTCGAAGTCCTGGCGGGCCGTCTCCAATTCAGCCGCCACGAGTTCCGCGCCGGCGGCGAACCGTCTTATCTTGCCGGACTTGATACAGGACTCGAAGTCCGGATCTAGCGGGCGTTCCACAATTCGATGCCTTTCCTGACCTGGGCGGTGAATGCCGGATTCCGTTGTTCCATTTCCGCCAGGCCTACCGGGGTTACGACGACGGCCTGAACCCGTCCGGTCCGAACTGCCAGCATCCGTCTGACCGCGTCCGGCGCGTTGGTCAGCACCATGATGTCGATGTCACTTGAGGGCAAGTCCCGTCCCTCGGCAGCGCTGCCGAACATGATTATGCGCTGCGCCTGATGGCTCAGGCGTTTGACCAAGGCGGCCAGTCCGGCGACATTCAGCAGGATTTTGAGACACCGTACGCGCGGGTCATCGAGGGACGCGCGGTAGAACTTCATCCTTCCCCGCTGTTCCGCGTGCAGCAGTCCGGTGCGCGCCAGCGAGCGCAGTGCCGCGTTTACGGAGCCACGCGACAGGCCGGTCTCGTCGGCTACCTGCCGGTCGTAGAATTCGCGGTCGGCGTGACGGGCCAGAAACGCCAGGACGGTCTGTTCGGCGGTCGCCAGAAACGGGCTGCCCGGTTTCGCAGCGCTCATCCGTGGTCTATTATTCACTATTTTGAACTCAAGTTCATAATATTGAACCGTACCCGGATGTCAAGCGCCTCACGCGGCGGGGATAGCCGAGCGCGAACGAGGCTGGTCCACAGTCGGCTTACGGCTGACAGCTAGCGGCTGCAGCCCGACGAGGTCGGCGAGGGACGCTTCCCCAATTTCCTACGTATCAGGCGAGAAGCCGAGGCCTGTAACCGGCCTGGGTGCGTGCCGGGGCAAGCTTCTGCGCCTGCCCGAGAGTTCCAGCCCGAGCCCGGGTTCCTGGCCCGGCACCGCGAAGCCGTCTTCCGCGGATAATCGCGCGCTCCGCGCGAGTTCCCAGTTCCCAGTAGTAGACCCGAAGGCCTGTGCCTGAGCTTGTAGCTTGAGGCCGTGGCCGCCGGGCCCCTACCCCTTTCCCACAGTCATGCGGTTCTCAACCCCCAACTTGCTGAAAAAGATGCGTCTTCTCGTGGGCGTGGCGGGCGGGCGGGACACTATCTCGTCACCGTCGGTTTCGGGATGAGCCACAATCAGGCTTAACGCCAGCACAGTCAGCCGGTTAAGCCCCTTCACGAGACGAGAATAAGACACTCAGGGGTCGCCCCCTAAGCAGCTTTTGAGTTAGCTTTCGAACGAGGTTTTGAACGAGGTCTTGATTAAGGTTTGAACCGAGCTTTGAGACGAGGTTTGAACCAAGCTCTTGAACGAGCTTTTCGACGAGCTTTTCGACGAGGTTTGAACCAAGCTTTGCGAGAAACTTTGAAGCGAGCTTTTCGCCGAGCTTTCAAAGGTGCTTTGAAATGAGCTTTCAGATGAGCTCTTGAACAAGCTTCCGAAGGAGCTTTCCGGCGAGCTTTCAGGGATGCTTTCCACCGAGCTTTGTGGAAAACTGTTGCGGGTTGCGAGTGACCCGCTGCTGTTATGCAGGCGGGAAGGAGGACCCGACGGGACAGTGGAGCATCCGGGCGATCTTCAGCAGGAAGACCGCTGACACGTTGATGAGCCCGCGTTCGATGCGGCCATAGTACGAGCGGTCGATGCCGGCGAGGCGCGCGGCGGGCTCACGGCCTACGGCTGGCAGCTTACGGCCAACAGCCGACCGATTCCAGGTTCTAGATTCCAGATTGCAGATTGGCGGGGCGCAGCGGGGGAAGCGATGAGCGCGGAGCGACGTATTATGAATTAACGGCGAGCTGCGAGGGACGGCTTACGACCCCGCGCGGCGCGAGCTACCACGCCGGCTTCGGGATTCGCGAATCGCGGCCAGTAGTTCCCGGCGTGTAGTTCCCCGGCCGACGCCCGGCACGTCGAACGGCGACCGGCGGGTTCGCGACTTCGGGACCACCGCGAAGGTCTCGCCACGGCGGCGGCGGATGATGACTTCGCCCCGTTTCGACTCGTCGAGAACTTCAGCCAGCCGGTTCCGGGCCTCTGAATAGGTGTAAGTCTTCATCGTTCACTCCACAATCTGAATCCGCAGCCGCTTTGCCACTTCGCACATTCGGACATCGAGGCTCAGCAGCGGCAGCCGGGTCTCGATGCAGCATTGCAGGTAGTACGCGTCATAGGCGTAGATGCCGAACTGCATCGCCAGTTTGACGGCACTCGGAATCGTCACAGGCAGCAGTGTTACCGGGATTTGCTGCGCGCTGTCGAATGCCTGAAGCACTTCCCGGTCGGTGAGACGTCCCTTCTTCCGCACGACGACCAGGGCGTTGCCGACCTCGTAGGGAAGTATCTCCGGGGCCACGATTCCGCGACCGGCAGTGTTCCGGATGATCGAGTCACGGGCCGCTTCGTTCAGCACCACGGCAAGGAATGCGCTGGCATCCGCAACTATGTCCATGGCCTATTGTACAACTCGTGGGTCGAGTTGTCAATCGGCAATTCCGAGGACAGAAAGACTGTGGCAAGAAGTCAGGACACCTGCCGATTTCGTGCGTACCAGGCGCGCCTGAGGCGCGAGTGACCAGTTCCCAGCAGACGAATTCCGACATCTGTAACCGGGTTGGGGTGAGGCCGCAAGCCCCGTGCATTTGACATGACATGCCCGGCCGCTACCATGTCCGCGATGAGGATGGCTGATAGCTGCCGCCGTCAGGGAGGCACCCAGCACGTGAAAGAAGTGACTCTGTGGACGGTTCAAACGGCTGGAGCATGGTCGAGGCTGCAAAAGGACGGCGTGCTGCGCGCAGATGTTCGGAGGGTTCGAAGGGAACATCGGCGGGCCTACGAGTGGTTGGCCCGACAGATGGAAGAACGCCTCGGATGCCGCCCTTCAGCGAAAGCACTGCCGCTCTGGGCATGGTTTCAATGTGACGGAACGACGTGCAGGAAGCCAGACCTTCGGTCGTCGGGGCACTTGTTGAAGGGCGAGAGTGGTGTACGCATAGAATTCAAGGTCAGCGACAGGCTCGTATTGCTTTCTGACTTTGACCTGTGGCACTATGTGCTGAACTACTGGTATCTCCCGGAGTCATTGAAGGACGCGGAGGATTTCGAAGCAGAACTGTCGCGTCGAGGACTATCGTTCTACAAAACCAAACCTCTGCGGGACCGGGCCTTCCACGCGAAGATAACTGAGAGCTGGAGCCGCATCTTCGACCTTGACTGGGCTGACAGGAGGCGGTGCATCGCCCATCCGCGGGCGAGGAAGTCTATCCAGGCTTCACTGTGGGAGCTCCGGTGGGACCAGGTGAGGGACGTTCGATTCTTCAGGGCGAGATAGGTAAGAAGTCGGGGCATCTCGCGATTTCGTGCGGGGCAGAAGTCGGGACACTCCCAAGTCCCCTGCGTATCAGGCGCGGCGAGCTTACGGCTGACAGAAGACGGCTTACGGCTCACAGCTATTACGGGGAGCAGAAAGTATTGGACAGTTGGTCACGCCGCCGCGTACTTGACATGCTCTTCCTTGAAGTAGTTGCGGACCACCTGGGGTCGCCGTTGGATGCGTCGGAGACGTGACCGGGCCGAGCTTTCCATCTCCCTC
>JAPLUO010000109.1 GCA_026397595.1 Caldifarciminota bacterium
AGTGCCACCCGCGGCGACGCAATGCTCGGGCTCGGGTCGGGACTCAATCTGTGTTCATCTGCGTTCATCTGTGGTTCCATTGGATTTGGTTGCGGCCTTCGAGGCCGCGCTATGGAATCTGTGGATAGTCCTTTCCGCGTCAGCCATTCTAGCTTCTGACTTCTCCGGCCGATACCCCTCCTCGGCGTCGGGGTGACACTTCGTGTCATCTGCGTCCATCTGCGTTCATCTGTGGTTACATCGGGTTTGGTTGCGGCCTCCGAGGCCGCGCTATGAAATCTGTGGATAGTCCTGTCCGGACCTCGGCGGTTCTGACCGGAATCGGGACTTGGAAGTCCCTCCTACGGACAGCGGGACGGAGTTCCTACTTGGACTTGCGGGGGACCATCTTCAACCCGAGGGCGTCTTTGCCGGCCGGCTTGTACAACCGGACAATCGGAATGACGTATTCGGCGAACAGCAGGAGCACGCCGACGCCGAGCATTATGCGCCGCGCGAGCAGCGCCCAAGTCTGTTCAAGCACGGGAAGTCGTAGTGGGTTGGCCCAGGCTGCGATGCCTACCGCGAGCACGATTATCACGAGGATATTGGCGATGGTGCGCAGCGTGTTCCAGAAAAGGACCTTCTTGGCCAAACCCTCGTCGGTAACGACAATCTCGGTCTCAAACGCCTTCACCGCTTTCTTCAGTTCATCGAGACTGGCAACCTGCATTGACTACCCCCTCTTGTTCTTGTTCGGTCGGGCCTTGTTCATGGGGACCGGAGTAGAACCGCCAAGGTCGCCAAGACCGCCAAGCGGACGAGGAGCATCTCCGTCCGGAGCTGTCTTTGTGTCTTTGTGGCTTTGTGGTGAAATCCCATTCCGGTTCTTTGGCCTCTTGCGCGGCTTGGCCTCGGCCTCGACCGGCAGCGGCCGCGCCTCGGGCAGCTTGAGTTCGGTCACGGCCGGAGGCCTGCCGAACAGATCTTGATAGACCCGCGCGTAGCTGTCCTTGCCGCAGGCAAGCGAAAGCGTCAGCGGCATCACGTGCCGAGCCTGCTCCATCATCCGCCCGGCGATGTCACGGATGTCCCACTGCGCGGCCGGGTCCTCGCGCAGCCGCGAGATGTGGTAGAGCTGGCGGGCGTCTACCGTCACAAGCACGCGGCGCTGGTGCGAGTTGGTGAGCACGTATTGCGCTGCGGCCGGGTTGACCGCGGCGATCCGGTCGAACACTTCCTCGGTCCTCCCTAGCATCTCCTTGAACGACTTGTGCTCTTTGATTTCGGCGATGGACGTCGGAATTGTCCAACCATAGGTAGGGTTGTACGGCTGAGCAGTAATAGTCATCAGCCGATGCCGCTTGAGCTGGGCGAAGCCGGACGCCGAGATGACTAGCTCGAACGTCAGGCAGAGGTGCTCGAACTCACGCAGGACCGCGTCGTAGGCCTGCAGGTCCTGGCACGCGAGCTTGAATATCTCCTTCTTGCGGGCCAGCGTCTGCCGCTCGACCCGGCTCAGGCACTCGGCATGGGATGCGTGCGAAACGGTGTGCAGGATTGCGGCAAGCAACTTGTTGTCCGCGTTCTGGGTGTAGTCAACCAGCATGACGTCGGACGCGGCCAGGGCAATGAAGTTGCGCGGCCGGCGGTTGAATGCCGGGGTCATGAAGGTCGAGGCGTATTCGCGGACGCGCGGATAGGTCTTCTTCTCGTAGTCGGTCGGCTGCGGGAACAAAATCAGCGACGGCGCGACCGCGACTATCTGCTCGTACAATTGGGCCGCCATCGCCCGCACTTCAGCCAGATTGCTCGCGGCCAGGCCGCGGAGCATCAACTCAAGGTTCCGCGCGTTGGCGGTCATCCCGAGCTGGGTCTGAATGGCGAGGCCGGTGATGTAGCGGGCATCTTCCTTGGCCGCGTTCTCCGCCCGGCCCGCATCGTCTTTCCACTCCGGGTGCTTGGCAGTGAAGTGGTCCACCAGCTTGGCGTACAGGTCATGGTAATAGTGGTTCTGGAGCTTCACTGTGGCGAGGAACTCGCTCAGCACCTCGGTGTCCTTCAGCTCCTCGGGCACGACGAAGCTGTCATCGAGCGCAACGTAGCGCTGCGACTTCTCGGTGTAGGAATTGAGCCGGTGGTGCTCCAGCGCCTCGACCGCGAGCCGCGACACGCCGCTCACGTCGAAGTTGAAGACCGCGTGTTCGGCAATCGAGTGGTGCCCCATCTCGAACACGATGGTGACGTTCGACTTGCGCGCCTTCTCCAGTTCCTTTCGGGCATCCTGCCGGAGCTCCTCGACCGGTCGCGTGCTTCGGCTGATGCGCGCGTAGGCGGCCGAAATCAGTTCCGGCGTCAGGGCGACGCGGTGGTTCTTGGCGAGCGACCGCAGCAACTCGTACTCGATATTGAATCCGGCGAGAGCAACTTTCATCGTGCTGAGGATATTGTCCGGCAGGCGAAAGTCAAGCGGACAGGCCTTCCCGGAACCTGAGATACCATAGCGCGGCCTCGAAGGCCGCAACCAAATCCAATGGAACCACAGATGAACGCAGATGAACACAGATTGAGTCCCGACCCGAGCCCGAGCATTGCGTCGCCGCGGGTGGCACTTGACGACGGTCTTCAGGACCCCGAC
>JAPLUO010000030.1 GCA_026397595.1 Caldifarciminota bacterium
CTAGCCTGATATCAGTAATCTCGGCATTTGTTCCTAAGACGTTGTAGGGCATCATCTTAGAAGAAATAGACTAGCGGCACATAGAGTGGCCCGATAATTGCACGTTAGGTGACTAGATGCTGGGATGGTTAGTGGGCCATAGAGACTAGACCGAGCCAAGCTGAGGTTCTCTCTAGGGGGAGGGTCGCGCTCAAAGTCCCCCTCACCAGTCAACACTCTCAAAATGGGGACCAACAAGAAACGCGGCGCACCAGTTCCCTCGGTGCGCCGCGCTCTTTTTGGTGTACCAAAGCGCGGCGGGTAGGGCCGGACCGGAATCCACTCTCCGCGTCATGCGTCCTGCGACGCCCGAATTCGCCGACACAGGAAGTGAGCGAAACGGGGGAAAGAGGAAACAACGCATGACCCGACTTTGCCACTGCCGATTTCCCCTTCACCCATATCCTTGACCCGCCTCGAATCTGCCAATAAGATGAGCGGCCATCATGAGGATGCTCGTCATAAACTGGCGCTGCACTAGGAACCCGCTGGCCGGCGGGGCCGAGGTCTATTGCCAGGAAATCTTCTCGCGACTGGTCGCGCGTGGGCACCAGGTTACGCTGCTCTGCGAGCGTTTTCGCGGGTCCGAACCGGAGGAGTTCCTCGATGGCATCCGCACTATCCGCGTAGGCGGCAAGCTTACGTTCAACTTCACAGCCGCGCGCCAGGTCGGCCGCCTTGCCGATTCACTGAACGCGGATATCGTGATTGACGACCTGAACAAGATTCCGTTCTACTCGCCGTGGCACACGAAGCGACCGGTGCTCGCGATTCTCATGCACCTGTTCCGTGGCAGCATCTTCAAAGAGACCCTGCCGCCGATGGCAGCCTATGTCTGGCTGGCCGAAACGATGATACCGCTCGCGTACAAGCGGTGCCGGTTCGCTGTACTTTCGGAGAGCTCCAAGAAGGACACGATGAAGGTCGGCATCGACCCGACGCGAATAACAGTTATCCCACCAGGAACCGATTTCGACCGTTTCCGGCCCGACGCCTCGGTGGCCCGTGAGCCGGTTGTGCTGCATATCGGTCGGCTCAAGCGGTACAAGTCAACCGACCACCTACTGCAGGCAGTGGAGAAGCTGAAGGACCGGGGTGTGAAGTTCACGACCGTCATCGTCGGTGACGGAGACGACAAGCCGAGGCTCGAAGCATTGGCCGCGAAGCTCGGACTGGGCGACACGGTTCGGTTTACCGGGTTCATACCGGACACAGAGAAGGTGAACTGGTACCGCCGGGCTGCGGTGTTGGTCGAGAATTCAGTCAAGGAAGGCTGGGGTCTGATTGTGCTTGAGGCCAATGCCTGCGGGACCCCAGTCGTGGTGGCCCGCTCGCCCGGGCTGGTGGATTCCTCGCGCGACGGCGTGAACGGCCTGATGTACGACTACAGCGACGTGCCGGCGCTGGCCGAGAGACTGGAACGACTGCTGACCGACGATGCGCTACGCGCTCGACTCGGGCAACAGGCAATCGAATGGGCGAGGCAATGGACATGGGACGGCGCGGCGGACGCCATGGAGCGGACGATTGAGCAGACCGTTAGGGAAGGAAAGGACCCATGACAGACAGAGAGAACAAGGCGGGGGTTCAAGGGTCCAAAGGTTCAAAGGTCCAGGCACCCGAACCCCGGCACTGTCCGACAGGGGCCGCTGCGGCCAACCCCAGAACCCCGGAACCCTTCCTTTCGTCTCCTGCCCTCGAGGTGCAGGCGGTGGTGAAGAACTTCCGGCGCGGCCGCGGGCTCAAGAAGAAGATTACGCACGCGGTGGACGGCGCGACGCTGACGCTGGCGAGGGGCGAGCTGTTCGGGCTGCTTGGCCCGAACGGCGCCGGCAAGACTACGCTCGTGCGCTGCATCGCGACCCTCCTGATCCCCGACGCCGGCACCATCAAGGTGCTCGGGCACGACGCTTTCAAGGATTCACTTTTCTGCCGCCAGCGCATCGGGCTTCTGACCTCGGGCGAGCGGACGCTCTACTGGAAGCTCTCGGCCCGCGACAACCTGAACTTCTTCGCCGCGCTGTACGGGCTGACCGGCAAGGCCCGGGACAAGCGGATTGACTACCTGATTGAACTGCTGGGTTTGAAGGACGTAGAGCGCGAACGGCTCGAGCGCTACTCCTCTGGTATGAAACAGAAGGTGAGCCTGGCCCGCGCGATTCTCCACAACCCGGACCTCATCCTGCTCGACGAGCCGTCGCTCGGGCTCGACCCGCAGTTCGCCCGCTTCATCCGCCAGTTCATCAAAGAGGAACTGAACCGGAAACAGGGCAAGACGATTCTTCTGACTACGCACTACATGGACGAGGCGGACGAGCTCTGCCAGCGGATTGCCTTCATCAACAAGGGCAAGATCGTGGACGTGAAAACGCCCGAGCAGTACAAGCGCGACATTCCGCACACCGAAGTCCTCGAGATCCGCTGCCAGGGCCAGCCCGACACCGCGCCGATTCAGGTCCTGCCCGGGGTCGAACGCATCGCGTCCGAATTCAAGGACGGCGTGACTACGCTCAAGGTCGTGGCGCCGCGGGCCGAGAC
>JAPLUO010000217.1 GCA_026397595.1 Caldifarciminota bacterium
TTCGTACTCAGAGCTATTCCGATGCCCGATTCTGAGGACATGCCCGTGATCTCGGGATTACCTGATGACTAGCGACAACCAAAGCAGGCCGTTGACCACGAAATCCAGCCCATTATACAACTCAATGTCGGGTCTAGGGAATGCGGAAGGTCTTGACACTGGGATTGCCGGGTCTAGAATTACACCGCAACTGACAGTGCAGTTGCACATGACGCCGGCAATTAGCAATCGCTGCGCAGCCACAATCCGAGAGGCTGTCGCAGCACCATGACAGATAGGCAGTCCGCGGCCCAAGCGGCCATGGACAATAAGGAGGAAGAGTGAAGAGACTGATAGCTGCCGCGGCGATACTCGCCGTGGTGTTCGTCATCGGATGCCAGGATACCAAGAAGGTGACTGAGCTCCAGGGACAGATCGACAAGTTGAATCAGCAGATAACCGAGATGCAGACCGTGGTGGTCGCCAAGCTGACCGCCGAGCGTGACTCGCTGGCGAAGCTCGTGGTCGATCTCCAGGCCAAGATGCCCGCCGTCAAGGGTGGCACCAAGCCGCCGACAAGCAAGAGCGGCGGTGGCAGCGGTACCGTGAAGCCCCCGACCAAGAAGTGAGCCGGCCCAAAACCATAGAAGGAGTATGAACGTAATGATTAGAAAGAACACCCTGATAGTCGCCCTCGCCGCCGTGGTCCTGCTTATCGGCACGAGTTGCGACACATTGGTCACGCTGGCGAAGCCGACCGTTTCGGCCGCGGCGCTCGACACTGACAACGGTGGGACGTTAAGATTGACTTGGACGGCTGTCACTGACGCCAAGTCCTACGAAATCACGACCGACGACTCGGTCTATACGACCACCGCGACGAGCATCGACATTTCGACACCCAGCACGACGGTCGACGCAAGGGCCGTGAACGGCAGCGACAAGAGCGACCCGGCCGTTATCGACTGCAAGGTTGTCCAGACGCCTTCGTTGGTGCTATACGGCATCAGCGACGCCTCCGGGAACGACCCGTCCGGTATCTCTTTCACGTCCGGTGGGACGGCGACCGGGTTGTCCCTGGACGCAGCAAACAAACCTTCCATCGATTTCGTCTGCGATGACCAGCAGGCGTCAGTTACGCCGGTTGGCCTCATCAACGCCGGCGACTACACCTCATGGAACCCTCCGAGCACCAAAATGAACGCGCTGATGGACGCGGGCACGACCGACTTCGATGCCTTCCGCCTGGCAGCATCGACCGGTTACACCACGCAGCTGAAAACTGACAACAACGGCGTCTATATCTTGTGGCTGAGCACGAGCAGTACTTGGACCGCGAACGACCACTTCTGCAAGATCAAGATAGTCTCCGTCGAGCAGCCCACGGGCACATACTACAAAGTCACGCTGAAGGCGGCCTATCAGAAAATCGGCGGACTTCGCTGGCTGGTGCAGTAACCGGACATTCGCTTCTTGACTTCCGGGGAGCTTCGGCTCCCCGGACTTTTAGTGCGCCCAGCATGGGCGCTGGCGTTCCCAACTCGGCAGTAGGTTTCCAGCACGGCGGGCGGCCAACGGCCGAGGGACCCGCACCGGCTGCGGGTTACAGGTTCAGTCCTCCGGCCGGAGGATGATGATTGGCGTCAGTTCGTCGCCCTGGCCGGCCGGGTTGTCGCGCATCGCCTCCTGCACCAGCTTCACGTCGAGGCCCTCAGGAACACCGACAACCGCGCAGCCGAAGATGTCGTTGGCATCGACTATCGCCACCGGGATACCGAGTTCGTTCGAGAGCATCTGTGCGGTTCCGTCCGGGTCCTTCGGGCCTTTGATGACGCATTCGTAGAACTTCTTCACGCCCGACGTATGGGCCGCGTCAATCATCGCCGCCTGCTTGCCCGCAACCCGGTAGAAGTCGCCGCTTCTCCCGCGCAGCTTGCCCCATGCGCCCGCAATCGCCGCCCGGATAATCCGCGGCGCGCCCACTTCTTCTATCGCGCACTGCATGGACCACGGGCTGCGCAGCCCGATACCATACGGCACTTTCTTCACGAACCGCCACAGCACGCTTGCCCAGAGCCCGGGCCGGATTCTTGAAATCGGAATCGCCCGGCCCTGCATCACCGCCACCGGGCTTTCGGCAATCGTGATGATGTCGCCGGGCCGCGCCACTGCCAGCGCGTAGCGCTTAATGGTTTCGACCAGAGGGTCGGTCTCCAGCAGCACGTGGGTCTTCACCGGAATCCTGCGAACCTGCCTGCCGCAGGCAGGTATAACCGGCGGCTTCTCTTTCTTGGCCATGCGTCCAATCTAGCAACAAACGGCATGAAATCAACAGGCAAGGCCAAGTACACAAAGCAAGTGGAAAGTGGAAATGGCAAAGTCGGACTTTGGACTTTTCCTCTTTGCCCGCGTCTTCCTTTGTCCTTTGTCGTACACCCGCTCTGCTTTACTTGGCCGGCTTCGGGAATATCATACTCAGCTATGAACGAATTCCCGGGAAACGACGCCCACGACAAGTCGCGCTTCACCCGTCGCGTCGGCGTGTTTAGCGTCGGGACGCTCGTGTCCCGGATTCTCGGTGTGGCCCGTGAGTCGGTGTTCGCGTACCTGTTCGGCGCCGGGTTTGCGACCGACGCCTTCAACGTGGCGTTCCGCATTCCCAATGTGCTCCGCGACCTGTTTGCCGAGAGCGCGCTCTCTGCCGCCTTTGTCCCGACTTTCGTCAGAAGCCTGCACAGCGACGACCGCCGCCGGACATGGGCCTTCGCGTCGAACATGCTCAACACCATCGTGCTCGTCACCGGCGCGCTCTCGGTTCTCGGAATCGTCTTTACGCCGTGGATTGTGAAGGTCATCGCGCTCGGGTTCGCCGACGAGCCGGCCAAGCTGTACCTGACCATGACCCTGACGCGCATCATGTTCCCGTTCCTCTTGTTCGTGGCGGTCGCGGCGTGGGCCATGGGTATTCTGAACGCCGGCGGCGCCTTCTTTGTCCCGGCGGTCGCGCCGGCCGCGTTCAATGTCTTCTCGGCGCTCGTCCCGCTGGCCGCGTACGGTTTCCTGAAGACCCGCGGGATTGACCCGATACTGGGCATGGCCTGGGGCGTGACCATCGGCGCTGTAGCCCAGTACCTGATTCAGGTGCCGAGCCTGCGCAGACAGGGGTTCCGCTGGACCCCGGTCATTGACCTCCGTTCGCCGGAACTGCGCCAGGTCTTCCGGCGCTGGCTGCCGATGATTCTCGGGTTCGCGACGTGGCAGATAAACTTCATGATCAACACGTTCCTCCTGACCTTCCTGCCCCAGGGGTCGGTGACGTGGGTCAACTACGCGTACCGGATTCAGCATCTGCCCGCGGGCCTGTTCGGCGCGGCTATCGGTTCGGTCGCGATTGCCGAATTCTCGCACCAGATGGCGCGGGCCGATGTGTCGCAACTCAAGGGCCGTTTCCGCCACTCAATGGGGCTCGTCTCGGTCCTCACCCTGCCGGCCGCGATCCTGCTGATTGCCCTCGCCGTCCCGGTCACGCGCCTTATCTACCAGCACGGACGGTTCACGCCGCACGACACGATGCTCACCGCCCAGGCGCTCGCGCTCTACTGCACCGGCATCTGGGCCGCAGCCGCCACGCGTAACATCGCCGCGGGCTTCTACTCGTCCGGCGACACCCGTACCCCGGCCTTTGTCGCCATCGGTGTAGTCGGCAGTAACATCGTCATCAACCTCATCCTGATGCGCATAATCGGTTTCCGCTCCTTCCCGCTGGCCGCGTCGGTCACCCAGCTTGCCAACTTCGCGATTCTCTTCTTCATCCTGCGACGGCGTACCGGTGGACTTGAAGGCCGCTACCTTGCCGGCATTACCCTGCGCACGCTTGCCGCCGGCCTCCTGGCCGGGGCGATTGCGTTCGGCTGTGCCCGCGGCATCGAGCACTTCCTGCCGACGCGCCGGATTCTGCACCAGGCGGCGCAGGTGTTCATCGCCGGCGGAATCGGGGTGCTGGCCTACTATGGCCTTGCCCTGCTCTTCCGCATCACCGAAGTGAAACAGGCGGCGCGGGACTTCCTCGGCCCGCTACTCCGGCGCGGGTCGGCTCCGCGCATCTGACGCGATGCCCCGGACAAGACCCGGAACTGAAACGGCCGAAAGTGCGTCTAACAAACCAGTATGGCTGTAAGACTGATCGGAGACGTTAGCGTCCGCGCGCCGGTGCTGATCGCCGGATGGCCGGGTATGGGGCAGGTCGGGCTGGGTGCGTGTGACTACCTGCGGCAGAAGCTGGGGGCACAGTTGGTCGCCCAGATTGACGTCAGCTCCTATTACCAACCCGATGCCCTTACCGTGGAGAACGGACTGGGCCGAATGCCGGAGCCGCCGAAGCAGGACCTTTACTACGCGAACGAACCGCCGCTGTTCATATTCCAGGGCGACGCGCAGTTGGATGGCGAGCCCGGGTTCAGGCTGGCGGCTGAGCTGCTTGACTTCGTCCACGGGCACGGCGTTGAAACGGTGTTCACCGGCGCGGCCTACGCGATGCCGGTCAGCTTCCGCCAGCGCCCCGAGGTCTACGGCGCGGCCACCGACGAACACCTCAAGGCGAGGTTCGTCGGCCTCGGAGTCGAGCCTTTGAAAGAGGGTCGTATCTCCGGCCTGAACGGGCTGCTGCTCGGGCTGGCCGCCCAGCGCGGGTTGCCTGCGGCCTGCCTGCTCGCAACTATGCCCCAGTACGCAATCGAGGCTCCGAACCCAAAGGCGTCGCGCGCCCTGATTGAAGTGTTCCAGCGCATCCTTAACACCAGCGTTGACATGACCGAGATTAATGAGTCAGTGCGCGAGGCCGACCGGATGTTCAAGGAGTTCGAAGCCAAAGTCACCGAGGCAATCCAGCAATTGAAGGAGAACCTTGGCTCGCACTCGGAAGGACCGGAAGGCGAAGGGCACGAGCCCGAGGACCGGCCCGAGCCGCACGACCTGATGGAGCGAGTCGAGAAGCTGTTTGACGAGGCCCAGCGCGACCGTACCAAGGCGATTATCCTGAAGCAGGAACTCGACCACTGGGGGCTCTTCAACCTCTACGAAGACCGGTTCCTCGACCTGTTCGACAAGCAGCCCCGCACCCCCGGCGTCTAGTTCCGGACCCTCAACCCGCCGAAGCCTCTGCCAAAACTCTCTCCAAAACTCCCTCGAAAGCTCGCCGGAAAGCTCTTTGGAAAGCTCCGCGGAAAGCTCGCGAGAAAGCTCATTCAAGAGCCTAATCGAAAGCTCATTTGAAAGCATCGGCCAAGGCTTGGTTCATCGCTCAGCGCATCGCTTCTCACATCGCTCAGCTCAGAGCTCCGTCGAAGGCTCTCGTCAAAGTTCTTCTGAAAGCTCAACTCAAAGTTCATTTCAAGGCTTCGTTCAAGGCTACTTTGAAAGCCAGGTCGAAAGCTACCCGGAGGGCAGGGGAGGGTATTCTCGGAAAATCGGGGCTAGGGTATTGGGAATATGGGAGTTAGGGCACATTTCGGAACGCAGCGGAATGTATACTATAGCACACATTGAGACCCAGGACTGAGCGGCAATTCCGACCGTCCGTGCCATGCGATCATGCTCGCGATTCAGCGCTCCGCGCGCTTCCCCCGAATGCTCCTGCGTCTGTTGCTTTTCACGGTGCAGTTCCTTCCACCGGTATTAGAGAAACGACAGCCCCAAGACGTAACATCGTCCGTTCGTTCGCCTTGCAGTCGTGCACCGTACACCGTCAACCGTAGTCCGTTTCCGGCACTTCTGACTTCTGACATCTAGTATCTGACATCTGACTTCGCCTGCCATCTCGTTTTCCCGTCCCCTGGACTATCCGGGGGAGCCTTTCCCTCTATGCAGCCCTTGTCCCAGCGCCCGTAACATCACCCGGCCCTCGTCTCGCAACAGCCGTCGCTCCAGCCCTTGCTCCAGCTCCATTTCCAGCCCTCGCAACAGCCGTCGCTCCAGCCCTTGTCCCAGCGCCCGCAACAGCACCCGGCCCTCGTCTCGCAACAGCCGTCGTTCCAGCCCTTGTCCCAGCGCCCGCAACAGTACCCGGCCTTCGTCTCGAAACAGCACTCGCTCCAGCCCTTGTCCCAGCACCCGTGACAGCACCCGGTCCTCGTCTCGCAACAGCCGTCGCTCCAACCCTCGCTACATCATCTGCAACAGCAGCCGTTCCTGCCCCTGCAACAGCCCGCTCGCCAGCCGCCTGGCACCATCCCGTCATGCTGTCAACGTAGCCTGTCGTGGAGGCAAAAATCCGCCAGCCCGCGCGTCAGGAATCGCTCATCGCGTCACCGCGATCACGAGTCTCTTCCTCGCCCGAGCCGTAAGCTGTCAGCCGTAAGCCGTCGGCTGTCATCATCGTCTCGACCTGCCACGTCGTCTCGGCTGATTCGTACAACGTTCATGGTTTGCCGACGCTACCCTCTGTCCTGCCGGAGAACGAACTACGATGTATGAGTCCGCCGATGTAACGATGTACGAACTAACGATGAACGATACGCGCCGCGCCTCGCCGCCGTCATCAAGAGGAACGACTTGCTCTTCGTGCGGGCGTGAGCAACCCGAGCCGGCGAAGGCGTTCCATAGTCAGCCAGGACCTCATCGCGCCGACCGACCGACGACGGCCGATTTTCTCCAGGTCGGCCTGCAGCCCCTCGGCTGCTTGCGCCAGCGGTTTGAGCCTGTGAAGGTGCCTGTAGCGCTCGTACCAATTCAACCACGGGTCCAGCAGTCGAATCTCCTCCCGAGTTCTGCACGCACGCGAGGCTGGCCCGCGAGTCTCGGTGAGCCGGCAGAGTCGTGCGCTGATGGCTAAGGACGACCGGTCGGCAAAGGCCTGCGGCGAACGGCTCCGGAGTTGCTCCAATTCCTTGCGGCATGCACGTGCCGCGGAGATACAACAGTCATACTCCCCCTTCTCAATGGCACGCGCATATCTCCGAATCAAGCCTTGCTCAGAGGGTCGCCATCGCGCGCAGACCGGCCCACGTCCGAGTTCCCTCGCTCGGCTGAGCATCCAGCCGTGCACGCCGTGGTACGTCCTTCTTGGTTCGCTCGCCGCGTGACCAGCGCTACGCGCTCTGCCTGTCTTTCCAAGGTATCTGCGCGCAGCGTCGCCCGCGTTCGGTATCCTTCCAGACACGACCATCTTCACAAGCGGCTCCGCTCTGCGCTCCTCGGCTCGCGTCCATGAGTCCGGCGCAATGCGTCCGTGCGCCCGAGCTTGTGGGCAGATCTTACGATAGACCGCCAGAGAGCTTCGTCTGGCGGCCAGCCATCCGGGCCTGGGACGCTGCCGACCCAACCGGGCAAAGTGATCCATACAGGCGCGGCTGGCTGCGACGGCACTCGCGAAACGGCCGTCCGCAAGTCTACGCGCATAGCGCTGCAGTATCCGAATCTCCGGCTCCGACCAGTGCCAGGCCGGGCTTCTCCACCCGGCCCGCCTGACGCGCTGGAGGATTTCGTCGTACACGCTGACCGTGCTCCGGTGGGTTGACCCGGACAAGGCGGCCAGATCCGCCTGCGCCGCGCGTGCTGCCGCGCGGATGCTCGAGTGATGCCCGGCAACGAAGGCCCGTGCATGCCGCTCAGCAACCCGTCTTTCTCTGGCTTGCCATTCGCACCTTGACCAGTTCGCGCCGAGCTCGTGCGCGCGGTCAGCAACTCGACGCCGGATGACACCGAATGGGTGGTGACCCGCTCTCGCTGCGGGGTCTGCCCGCAGGGTCGAGATTTCCCGTTCGCAGTCGCGCGCGGCGGCCGTCGCGTTCGGATATGCACCCCGGAGTAGCAGACGAGCGTAGCGGGTGATGATTCGGTCCTCACCCCGCAGCCAGGGACGATGTATCATGTTACCCGCACGCACCTATCATGTTCCGTCACATGACAGCCAACGATACCTCCCTGCCGTGTCGGCCAAACTGCAGACTGGGTCTCTGGAAACTCGCGGCCCCTGGCCGCGTGCGCTTTGCCGCCGTCATCGAATCGGGTGACTGGCTCCGGTCCTGTGCCAGACAGGGTTCTTGGCATGAACCCGGCCGAGCCAGTCCATGTAGAGCTGCCGGCAGTGGCGAGTCTCGCTCCGGCCCTCGGCGGTCAACACCCATACTGTATCTCCCTCGCCGCTGCCCGGCCTGGTCACAATGACGCCCTGCCTCGCCATTATCTCAAGCAGCGTCGCGTCGGCGTGGAGCGAACCGGCAGAAAGCGGCCCCTCATCGTCGAGCTGCATCGCCAAGCCGAGCTCTCTCAGGGTGCGGATCTTGCGTCCCGGGAGACGGAGAGGGCGTCGCCGTCCAGCTCTCTGCCGATCCTTCGCCCCGTGTGAAGGCGCTGGCCGCGGAGGTTGCTGTAGAGCGCCGCCCTTGCCTGACTGGCAAGCCGCCGATGCTCCGCCGCGATCGTCCGGCACTTGTCCTGAGGCCAGCAGACCTTCGATCTTCGTAATGAGACGTTCCAACTTCCGCTCCGCGCTCTTGCCCGTATGCCCGAAGAAATCATCGAGCAGCCACACACGGAGGTTCGACCATTCAGCCAGGGTCAGCGACAGCGGGCCGGTTCTTCCCAGCGTCGACGCCTTGTCCGCCGACAGCGACATCATGCGTCTCCACGCCTTGGCGATCAGACTGCGCTCGCGCCGGTCCGGCGCAAACTGCGCATGGGTACTTTCTCGGCCGGTTGACTCAGCAAAGGCATGTGCGTCAATCTTAGACAACCGTCTGAACCAGAGCCTGTCCCGGTGGGTCCAGGGCACACGCTCCAGCGCCTCCCGGGCCTCCTTCAGCAGGCGCCGGTACTCGTCAGGGGGAGCAGGCTTTCGGCCCATCATCGACTCATCTCAGCCACGCCGCGCCTTGCCGCCGTCATCGAATCGGGCATTCGTCATTCGCGTGTCGTCTTGCGGCGCATGAACAACAACCGACCCTCACATGCTCTTGGCGTCCGCCGGAACCCCTTCTTGGCCAGGTCCTCGCTCAGGCCGTTCGCCGCCTGGGTCAGCGGCTCCAATCGCCGGACGTGGTGATAGCGGCTGTACCAGCGCAGCCAACCATTGAAGATGCGCATCTCCGTGGGGAGCCAGCGCCGTCTCGGGTACTGGATATTCAAACGGTGGACCGCCTTCAGTATCCCGCTCCGCGTCGCTATCAGCGAGCGAGGAGCGAGACGCCGGACGTGAAGCGGACCACGCGCCCCGATGCGGGCATAGATGCGCGTCACCTCGCGGCGGCAGGCGGCCGCAGCCTGCACAGCGTCAGCGTAGCGACCGCCAGCAATGGCGCGTGCGTGCTTCTCGTAGAGTCGCCGCTCCAAAGACCCAATCGCGCTCCCGAATCGGGGCAGGCCAAACCGCTTGGAAGAGCCGGTCATAGCACGAAAGACCGCGCCGGTTGAGTGGCGTCCGGTTCCAGCGGAGTCACCTCCGCCTCTGGGGCCAGACAACTGCTGCATTTCTCTTGCGCAGGCCTCCGCGGCCGCTTTGACGCGCGGGAACCGACCGGCGTATAGGTCGCGCAGATAGCGGTTCACGACCCGCCGCTCTTTCTCGGTCCAGTGCGCGCGTGTGTGCAGCCCCATCGCGCGGCAGAGTTCGTAGATCCGCGTCTCCACAGCCGAACGCGGTCTCCTGCTTCGGCGTGCTCCTCGGCCCCGTCCTAACTCCGCGTGACACGCCCTGGCCGCGAGCTTAACGGAGGCGTACCTGCCCGCAACGACCGCTCGCGCATAGCGCTCCGCAACTCGTGAATCCTCGCTGTTCCACCGAGCCTTGGCGTAAGCAAGCTGTTTCAGACGCGCATCTTGCCTCAATTGGAGCGTGAGCGCCCCCAAGGTCACCACCTTCCGACCCCGGCAGCGGCGCGTCAGTTCGTTGCGGCAGGCCACCGCCGCTGCTTGAGCATTCGGGAAGTCGCCCCGCGACAGCGCGCGCACGTACCGGTCAATAGTCGCTCGCGCCTCTCCGAGCGTGACTCGTTTGAGCCTGTAAGCTCTCATCTCCCGTCGCGTCGACTCACCCTATCCCTGCGAGGCCGTTGGCTGTCAGCCACAAGCCGTGAGCCGTCAACCGTTAGCCCTCCCCGCCTCGCCGCCATCATCGAATCGGGTGACTTTCGGTCCGCCCTCGGCTTACGGCTCACGGCTTACCGCTCCGAACAGCTTCGCAAGCATTCCGTCTCAGGGCCGTTAGCTGTAAGCCGTCAGCTCTCCACGATTCTCAGCCGTGTCAATAATCATCTACCTGTCCCCCGATTCCTCACATCATCTTGCGACGCAACACCACCAGTCGGCTTTGGCAAGCCCGCGGCGTCCTGCGGTACCCCGCCTTGGCGAGGTCATCACTCAGGCCGTTTGCCGCCTGAACGAGTGGCTGCAATCGTCGCACGCGGCGGTAACGGCTGTACCATCGTAGCCACCCGTCGAAGATACGTTCTTCAGCCGGCTGCCAGCGTCGTCCCGGATACTGGAGCTTCAACCGGGCGGCGGCATTCACTATTCCTCTCTGCGTCGCGGCCAGGAGGCGAGGAGCTGCTTTCGGTACGTGGAGCGGGCTCCTCGCACCGACGCGAGAGTAGATGCGACTGACCTCGTCCCGGCAGACGACCGCGGCCTGAAGAGCATCTGCATACTGGCCCACAGCCGTGGCGCGCGCATACTTCTCGTACAACCGCCCCTCCAAAAAAGCCAGCGCGCCACGCCACCTGGGCAGACGCAACCGCATAGAAGCATGGATCATCGCGTGAAAGACCGCGCCGACAGTATGCCGCTCTTCCGAGTGCGTATCACCAATGCCTTCGCCCGACCGACCGAATAGGCGTCGCATTTCTGCGGCGCATGCCTCCGCCGCCGGTCTGACATGCGGGAAACTACCGGCATAAAGCGCCCGCAGGTAGCGGTCCAGCACCTCTCGTTCTGCCTTGGTCCAGCGATGGCACTTCTCCAGACCCATGGCCCGGGTGAGTCCGAGAAGCCTCGACAGCACTGCCCGCAGCGGCCTTGCCGGTCGGCGCAGGCCTCTGGCCCGCCCCAGCTCCTCGCGACATGCTTGCGCCGCGAGCATCGCCGTCGAATACCTGCCGGCAACGACTGCCCGCGCGTAGCGCTCCACAACCCGCGAGTCCTCCTTGCTCCAAAGCCTCCTGGCCCACGGACGATTCAGCCTGCTGGCGCGATTGTAGATGCGGCGCCACACGCCCTGGAACTTCATCGTCCCCAGCCGACCGGCGTCGGTGCTGCCACGCAGTTCACTCATGCAGGCCCTCGCGGCCTCGGCGCTGTCGTGATACCGCCCGTTGACAAGCGCACGGACATACCGGCCGATGACTTTCTCTTCGGTCGGAGTGAGGAACGTACTCGTCCATTTCAGCCCCAGCGCCTTCGACCGAACCACCAGCCGCTGGACAAGTGACGCGAACGGGCGTTCGCGAGTGGCAAGATGATGATTTGGGTCTCTTGCTATGAGTGAAGCGTAAAGCCGCTCGATGTCCCGGGCGCAAGCACGCGCGGCAGCAGTTCGATCCGGGTAGCGGCCATCTGCCAAGGCACGGACGTGGCCGTCAATCAACTCGTCCTCTTCCCGGCTCCACGACCTCCGCGTGAACTTGCGCCTTGCCATCCCGCTACGCTCGGTCAATCTTGCGCTGCCTGGACACGCGCTCGGTCAAGCTCCTGACCGCCGACGGCTTACGGCTCACGGCTTACCGCTCCGAAGAGCCTCGCAGGCATTTGAGAAGTCTATAACTGGAAACTGCAAACTGGTCACTGGAGACTCGCCGCGAAGCGGCGATGGCTCTCCTCGATTCTCAGCCGTGTCAATAATCATTTGTGTCCCCCGAATTCCCCTCTAGTCAGGCACCAAGTGGATTTCCCTGTTGATTCTGGCGAAGGAGGCGGCCAGAACTTCACCGTGAATCTTCGCCTCGTCGTAGCCGTTCATGGCGTCATTGACAGCCCCTCCCGGGATTTGGAAGCGGCCCGCTATCCAGCCGCGCTGACGCCCGAATTCCCGCAGGGCAACGAGGCCCAAAAACATGATCATGTCTGTGGTCTTGCCTACGGCAGCGTCGACGCCCAGCTCCTTCTTTGGCACGAGCGTCGCCAACTCGCGTCCGCCTTCGCTGATGGCGCGTACGAGCAACGGACGAAGTGCATCGAAGAAGCCGATGAGCGTACCCCTCGCCGTCCGCGGTGGGTCCACTGTCTCCAGGTCCTCCACTCCCAGCCCGAACGGAACTGCGAGAAAAGTCGTTAGCGCGCCCTGAATGCCGTCAGTCACTGGTGGTGGAAAGGGTAGGTCGTAGAGCGGGTCTGTCCTCATCCAATAGTCGGAAACCGGATAGCTCTTCCGATATCTTACGTACAGAGGCAGGAACTCCAGCGCCACTACGCACTCGTCCAGCGTGAAGCTCGATGTCCCTAATGGTATGGTTATGTCCAGCCCCATGAGACCAAAGCACTCTTCGAGGAGTCCCCACGCCGCGGGTTCGTTCCCCGTCTGCATCTCAAGCCGTACCAGTCGGCTCCTTGCCTCGTAGTCTCGGGGTTCTGTCGAGAGCTTGCCCTTCCAGAAATCTCTCGCTTGGGTGGCCACATCAGGTGCCGATTCCGTCAGCTCGGCGAGCAGGGCGGACTTCAGCCTGTCGAGCGCCAGGTTTCCAGGTTGATGCGCAAGGCCGTCTTCGACGTAGTGCAAGGCTTCCCTCGGTGAGCCGCTTCTTCTGTGAGCCTCTGCCAGCCAAAACCACATCCGCGGCCAGTGGGTTGCCAATTGTGGGTCGGAACCCAGTGCGTGTTTCAAGAGCGATGAAGCTTCCTTGGGCTTGTCGAAGTCCACAAGAAGACTGATGCCCTTAGAGGCGAGTGCCTCTGGAAGGAGCGGGTCGAGTTCCAGTGCCCTGTCGAAGCATGTCATCTCGTTCGCGTGGTCTCCTACTTGGTGATAGGCACTCGCGAGGTTCTTCCACACTGTGGGATTGCGGCGTTCCAGTTCCAGCGCCTCCCGATGCCTCTTGATGGCCTCCGGGTACTCACCGAGCGCGCTGAGGGTGTTCGCCAGATTGTACAGCTGCCTCCAGTCGTCCGGGGGCCCTGCCTGTAGCAGCCGCTCAAATATCAGCTTCGCCTCAAGAATGGAGGCCCTGTTTCCTTCTCTGATTCCCTTCTCGGCCAAGATGCAGGCGCGCATCGATTGCACCTGATGAGTGTCCTTCAGCTTCCTGGCTCGGTTTACGCTGGCCAAGGCATCGTCGTATTGATGGAGGCTGTATTGCGACCAAGCCAGAGCCTGCCATCCCAGAGGAGACTCCGGTTGTTTGTCGAGATAGGCCTTTGACAACGCGACGGCCCTGTCGAAGCGATGCGACTCTAGCGCTGCCCAAGCTTCTTTCAATGCCGCGTCGACTGGCGTGCCGAGGTCAGCGGGTCCTGACATGCTGCCTGTAGACGAGGGCATGTCAATCCCGAGGTACTTCTTGGCGAGGTCCGGATTGGCTTCTTCGAGTTGGAGGCGCAGCCACTCGCGAGAGAACACGAAGAGTTTCCAACCATACTGACTGTGGAGTTCGTTCCCCAACTTGTCTTGGTCCACGCCGCGTGCCTTCTGATTGGTTACGAATACCAACGTCGAAAAGTCGTAACCTCCGGCCTTCAGCTTGCGCGCGTCGCGCCGCAGCTTGGCCTTCCAGTTTTTCTCGAGGCTGAACTGAAAGAAGATTGTCTCGCCCTCACGTCCTCTTCCGCGTCTAGGTAGTTCCTTTGCATCACGCCCTCCGTCCTGCGGCTCAACGGGAACGATGTCCTTGTACCCGTTGCGGAACAGCAGATCCGTGCAGAGTCTCTCGAAGTGCTTCCCGTCCGACTCCTGGTCAAGAACCCAAAGGACCTGGCTAGGCATCCGCTACCTTCTACAGGGTGTGCCCGGTACCCACGGGTGATGAACGCTGAGGTCTCATTGTTTGAGACTGACTTCCACTGTCTCGATCTCCTCTTCGGTAAGGCCGTACAGTTCGTACACCAACGCGTCGATCTGCTTGTCGGTCGCGGCAATCTGGCGCTGGAGGGATTCCTGCTCATGCGGCGTCTTGGCCTTGGGCAAGTCCTTGTGCAGCTTCAGCATCGTCTCGACCAGCGCAGCGACCTTGCCCTGTCTCGCATCTCCGGGTGTGAGGCAGGGCACCGGTAGACGTTCAATGTAGACCATCTTCAGCCGAAAGAAGCCGCCCTGAACTACGTCGCACGTATGCTTCAGTATGAACTTCGCGACACCGGAGTTCAGAACGCCGAGCAGGAATCGTTCGTCCGTACCGACAATCTGGATGTTGTCGTTTCCGTAGTACCCAACCGTGTCCAGCGCGAACGCGCACACCTCTCCGCTTATGCCCGGCCAGACAATCTTGGGTTTCTCGAATTCCGGGTAGTAGTCAACCGTGTCCTGAATCTCGTACCACTTGTAGGAGCCGGGCTTCCTGCCATGCCACTCCTTGCCCTTCCAATCGGGAGGCTTGGGAGTGATGCGGTCCCTAAACTGCTCAAGATAACGTCTGATTGCAGGGTACTTGTCGATGTCGACACCGCGCCTCGTGAAGATGACGTAGCGGTTACTCGACAGAGGCATGTAGCGCCTGATGTCCTTGCCGACCAAGAAGGGCTTCAGCACATCGGTGCTGGACTTGTGTGTCTTGATGAGCCTCGACCGCGTCTCCTTATCCACAACGAACGCACCGTTGAAGCCTGTCTTTACGCCATAGAAGACCCGCCCGTTCACATACTCCGAGAGCGGTTTTCCGGCTTCGTTCAGCTTCACCAGAAGCGCCTGACTGCGCCCGTCGGCCAGACTCCACGTCTCGCTGGATAGGGTCTTTCTGGCGGCGTTGTAGCTGTTCTGCTGAACGTACTCGTCGAGACTCGGGAAGGCAAGCGTGTGGACCTTCGTCACGACTACCGATTTGACGGGCGCGCCCTTGCCTACGACGAGTATGCAGGTGTAGGTCGTCGCACCCTTGAACACGGCCAAGTCCCCGAAGTCGACGACGCGTTTGACGTCTTGCGTCAAAAGCCAGTCCCGGATCGGTTGTCCGTAGGAAGTACGCATCCACTTGCTGACGACAATGAACGCGAACAACCCTCCGCGAGACAGAAGGTTGACGCCACGTTCAATGAAGTAGACGTAGAGGTCGGCAACGCCGTGATAGGTGCGAAACTGGTGCTGGAAGTAGTCCTTGAGGTCGCCGAGTAGCTCCTGACGTACGTACGGCGGGTTTCCTATTACAGCGTCGAAGCCGCCAGCCTTCATGATGTCGGGGAAGCCTTGGTTCCAGTCAAAGGTGTTGATGCGCAGGCGTTCTTCTTCATCCGCGAACATAGTCTGTTGCTCACCTTGGTAGAAGTCCGGACCGATGAGGCTGTTGCCACATTTGATGTTGGAGCCGAGGTCGGGCAGGGCGCGTTCGTGGTAGAGTTTGAGCTGGCTACCGAGCGTTTCTTGGTTCTCGCCTTCGAGAACCTTGAGCAGCAAGCTGAGCTTGGTTACTTCGACCGCCTGCGAGTCGATGTCTACGCCGTAGATGCTGTTCAGGAGGATGCGTTTGCGCTCAGCGGTCGTGAGTCGCCAGTTGCCTTGGCTGTCCTGGTACAGGGGCACGGATGTGCTGCCAAGGGCGAGACCCCTCGAAGGACTCGGGGTGACAGAAGGAGAGGGACGACGATTCTTCGCTTCGCTCAGAGCTTGCCCTGAGCTCGATGAAGGGGTGACAGACAACGAGGAATCGGAGCGAAGACCCTTCGCTGCGCTCAGGGTGACAGACTTTTGGTAGTGCTCGAGGTGCCAGTCGAGGAGGTACTGGTAGGCCCCGAGCAGGAAGGAGCCGGAGCCGCAGGCTGGGTCTAGAATGCGCAGGTCAGAAGCCTGAGCAGGGGTGAGGCCTTTCTGATTCACCCTCACCCTTACCCTCTCCCGTTCAAGGGAGAGGGAACTGGAGGATGCCGACTCCCGCTCAAGGGAGAGGGAATCTCCCTCTCCTCGCTGAGGAGAGGGTTGGGGTGAGGAGGAACCCTCGCCATCAAGGAGCTTGCCGACCGTGTTCTTAACGATGTAGTCTACGATGTAGGTCGGTGTGTAGTAGACCCCGCCGGCTTTCCTGACCTCTGGCTTTTCCTCTACCTTTGCCTGATGCCCGGCTGTCAGCCGTATGACCTTGCCGAG
>JAPLUO010000441.1 GCA_026397595.1 Caldifarciminota bacterium
TGTGGCCCGGTATCTCATTCCTCTGGCTTCACGATGGCGGATTACTCCACCAGGTGCAGAGTTCAGTTATGAGGTGGCAGCTATGCCTTTCCTCATGTCTGACTTTCACAGACTGGTCTCTCATCAGCCTATCTCGGCGCACTACCTAATTCCCCCTAAGTCCCCCAGGGGTTCGTCACAGCGGCCGGGGCGGCCAAACGGACGGGCGGAGTCGCGTCCGAAGTTCTAGTCAGTGATTGTCGAATCTGTTGTACTTCGTCCCGGCGAGCAGCGCGACGCAGATCTCGATGATGACCTGCCTTGTCGGTTCTGCCTCCTCTATAAACTGTATGTCCATGCACCTTATGCGCTCCCGTGCCAGTTCGAATTCGGACAGGAATCTCCGATTCTTCTTCAGCAGTTCGCTGCGGGACCCCGCCTTCTGGTACGTCGCTTTCCTCAGGCCTGTCTTGTCGCGTGCAATAAGGAAAGCAAGCGTTGCGGTGTTATGGCTGTTCCGGACATGCAGCCGGAGTCTCTTCCGTAGCTTGTCAGACCGCCCTGCGTACAGCGCACGTCCTTTCTCGGAAAAGAGGTAGACGCCCTTGAGAGGCATGTCCGCAGGAAGGCGGTACATGCTGCAGCGTGGAGAAGCGAGCAACGCGGCACACTTCTCCTTGGCGTTCTGCACGGCTTGCGTGAACTCGTCACGAGATCTCGTAGTCATTTTACTTTGCCTCCATTACCGTCAGGCCCGGGCGGGGCGCATGGGTTTCGGGGACATGCTTCTCGATTTCAGCAGCGTCAGGGTCAGGCGGGATTCACCATCAGGCGAATTCTAATCCGCTGGGCCGTGATGTCAAGGCAGCGGGGTTGGACGGCCGACAGCTTGCGACTCACCGCTGACGACTTACTGTCTACGGCCTACGGTGTACGGTTCACGGGCAGCGGACGCGGGATTCGGGTCAAGCGAAAACGGTTACCGGACCCGACGGCCGATAATCATTCATTGCGTCCCCGGAATTACCCCGGACGGAAATGCTCCGCGTACTCTTAGCGCTCTTGGCGTGCTTGGCGGTTCCATTCCGGTTTCCGGGCCGGCGGACGTCTTGTCAATGTACCCGTAGTCGTCCCCGGTGCCGACCCGCGCCAATCCATCGTGGAATTGGTCAGCTCCGTTGAACTGCGGACTGATGACCACCTTGCCGGTCTTGTCGATGTAGCCAAAACCGTCGTGGCCAACGAAGATTGCCGCCATGTCCTCGGAGAACTCAAATGCTCCAACGAATTGCGGGTCGATGACCATTCTGCCGGTAGCGTCTATGTAGCCGCGCAGTACGTCATCTCCTACCTGAACTCCGACATCTGCGAGCCCGTCGGAGAAGCTGCCGGCGTAGGTGAACTGGGGGCTGACAACAACCTTGCCGGTCTTGTCGATATAGCCCCACTTTCCGTCGATCCTGACCGCGGCGAGCCCTTCGGAGAAGCCACGGGCATCATCGAAGTGCTGCGCGATGGCGAGTTTGCCGGTCCTGTCCACAAAGAACAGGCCGCTCGTATCGCCGACAAGCGCCAGCCCCTCAGAAAAGCCAGAAGCCGGCAAGAAATGCTCCTGGATGACGAACGTCCCATTCTTGTTGATGTAGCCTGACCTGCCGTCGAAAGTGCGGACCGCCGCCAGCCCCTCGGAGAAGTCCGTCGCAGCCTCAAATTGGGGCTCGATGACCTTCTTTCCTCGCGTGTTGATGTACCCGTAATGCCAGACATTGCCGGCGTGGTCCCCGATAACGGCCAGCCCCTCGGAGAAGGAACCGGTCCAGTCGAACTGCGGGTTGATGACGTACGCGCCCTTCGCGTCGATGTACCCCCACTGCCAGTCAGGCCCGGCAACGGCCACCTGCGCAAGCCCTTCGGAGAAATCGCGGGCATCGACGAATTGCGGGGCGATGACGGTATCGCCGTCCTTGTTGAGGTAACCACACTGGTCGTCGGCTGCACTGATTACGAACAAAGCCGGCTGGCTTCCCGACTTCCACGGGTTACAGGACAAAGATACCAGCAGCGCGAGCGCGAGCAGCTTCTTCACAAGACCTCCCTTGCTCAAACCACGTTCGGAGTCACCTGAACCGCCAGACGGAACGAAGAGAATCCGGCAATCCGGGCGCGGTCAGGACAGGACGGCTATTGTCGCTTGGGTATTACTCCGTTTGGCTGAGTCGGCGTCCTGGCGCGCTGTTTCAGATACGGCCATCGGTTATATTCTAGGACTCGCGGGCGGGGATGTCAAATCGGCGGGCGGAATCTGCCAAGATGTCCCGAAGCTTCCCGGAGTGGTGCGCCTCTGCCTGATTCTTCCCGGTTCTTCGCTGAGACTTCCCGGGCCTACGGCTCGACCGCGAGCCGCTCATGCTTCAGGTCTTCGACCGCTTCCTTCCAGTCCTGCCGTTCGCCCAGATTGTAGCCGACGTACGCCCCGCGCAGAGTTCCGCCGAGGGCAAAGGCAATCAGCGGCAGGTCAAAGGTGAAGCCGTCATGCCTGATGATGATGGTATCCCATGCGTTGGGGTGAAATACCACGCCGCGGGCCATCGCGACAGCGAGCAGGCCGGCGCTGGCGCCGACGACCCAGCCCGTTGACATGCCGAGAAATGTGCACAGGATGCGGTTGGGCGCCTGCATGCGCTGACGGACCTCGTAGTCGGTGATCGGGGCGCCGAAGAGGTCATACCCGGCTACGTCCTTCCGTTTTGTCGTCGCGACGCGGCCACGCCGTGCCTGCGACGTGCCCAGCGCCAAGCCGGTACCGGTTCCGGCTGCGAGCCCGGCGCCGGCTGCGCCGGCATACGTGCCCCGGTTCACGTCATACACGTCAACCGAGTAGCGGTACCAGTGCGAGCCGTATCCCCAGCAGTCGTGCACCTCCAGCGACTCCTGCCTGCTTTCTGCGAACTTGATGGCGCTCATCGCTCCGATGGTGCCGCCGATGCCGAGGCCGCACGCTGCGCCGGTCAGCCCGTCCACAATCTGACTTGTCCAGCCGGCTCGCGGCGGCGGACCAACAGGTCCCGCTCCAGTATCCCTTGCGCTGCGGCCGATTCCCTGCCAAAGGGCAAAATACGTCGCCTGCCCGTCAGGCAGAGCATTGAGTTCGCCAGCCAACTCCTCGAAGCGGTCCACATAGTGCCCGATGCGCAGGAACTGCTCCTCCGTGACCGGATACCGTCTGCTCTGCGTCGAGTCCGCTGTTATCTCCAGGGAGTACGTGCTTTCCGGCATCCGGGAGAAGGCCGCCGAGGTGAAGTTCTCGACACCGGGGAACATGTGGAACATGCGGCGTTCCCGGGCGTCAATCTGGTCGCCCACGCGCGGGCTCACGGTCACAACGACGGCAGTGTCACGGACCGGGGAAGGAAGGCTGTCGGCTGCTAACAGCGCTGCCAGCAGGAAGGTAAGCATGGGTCAAAACCGGACCGACACGAGGTCAACCCACACTGCGGGTAATCTCTGTCCTGACGAAGTCCTGTCCAGCGAAAGTCCGACCATGGGCAGGCCGACCCGGCCCGCAGCATAATGACGTGCATATGCCGGTTTGCTGCGTTCGTAGCCGATTATGGCGCCGGCGGTCGTCCCCGCCAGCGAACCCAGGGACGTGAACAGCGGACCGGTTGACGAGCCGGATTTCGACAACAGGAGATCCAGACATAACCCGACACCGGCCCCGGTGAGGTTACCGGCCAACGCCATCGCCCGTGACTGCGCCAGGCTGCCGCCGGGTTGCCCTCGTTCTCCTGCCGCAAATGCACCGTAGGCCGCTGCCGCGGGCGCCACCACTACCACCGATGCTATCCAGGTGCCGAATGCAATTGAGATCGTGGTTCCGGATACGGCGTTTGAGCCATGCACTGGCGAGAAGAAATCCATGCTACCCAGAGTATACGCCAGGAATGCGCCCATCGGCACCACCCCGACGCAGCCGCCTGCAAGCGCGCCGCCGAACGCGGTCCATACCTCGCTCTTTGAACCGGAAACCCGCCCCGGCCGCTCGCCGGGGCGCGAACTCAGCAAGGCGTGACGGGCGACAATCCAGCCGGTTCGATGGTCGGGCAACTGAACCTCATACCAGCCCGGTGGCTTTGCCAGGACTCGGTAGGGTTCACCGGCTTCGGCCGTGCGAAGGATTGTAGAAAACGGGTCGGGCTGCTCGTAGACGCGGCAGGAATCGCCAATCACCCATGCCCGGAGAACGGGCTGACCCGGGGCAGGCTGGCTCTGTACCGAAACAGCAACCAGGGTCAACAGCGCGCCAACCAGCCCGATCATAGGTGAATTCTAAGACTCGCGGGCGGGGATGTCAAATCGGCGGGCGGAATCTGCCAAGATGTCCCGAAGCTTCCCGGAATAGGGTGCCTGTCCTTGACGGATTAGGAGTTAAGTGTGTCCCCGAGACTCCCTTGTCCCAAATGGCCAGGGTTCACCGTACCTTGAGCCTGAATGTCGGGGCCTGAATCGTGCGGCGTATCCGCTCGCCGTCAAACTCGAGCTTGAGTGGAACATACTGCGGTAAGGATGTCCAAGCCGGCATCTCAACATATCCCGTGTCCAGGCTGCCCGGCTTGGCCGCGAGCGTATTGACGTTGTAGACCTCGGCACGGCTTGAAGGGTAGTGCCGGTGGTTCCGCTGGAAGACGCGGCACCTGCCGCTATCTATCACGAGATAGTACCAGTCCGACTGCAGGTAGTACGACGCCGGCTTCCGGAGAGAGTCGCCCTCTCTGTCCTCGAATGCAGCGAATGCCGCGGTCATGGCTTCGTTGTTGAACCGGATGGCCGCTGAGTCCGGAACCGGGCGGCCATGCGCGGTGCCCCTGGGTGCAATCGGCTTCAAGCGCACGAAGTGAAGACCATGCAATGGCTTCAGCACGCTATCGTTGTGGCTACCAGCATCAGGCGGCCGCCTGGTCACCTCCGTGGTAACCAGGGAGACGGACTTGGCCGCGGCAGCCCCTTTGCCCGATGTGAGAACAAAACGGTAGGGGATGGTGATCCACATCCTCTCCGCCTCGCCATGTCCCCTCGCCGGACTGAACTTCGCCTTCCTGGTCGCAGCCACCGCCGCCTGATCAAGCGACTCGTTCCCAGAAGACCTGAGAATCCGGGCATCAGCGACCGAGCCGTCGACATCAACGAGCGCCTCGACCACAACCAGCCCCTCCTTGCGCGCCATGCGCGCCACTTCCGGGTATTCGGCATCAGGTATGGAGACCGGCTGCGGCCGGGGTTCGATACCCCAGAGTGGAATGACAGGAATGGCGGAAGTGCTGCCCTTGACGTCGGTCTGGCGTTCGCGGGAGACGACGGCGCCCCCGCGGTCACTTGTGGCAGTGCCGTGAACCGCGCCCGTCTCTGGACTGGCCACTGCTCCGGCCAGCAGCAAGCAGAGCAGAACGGCGGACCTCATCGCGGACATCTTAGGACTCGCGGGCGGGGATGTCAAATCGATGGGCGGAAGACGGTCATCGGCCGCGGGATTCGGGTTAAGCGAAGACAGTTACCGGCCCCGACAGTCATCTGACTCTCGCCTGATACGCTCGAGACCGGGAGGTGTCCCGACTTCTGTCCCCAACCGTCAAAGCAAGTCTGCGCATCAACTACCGGGGTGGCCTGCCGAGGAGGACTGTCGTCACGGCGAGCCACAAATCTACCCGCAGGCCAGCAATGCTGTCCGGGGTTACAGTGGTCTTCAGATCATTGTAGCCAATACACGACGCCACCAACTCGTACTTGCCGGGTGGGACGCCAGTTAGGGTGTAGTCGCCACGTACGCCGGTCGCTGCACCGAGGTCAGTTCCCCGAATGAACGCGGAAGTACCAACGAGCACCTCACCACTCTTCGCGTCATAGATATGCCCAGAGATAGTGCCGGCCGGACCGCCGGCGACAACGGTGACATGCCCTTTGACCGGCTCGGGCAGTGGCGGCGGAGTGGGCGCATTGAGCGCGGACGGGTCAATCAGGCCGAGAATCCCGCGCGCGATGATTGTCGCAATCGCGGCGATAAAGACATACTTCACTCAGACCTCCTCACCTCTGGTGGCACTGCTGCCAATCGTCTGGCGGGCGGAATCTGCCAAGATGTCCCGAAGCTTCCCGCAATAGGGTGCCTGACCCCGATTGCCCCAAATAGGAGACTGTCCCTGATTCCCCTGATTCCCAAGTTTCTGGAGCGGCGGGTCGTCACAGAAATTGTGCGGCAGGAGGCCGGCAAATGCCACACAGCATGCGACTAGCACTGCAAACAGGACTTGTCTGGTTGCCATCTTTGCCCTCCAGCGCGTCACTTGGCCACTGCGAGACCGATGCCGCGTTCCTCGCGGGTCACATAGAAGAATTCCGGGGACATAGTATCCAATTATGCGTCCGTCAAGGCCGGGCGGACTTCGGGATTCTCCATCAGGCGAATACTACTGCTAGGGGCCGGGAAGTCAAGGCGGCGGGTCGTCGTCGGGCGGCGGGGGGTCGTCCGGAACGGGTTTATAGCGGGTCTCAGCCTCGACCTGAGCCACGACCTCGCTGAGGTCTTGGGCTCGTTGGTTCGGCGAGATTCGTCCATCGTTCATCGTATGCGGAACCAACCAACGTTGTACGAAGTAACGACGAACGAACCGGGGATGCCAGCGGTTGGTCTTGGGCACGAGGCCATTATGCGGAATCGGGCCGGAGAGTCAAGGCGGCGGAATTGGACGGCCGACGGCTAGCGACTTACGGCTCACGGCTGATGGCCTGCGGCCGAGCGATTGTGGCCTGGCCCGCGCGCTCCTCCATGTACGCGTCAGCCCGGACTCGAATTCCCTTCAGCCATTCCGCGCCGCTGATGCCTCGTCGCTTGCGTTCCCTCTCGGACTCTTCCCGTTTCTTGTGCAACCAGTTCGTCCATTCCAGACCATCGATCTGCATCAGGTCAGCATAGCAGGCACTGGACGGTTGTCAACCAGCGGGCGATGAGTGAAGACGCTGGCACGCGGCGTCTGCGCGAGCAACAGGCCAGGGTAGAATCTGGGACACCTTCCATATCCCAAGCCTCCGTCGAGGCCGGGTTGATTCCGATCGAGACGCGAGGCGGGAGAAAAACAGGCTATGACAGATTCTATCTCAGAGTCTAGGACAGAGTCTCGGGCAGATTCTATCTTAGAGTCTAGGACAGAATCTCGGTTAGACTCTCGGACAGAGTCTACGATTGAGTCTCGGTTAGAGTCTCCGTCAGAGCCTCGGATAGAGTCTAGGTTAGAGTCTATTTTAGAGCCTCGGATAGAGTCTCGGTCAGAGTCTAGGTTAGAGTTTCGGATAGAATCTCGAACAGAGTCTACGATTGGGTTCCTCGCTGTTTCATGTGGGTAAGTCGAAATCGAGCTTGCCGGCAATCAGGTAGATCATCGTGATGAGATTCCGGGCCGTGCGGTAGCCGCGCGCCCGCGCCTTGGCCGCTTGCACTAGACTGTTTATACCCTCCAG
>JAPLUO010000136.1 GCA_026397595.1 Caldifarciminota bacterium
CTACCGACTGCCGGCGTGAGGCCGTAGCGCGATCCCTTGCCACAGGTAAGCACCTAACAGCGCAACACTTCTGGTACTCTCAGGGCCGTCTGAAGTGCCCGACACGCCATCGAGTCGCGGCGCTGCCTGCTGCTGTTCCCAAGTCTTGGGGCTGACCCATTGTCACTGACTTGCCGTCCATGAACAGCCAAATCCGCCAAAATCGCCCACACAAAAGCGCGAAGAGCCCACATTTCGAAGAGGGTAGTCCCCTCCACCATTGGTCCCTCTGCGGGAGAGGTTATTGGACACGGCGTCAGAGCTGTGGTTTGTCCGGATGCTTGAGCCGTGGTCGTGCCCGATGCCGGATCGGATGCGGGCGGAGCAGCTTGTGCCGTTGCGAGCTTCGCGGTCTTGGCCGCAGTCTTGACCGTTGCTGTAGCCGTGGTTTGACCTGCGGCAAGACCCGCAGCCTTGTCCGTGGTTGCGACCGTTGCGATACCCGTTGCGATGTCCGTTGCCGCGACCGTGGTTTGCGCCGTGGTTGTGTTCGTTGTCTGCGCCGCAGCTTGCACCGCTGCCGGTGCTGTGGCTTGGCCCGCACTTGTACAGGAAGCGAGGCCGGCACTTTGGTCTGTGCGGGCTATCGCTGAGCAAGCCGGAGGGACCGCAGATGCGGCCGCCTGTCTGCTTTCAGACACTTGTCTGTACGCTGGCAGACAGTTGCCCAACCGGCTTGGGACACGACCCGAAATCGTCGGACGGGGACAGTCCCCGGCGTTAGAAGCGCCGCAATCCGGCACAGTCCCCACGATTTCGGTTATGTCCCGCGCCGAAACGGGCTGGCACGAGTTGTGCACTTGGTCTACCCGATGTGTGGATACTCAAACTCAAACTGGATCTTCAGCCTGACCTCGGTGCTGGTGTTCGCCGGACTGATAGTGGCATCGGTCATCTTCCTGGTCAGGTCGTTCAACCAGAAGCCGGAGACGAGGGACGATGAGAAGTCGTAGCCTGCTCGTTCTGGCACTCGTCGCCGGCATCGCAGTGGCCGGAACCAGCGTCCGCCTTGGCGGCGCGCTGATTCCTCGGTTCACATACGAACGGATGGGAAGCAGCTTCGATTTGATGAGTGCGGAAGGCAACATCCAGGCTCAGGTCACTAGCGAGACAAGGGACATCCTGACCGCGCTGATTCAGGTTCGGGCTGGCGGCGCGATGTCGGGTTGGACCAGCGGGTTTCATTTCGGGGAGGCCTATGCGCTGTTCCCGCTCGGGCTGTCGCTGCCGACAATCAGGGTCGGGCAGGCGGTGATTCCGTTCGGGCTGCTGGCCGACTATGACATCCACACGCAGATTATTCAGACACCATATGCCAGGACCCTGGGTCTGCGCCTCGACCCGGGTCTCGGCGTCCTGGGCGTGCTCGGGCACATTGACTACCGCCTGTGGTTGTCCAACGGAAACGGACCGGACAGAATGGACAACGACATGGGAAAGGTATTCACCGTCCGACTCGCGCCCAGGTTTCTTTTGGGCGATGCCGACGTGACGCTCGGCCTGAGCGGGCTCTATGGCTCGCTGCCGTACTGGTCGCTCGACAGCCTCGCCAAGATGGATGAGGGCCCTCGGTCCTATAAGGTAAAATACCGGCTCGGTCTAGACAACACCACGGACTGGGGGCCCTTGACTTTGAGACTTGAAGGGGTTGCCGGCAAGGATTCGACGCTGGCGCAGCCGCTCGTTTTCGGCTACTATGGAGAGGCTCGGTACGCGCTCGTGCGCTGGCTGGAGCCGATGGTCGCCTACGACGGGTTCCACACCGATGAAGGCTCGGCCCGCACGCTTAGCGCTGGGTTGAACTTCTACCCGCCGAACATATCGGCATTCGAAATCCAGACGGCGTATCAGCGGAACTTCCTCAATACCGCGACTCAGAATATGGAGGACTGGCATGTCATCGCGCAGCTTGTCGTACGATTCTAGGAAGGCCAAAGGCCAAGTGTGCCACGTGGCGACTGCGGAGCCCATACCTGCAGATAACGCAGATTCCATAGCGCGGCCTCGAAGGCCGCAACCAAATCCAATGGAACCACAGATGAACGCAGATGAACACAGATTGAGTCCCGACCCGAGCCCGAGCATTGCGTCGCCGCGGGTGGCACTTGACGACGGTCTTCAGGACC
>JAPLUO010000163.1 GCA_026397595.1 Caldifarciminota bacterium
GTGATGCCTTGCTCCAGAATCACCTTTGCCGCCAGTGTCGAATCCAACCCGCCGGAAAGCAGGGCAACGGCAACGGGCCTACGTTCGTCAGTCACAGGAAGAGAATAGCCGCCATGCGGCGGCTTTCAAACAATCACGGGCGGCTATCGATTCTGCCGGCGTGCCTGTCGCTCGCGGTACAGCCGCTCGGTAGACCCGCCCTCAGCGAGGAACGCCTGCTCCAATTGCCGCAACTGCCGGTGCAGAAGGCGTGGCTGCTGGCCCAAGCTCAAGCCCAAGCATTGGGTCCTTGGCCTCTGCTTGCGCTTCCCCGCTTGCGCTTGTGCTTCTCTGTCCGACTGGTCTGACTGATAGCGCCGCCTCACTGCCAAGGCGCGTAGGTCGTCCTGGCTCCAGAGCACGAGCCCGCGCTGGCGCAGGAAGTCCTCGTAGTCCAAGAGCAGCTCCTCAAGGCTGGCCCGCGCAACGCCGGTCAGCTTCAGTTCGGTCTTCTTCGATGTCGCCGAAGCCATGCTGCCCTCGGCGATATTCTGAACTCCGCTTCGCGCCGCCTGCGTCTGTCTTGCCCGGCGGGATGCGGTCTTGCGCGAGGTGCGACAGGCGGGAAGGGCGAATGTGATGACGTTCGTCAAGGCTAACCGATTGAGTCCGCCGAACATACTCCCTGTCGCACTCCCCGCTCGTCAGCGTGAGCAACGCTGCGACCAAGGTGCGCACTGCGACTGATATTCTAAGTGCGGCAAAAACACGCACCTGCAACTGACGCAAATGCGTATGTTACAAAAATGGCCTTGGTATGAATGCTGCACGCTGGGAATAGTGGGAACGGCATCAGTAGCGGACTGACGCGGTTGACAATCGTGTCACGCCGGCTATGCTCACCGCATCATAGAGGACCTGTCCCCGTCCGAGGGGACCTCGGAGACCAATAGGGACTGTCCTCAAAGTCTACGGGGTTCGAGTCTGTTCATGCCAGAACCGACCGAATGGAGGCAGCTAAATGATTAGTGCACGTGTTGAGTGTCGGAACTACCGCAACTCGGCAACTTACAGCTCTGCTGTATGGCTACGCCTGTGCGCGTTCGCGCTGGCGTTAGGGATGCTGCTGGCATCAGCCGCTTCGGCCCAAGTGCTTGATGGGGTGATACTCCTACCTGACTCACTGGGTCCTCTGACCGGCAAGACTCATGTAGCGTTCGACGAAAACCCGGCTCACCCGCGCATCTTCATCGGCAGCGAGAATGCTGACGTGCTGGTTGCAGATGCTCTCACCGGTGAGAGGCTGGAGCGGATTGCGACTGGTCGAGTCTACAGCTTATGCTACAGCATGAAGCACAACAGGCTTTACGCATTCACAGGGAGCTCCGTTGTCGTTGTTGATTGCAGTTCGTACCAGATCGTCAAAGAACTGCACTTCATGGTGTACGTCAACGGTCTCTTCTACAATTCGGTAAGTGACCGCCTCTATTGTACTTCTGACCCGATGAAGGTCATAGACTGCGCGGCTGACAGCATCGTAGATTCCCTGCCGGTCCACGGAGCGGGCGACTGCTTCGGCCTGGACTCGGTGCGCAACAAGCTCTACGTCGGCACAACCAACTCCCTGGTGGCGATAGACTGCGCCACCGACAGCGTGGTCGCGACCATTCAGGAGGTCCGGTCGGTTGCGGCGATATGCTGCAACCCGACCGCCGGGAAGGTGTATGCATCGGCCGGGGAGACGTTGTTTGCAGTTAGCACGCAAACAGACACCGTCGTCTTCCGCCTTCGAGTTGACACTCTTGACCCGCAGCTTGCCTGCGACCCGGTGCACAACCGCGTCTACTACACGTACCGGAGCAACTTAATCGCCCTGGACTGTGAACGGGACTCGACCATCTGGACCCAGTCCCTAGGGAAGCGTGCAATCGGGCTTGTCGCTGTCCCGGCGTTCGACAAGTTGTACATGCTGTCCTATGGATTTGGCACCTGCGGCTGTCGTATTATCGACGGCACCACCGGACAGATTCTGCATCAATTTGACCTGGGCTCCGACACCGAATCCACTCCGTACTATTGCCCGGCGGCGCAAAGAGTGTTTGCGGTCACGCCCGACTATGCGGCTCTCTGGATTGACTGCGACGCCGATTCCATATGTGGCGGCATTCCGCTTTCGATGCGCCTGGCCGAGATCTACAGCATGTGCGTCGACACGGTGCATAACAAGCTGTATTTCTGCGATCCCAGCACCTTGGTGCGGGGCTACGTCGGAGTTATCGATTGCGCCTCCAACAAGGTGACTTCCTACTCGACCGCATTCGACCGCCCGAGCTGGCTGACTTACTACCCTCCCGGCAACAAGTTATATGCCTGTAGCTACGATAGTTGCATCTTCGTGTACGACTGCGCTGCCGATACGATATTGAAGGTGATACGGACTGGAGATAACCATCGCGTCTACAGTTTATACTGGCATCCGACGCTGAACAAACTCTACGCTGTCATTGTGAACTACCCGGGCGGCAGTGCCCGACTGGCCGTGATAGACCCGGTCAGCGATACCATCGTCAAAGTGCTTCCGCTTCGCGGCGTACCGAAAGAGTCGTTTCTGGTGCCGGAACTCAACCAATTCTGGGCATTCTACGGTTACTACACGGTCGTCGACTGCCTGCGCGACAGCATTCTGATGGACACGATGCCGCCGTGGTATTGCGCCGGGCCCGCCTGCTGTAGTCCTTTGGACCGACGGGTTTATGCCCTATCCGACTACGGCTCTGGGGGTGACAGTGTCCTGTATGTCCTAGACATGGATACACAGTTGACTGTGAATAACATTCGTGTGCCAACACGATGGTACTGCACAAGGCTCTTCGGCGCGGCGCGAGCACATAAACTGTACTGGGTGTTTCACGACTGGGACAAGCCTGACAGTGCATTCGTCGTAGACAGCCGCTCGGACAGCATCGTGGGAAAGCTCCGCTTGCCGCCGTCAACCGGCTACATGCTCAGCGACCGCAGTGGTGACTACATGTACTTCTTCAGCGATACCGTGGCCGTGCTCGACACCCGCACTGACAGCGTGGTCAATCGGGTCGGACTGCCCTTGTACTGCAGCAGTATCGTGAAGAACGGCGCGACGAATCGCCTCTACCTGGCAGGGCGCAGCGACGCTATTCAGGTCGTCCATGACAGCGTTGTCTTGCCGGGAGTTCATTCTGCTCCCAGCGGGCTCGTACGGAAAGCGCGTCCGCGGACGCTGTTCAGTCGCAGTCTGCCCCTGCGGTCCGAGACGGACGAGGTGCTTTTTGACGCTTCCGGCCGCCGCGTGGCGGTCCTCAGACCGGGGGCGAATAGCATCGCACATCTGGCACCTGGGGTTTACTTCATGAGGGAAGCACAGTATCGAGTCCAAGCACAGCCAGTATGCAAAATCGTGATTGCGAAATGACATTGACATGTAAACTGAAAAGGAGGCACCACGTGACCTGACCGGTCGCCAGTGCCGACCGGAAGAGAATTGGGCAGCCCTGGCACACCTTGCGAGTAGTCAGGTTAAGGACTTACGTCCTATTGCTGCCCGCTGAAGTCTAGCAGCACTGGGAGCTTCAGTCAAATCGAGGAGAAATCGCAAGACGAGATAGAAGTTCGTGCAACAACAGGAGTAATCATGAAGCTACGAACGAGTAACCCCATCCTCGCGCTTGCGCTGATTCTCAGCGCCGGCGCGGCGATGGCGGCTAACATCTGGAGGTGGGACGCTCTTACGCCGCTGGTCCAGGAGCAAGTCCATGGCAGGCGTACGTATCTCACCTCAAACTCGGGCGGATTCGCAGTCGGGATGACTGAATACGACAACGACGGCAAGAAGACCTGGGTAAGCATACTGGCCCAGCGCCATCATCCTCATACGCCTGAGGACCCTGATGAGGACACGATCTACGCCTACGAGTACACGGACATGGGATTCAATGGCAACAGTTGGTCCTGGACGAAGATGCCTTACCATCCCGGTCATCCATACACCGACTTCCCGTTCCCGGCCGAGTTTCAAAATCGTCCGACAAACGCGCAAGTCGCTCTCAATCCATACCGGAAGATGTGGTACGGCGTCAAGCGCTTTGACGAGGTGTCCAAAACTTTCGCCAACGTAGCTCTGACCCTAATCGAACAGGAGAGAGACTGGCGACACCTCCAACTTGCGGACGAAAACAACGAGGATACGATGACAGCGGGCGTCATACTCGGCCTTGACCAAGAAAACATCGTTTCCACTGAGAAATACCACCCCGACGAATTCAACTCCTGGTCGCTAAGTAGTCGTTACTCGCTGGACGGCGGGCTTAACTGGCCCGGGTTGAACACAGAATACTACTGCCGGGCTGCACAAGAGGATGACAATGGACCGTTCGAAATAACCCATCCTTCGCTTGCTGCGAACATTGGGACCGGCCGTCGGTTTCTAGCGTACGACGACAACTATGCCAGCCCGCACGGGATAGTTCTCAAGTACACGGATTACACGGGGAGTTGGCCCGTGGAGAACGCCACAACCTTCTCCGACGGCTCGCACGATCAGAAAGAGCCGTGCATCGCGGCGATTGGCGTATGGAACTTCGTGTTCGCCTGCTGGACTTTGGACAACAGCATTGTGTATTCCTACTCGGAGTCCAATGGCAACATCGGTAGATGGTCGAGCCCAGCCTCGATACCTTGGGTGGGGTCCTCCAATCCCAGGTCTTCGTTCGACCAGCCCAATGTGACGGCCGTGACGTGCGACGGGTGTCCGGGAGTGCTCCTAGTCTGTCGCGAGAAGAGGTCCAACCCGTCCAGCCCCGGCGTCACTTATGCATCGCGGGGGACTTTTGGCATTCTCCGCGACGGCACATGGTACTGGAGTCCTCAACCGCCTTTGGTCTCAGTGGGAAATGACTCGTTGAATCCATCCATTGCATCTTGCACTCTTAGCATCGGCCACAACAACGGCTATCCCTACGCGTGCTACGTGGCAAGCATTCCGTGGAGCCTCGGACCCAACAGCAACGGTCGGAACATTTGGCGTCGGGGCGCTTTCTACGGTCCTGCCGCTGACGCGGTCGCAGTGAAGGCCAACACGGCCCGTCAACTCGCCAAGGACACGAACGGAGCCTTGCACTATGCAGGCACCAATGGACCTTACTACTTGGCTGGCGACATCCTCGACGACCTACCATGGTACACAGTGGCAGGGAATGGACTGCAGCCGGCCCTGGCTGTCGACGGTGACGGCAACAACTGGGTGACGTTCAGGGATGGCGACTCGCTATTCTGCCACTGTGGCGGGGAACCTGCTCCGCGCCTGGTCTTTGCCGGTTCCAGTTCGGCCGTGCCTGGCCAGCCGTCTATCATCTGCTACTCGGAGGCGGCTACCGCTGGCTATGTCGGCAGTGTCGTGTTTCCGGTCTACGACACCGTAGGCGGGTCGAGTATTATCATGTACGCCCGCATTGATACCAGCCAAGTCGTCCTCGACACCATCGAGAGCGTAGCCAACCTGCGGGACAGCCTGCCTTGCATAAGTATCTATAAAACCGATACTTTGCTGGCAACCTTCCAGCACGGCGATTCCGTTCTTTCCGTGATGCTGGCTGATTACGGACCCGGCACGACAGGCCGGCCCGGTGCATGGTCCAGCCCGAATCTCGTGACTGCACACGGCTATCATCCGATGAGTGCGTTCGAGCAGGGCGGGAGCGTCCTTAACTGCGTCTGGACAGGCAAGGACGGGAACAACTACGCTATCCAGCGTGCGACCAATGACTTATCCGGCGGCATGTTCCCGAGTTGGACCGCACAGAGCGACCCGAGCGGGAGCGCCACGGCGGAGAAGGGCAATTCGGTGTACGCCGGGTTAGGCGTAACCTGCTGGCAGGAGAAGGTCAGTGGCAAGTGGGTCATCAAAGGCAACGTCCGTGGCGAGGAAACGACGCTCGTCGCTAACGATACCGACGCCTATCACCCGCAGGCAGTGGCCGAATCGTCGGCCATTAGCCCTTCGATTGACCAGGTAAGAGTCCATCTCCTGTGGACTGAAGGGGTTACGTTCGAGGTAGACGACGGGGTCTACGATACCGGCGAGACCCGGTACAAGTGTGAAAGCCTGTCAGTTTCCCACGCTGGGTCCGACGCCACGAAATACAACCAAGGCGCGAAGTTCCTGCGCAAGGCGCTAAGTGACAGTCTATTCTGTGTTTACGCCGATCTCGACGGCGCGGTGATGTACGCACATTCCGCGACCGGTGACTCCTGGCAGCGGGAAGTAATGCTCACCGACCGTGCCTGGCCCGCGATAGCCGAGGACTCAAGCGGCAAGCGCTGGGTCGTCGTGCACAAGGTGAACGTGGGCGGCACTGAGACCCAGGAGGCTTACTACCGCAACGGCTCGTCATGGACCGGGCCGCAGACGTTGTACACCGGCCAGCAGAACGGCACGGCTGGTCCGGCCGGTCTGTCCGGTTCCTCGTACACCACCAGCGGCATCGCCTATGCCGCATTCCTGGCCTCAATCGGCAGAGGCTACAAGTCCGTGGTTCTGGCCAAGTTCAACGGGTCCACGCTGGCAACGTACACGGTCGCTACCGGCCTGTACCTCGGTGACCCGACGCTCGCGGTCGAGCCCTACAAAACGGACTCGGACCACGTGCACCTGTCGTGGGCAGACAACGGCGTAGTGAAGTACTGCATGGACACCGACGGCCGCAGCCAGACCATCGCCTCCAAGTGGACTTCGACGGTCACCCTGTCCAATGCCATGGTCACCGCGAACCATCCCTGCATCGCGGCCGACCGCGACCAGATTGTCGTAGCATGGGCTCAAGGCGTTACTGCGGAAATCTACAGCCGCAAGCGTTCCACCGGCAGCGCGTACAACAACTGGCAATCCGAGCTCAACCTGAGCAACACCAACACTGCCTCCGACTACCCGACCATCGCCATGGGCGACACGGTCATCGTGGCCTGGGAAGAACATAGGTCCGGCTCCGACTACGACGTCCTCGCCTGCATCAACTTCGGCGACACCGTGAACATCGCCGACAACGCGACCAAGTCCGGGTATCCGCACGTCCTCTTCCAGAACAAGACCTCGGGCGACACCTGCATACCGTATCTAATGACGATCTGGTCGGAGATGCCTGAGACCAACGTATACGAGGTAGGTTACAACAAGCTCAATCTCAAACAGAGCGGCGAAGGCCAGCAGAGCGCGGGTAAGATAACGATACCGATGAAGCCGGCGCTTAACGCCTGCCGGCCCAACCCGTTCCGGGACCGGACCCAGATCAGCTACCAGTTGCCCAGTGCGGGCAACGTCAGCCTGCGGGTCTATGACGCCACAGGCCGGACCGTGCGTACGCTGCAGAATGGGTTCCAGAAGCCGGGTGCGTACTCGGTGAGTTGGGACTCGAAAGACAACCGTGGCCATCTGGTGCCGCATGGCGTCTACTTCTACCGACTGGACACCAAAGGCTTCCGCGACGTGAAGAAGGCGGTTGTGACGCGGTAGCGCGCGAGAATGGAGAATCGAAAGTAGAGAATGGCCGAACGCGGTCGGGGCGGGCGAAAGCCCGCCCCTTTAACTGGCGGAGGGTGGTCGCGCTGCTACAGGAGCCGGAGGGACGGCTGTTGCGGACAAGGGCCGGGCGCTGTTGTGGATTGTGAGCAGCGGCTGGAGCGAGGGCTGGAACGAAGGCTGTTACGAGACGATGGCCGGGCGCTGTCACGGGTGATGGGACAAGGGCTGGAGCGACGGCTGTTGCGAGGCAAGGGCCGGGCGCTGTTGCAGGTGCTGGGACAAGGGCTGGGGCGATAGCCGTTGCGAGACAAGGGCCGGGTGCTGTTGCGGATGCTGGAACAAGGGCTGGAGCGATAGCTGTTGCGAGACGATGACCGGGTGCTGTTGCGGGCGCTGGAGCAGAGGCTGGAGCGGTGGCTGTTGCGAGACAAGGGCCGGGTGCTGTTCCGGGTGCTGAGGCAGCACGTGGAGCAGGCGCTGTTGCAGGTCAAGGAGCGGCGGCTGGGACGAGGGCTGGACATGGGGCTGGTGCAAGGGCTGTTGCAGTAGCTGGTGCGGCTGCTGTTGCAGATACTGTTGCAGCGGCTGTTGCGGGTGCTGGAGCGAGGGCTGTTTTAGGGGCTGGGGCTCCCCCAATCATCGGGGGAACCGCTGGCAGGAAGAAAGGGATGAAGGGAATAGAGAGAGTAAGTGTACGAAGGACAGGAGGATATGGAGGAATGACCAAGTCACAATGACTAATGGCCGAGGCTTGGGACATGATACGGATTGATAACAATTCGTATCATGCTCCGCGCCATGTTACGTCTTGGGGTTGTGGTTTCTCTAATACCGGTGACAGCAGGCCAGTTGCGAGTGGCGAGTTACGATTGACGAGTGCCGATTGTCCCGAACGAGCGACGGGGCGTCGGTTGGCAGGGGCGGATGGCGGCTCTGGAGCTAAGGCCCCTTAGGTGCGAGGGTTAGGAAGGAACACCGCCGGCCCCGAGAGCGGCACGGGGTACAGTGGTGGGAACGGCACCTACGTCATGGGGTAGGTTGTGTGTGCTTACGCGCACGATTCCATGACGGATGCCATGAAGACCAGGGTTCAGGCCCGGATGCACCGTACCGTGAACGATTCCATGATGACGACCATGAAGAGCAAGATTCCGACCGCCATGCGCCGTACCATGAGCGAATCCACGTTGACCGAAACGTCCGGATACGCTTAGACCTACGTGCAGACCGCTATGTGCGGGACTGCTTGTCGGGCTATGTGTCGGGCCGTTTGTCAGACCGTTTGTGCAGCCATGAATCAGACTACGTTTCGGGCCATGCGTGAGACCATGTGCCCCCCCGCGTTTTCGGCAACAAGCGGCGACCCGACGCGACTCAAGTCCGTGGACCCTCGCGGTCGGCCGTAAGCCGTGAGCCGCAAGCCCTCAGCCGTCCTGCCCGCGTGCAAGCCCATGTCTGCCGCTGCCATTTACGGGCTGCGATGGCGGCGGAGGCGCGGGTTGCCGGTAATCTATATGTAGTATCCGGGCGTGGCCCGAGACACAATTTCCCCGAGGAGTGGGCGGCCCACGGGCCGCCCCGGGGGCTATGTTCGACCGTGCAGCTCAGCAGACATTGAAGCCTTCAACGACTGGTACTTGAAACGAGAAATCGACGTGTACGACGACGCGTGGGGCTTCCTGAACGACTTCTTGAACGGCTTTGCGTGCGGCTTCGGATTCAGCGCGAGATACGGCCGGCGACTCAGCTCGCGACGCAGGTGCCGACGCGCGTGCCGACGCAGGTCGCGACACAATTCAGCATACGTTTGGACGTACACCGCGATATACTTCGAGAGACAGAAGGAGCTTTCTCGCGAGCTTTGCGAGAGGCTTTCTACCGAGCTTTGAAATGAGCTTTCAAGTGAGCTCTTGAGCGAGCTCTTAAGGAAGCTTTCGAGAGAGCTTTCTACCTGAAACCTGCGTGAATTTCCCATCTAAGGCGGGGCTTGAAGACGCGCATAGCTTGAGGCCCACGGCCGTTTTGTTCATAATCTTAGACTAACTTTCAGTTAGCCTAAGATTATGCGGAGACGTGCCCCACAAAATGTAGGAATTGACTTCTCGAGTGTGCGATTAACGCACTTCGGCGGTTTGTACCTACTGCAACGTTTTCTTCAGAAGCTACATATCCGCTCGCTGCTCACCCAGTATGTGCGCTTTGCTCAGCGGAACAGTCAGTATACGATTGCCGAAGAGTTGTTGGCGTTGATCTATCCTATTGCCCTGGGTATCAACCGGATCGAGACAACGCACCTCCTGAGACGCAACGGCGTGTTCCAGTACCTCACCGGACTGCCAGCATATCCGACGCCGACGACTCTGCGCCGCTTCCTCCTGCGGATGGCGGCGGCCGCGCTTCCCAAACTGGCGACGCTGCATGATCGCCTGCTGTCGGTTATGATCCTGAAGCCGACTCCTCCCCGGAGAGTGGTGCTTGATCTGGACTCGACGGTTCTCACGCTCTACGGCAATCAGGAAATGGCGCGAGTAGGCTACAATCCGCAGAAACGAGGACGCCCGTCCTATCACCCGCTGCTCTGCTTCAACGGCGATACGAAGGACTATTGGTGCGGTGAGCTACGACCGGGGAACGTCCCTTCAGCGGGAGGCGCAACTGACCTTCTAACCTTGGCGCTGGCCAAGGTGCCGGCGTCGGCGAAGCGCGTAACTATCAGAGCGGACAAGGGGTTCTACGATCACCAGATTGTGGAATTCCTAGAAGCGGGACGCGCGCAATTTGTGATTGTTACTCCGCTTAGCCGGCCGATTAAGCGCATGGTCGTGGGCCTGAAGTATCGGAAGCACGGCGGCGACGTGGCGTCGGCGGAGTTTCAGTACCAGCCTTGGAAGTGGCGGCGGCCATACCGCTATGCCGTGATTCGGCGACCGATTCCTGACGACCCGAACGAAGCGCCGACGCTATTCTCGATCGGGCACTACAGCTACCAAGTCATGGTCACCAACATGAAGCTGACGCCACTGAATACCTGGCGGTTTTACAACGGACGGGCAGCAATAGAGCTGAGGATTCGGGAACTAAAGGGCGACTACCCTTTGGCCAAGATTCCGACGAAGCACTTCCAGGCCAACGCTGCGTTCTTCCACATTCTTCTGTTTACCTATAACCTGGTGAATTGGTTCAAGCGGCTATGTCTGCCCGACGAGTACCAGCCCATGACGCTCGGGACCCTAAGGTCACGCCTCCTTCTGATTCCGGCGGAACTCACGAGGTCAGGTAATCGCCCGACCCTGAAACTGCCGGCCAGTTTTCCATATGTAGACGATGTGCAGTTCGCCCTGAAGAGAATCCGAACTCTGAAGCTCTAACATGGGAAATTCACGCAGGTTTCAGGTTCTAAGGAGCTTTCCGGCAAGCTCTTAAGGGAGCTTCGCGGAAAGCTGTTGCGAGCTACGGGTTGCGGGTTACGAGTCGCGAGTTGCGGTTGGCGGGTCGCGAGTGAGGAGCGAGCGCGGGCCGGCGGCTGTGTTGTTTGACTCTCGGGCAGAGCGGGATAGTGTTTGAGGCAGTGAACGTCACGACAGCCTGCAGTCACTGCTTCCGGCAGACGGCTTGCGCTTTGACGGGGAGGGAATAGGATGTCCGAATCTCCCACGGCCCAAACACCGGCTGGGTGCCAGGCGTCCGTCTGCCCAGCGGCAGTTCACCGACCGCGCTGGGTTCTTCAAGACTTTCAACCAGGCGCTGGCCGATAGAGAGGCGCGCACGCCCGAGTTCCGCGTGCTTGTGCAGTATGGCATCGACGGCATCGGCAAGACCCGGCTGCGCACCGAGTTACTGTCACGCCTGCATCGGGACCGTCCGGAACTGCCGATTGCCGTACTCGACTTCGACACACCGGACCACCGCGACGCCGACAATGCCCTTGCCGTCCTGCGCCATTCACTCGGACGCGAACATGGGGTTGACTTCCGCCGGTTCGACATCGCCTATGTGGTTTACTGGAAGAAAGCCCGGCCCACGACACCGATGACTCAGGCGACAATACCGTTCCTCGAAGAGGGCTCCATGATCGCCAGCGTTACATCGACACTCGCGCACGTTCCGTTTGTGGGTTTCTTGCCGGCGCTGGCCAAGGCGTTCCAGAAAGGCGAGAAGGTCATGGTCGACTGGTGGACCAAGCGCGGGCAGAAGGAACTCTCCGACCTGCCCGGGATGGAGCCGGCCCGGATACGCGACCTGCTGCCTGCTTTCTGGGCCGCCGACGTGAGAGAGCACATGGAGACCAAGGGTACGACAGCGATCCTCTGCATCGATACCGTCGAGAAGCTGGCCGGTGCCGAGCGCGCCGAGAGCGCGGTTGCGCACCAGGATGAGTGGGTGCGAGAACTTGTGGCGCAACTGCCGGAGGCGCTCTGGCTCATCTCCGGCCGTGAGAAGCTGCGCTGGGACGAATTCTACCCTGACTGGCGCGGATGCTTGGACCAGCATCTTGTAGGCGGGCTGTCGCCGGCGGATTCGGAAGGTTTCCTTGTGTCCTGCGGCGTCAATGATGCCGCGGTCCGGCAGGCAATAGTGCAGGGCAGTGAAGGCGTGCCGTTCTACCTTGACCTCGCGGTGGACTCGTGCGATGAGGCGGCAGAGAAAGGCGGCGTCCCTGGCCCGGACGACTTCGCCGGTACTCCGCGCGAGCTGCTGGACCGGTTCCTGCGGTACTTGAATGACGCGGAGGTCGAGACGCTGAAGCTGCTCGCGGTGGCGCGATTCTGGGACCGGGCGTTGTTCGAGATGCTGGTCAATGAGTTCAAGACCGGGTATGCGCTGACCGCGTTCGACCGGCTGTGCCGGTTCTCGTTTGTCAACGAAGGCGCGGTCGCCGGCGCCCGGACGATGCACGGGTTGATGGGCGCGACCTTGCGGGAGCACACCGACCCGGAACTGGTCGGGCGCGTGCATCGCCGGCTGTTCGACCACTACGCGGCCCAGGTCAACGACCTTGACGTGCGCAGCATTACCCCGCCACATGCCACGGCCCTGGCCGAGGCGTTCTACCACGGTCGGGCCGCGCTTCCGGCCCGGGAGTTGTTTGACTGGCTCCGGAAGCCGGCGCAGCAGTTCAGCGACGCGGCGCAGTGGGGAACAATCTTGCCGCTGTACCGGGAATGCGCCCAGGCGCTTGAGATCGAACTCGGTCCGGTTGGCGCCGAACTGGCAACCTGTCTGAACCACCTTGGTCTTCGTCTTGCCGCCCATGGCGAGCGCGCGGAGGCTGAGTCGCTCCACCGCCGCGCGCTGGCGATGCGGGAAAAGACGTTGCCCGCGAACGATCCGGACATCGCGTCCAGCCTGTGCAACCTCGCTTGCGTGCTTCATTCCCGGGGCGGGTACGCGGAAGCCGAGTCGCTCGTTCGCCGCGCGCTGGAAATAGACGAGAAGACGCAGCCGCCCAGCCTTCCCGACATCGCCACCGACCTCAGCATCCTCACGGGGCTGTTTGAGGTTCAGGGCCGGTACGCGGAGGCCGAGCCGCTCGGCCGCCGCACCCTGGAAATCAGAGAGAAGGCCCTCCCCGAGAACCACCCGTCAACCGCCCTCAGCCTGTACAACCTGGCGTGGGTGCTTCAGTGCCAGGGCAAGTACGCGGAGGCCGAGCCGCTCAACCGCCGCGCGCTGGAAATGCGGGAAAGGACCCTGCCCGAAGGACACCCGGACATCGCGTCCAGCTTGCACATCTACGCATGCCTGCTTCAGGCCCAGGCCCGGTACGATGAGGCCGAGCCGCTCTTCCGGCGCGCCCTGGCGATGCGGGAAAAGGCCCTGCCCGAAGGACACCCGACCATCGCGGTCAGCCTGAACGATTTCGCGGGCATGCTCGAGGACCGGGGCCGGCTTGCCGAGGCGGAGCCGCTCTATCGCCGCGCGCTGGAGATACGAGAAAAGGCTCTGGGCAAAGACCACCCGAAGACGAAGATAGTGCGCGATAGCCTCGCCCGCCTGCTCGGAACGCCGGGCGCAGACCGGACAACGCCGGCGCGTGACGGTTGACGGCGGCGCGCCTGCGCAAGTCACCAGCCTCACCCTCTGCGACTGAACCGTTTCGCGGGACTCCCAAAACTGAGCGGCAGCAGCGGACGGCAGGCTTGAGTTGCTGCTGTTGGTTGACAGCGGGGCAGGTTGAACTAACATTGCTGCGTGAGATTTGTTCCGGCCGGCGCGGCTGCGGTCTTTCTGCTGATTGCCGGAGTCGGCTGCCATAACCGCGCGCCGAGCACGCGCTCGATGGTCTTCAATATCTCGATGTCCGCGTTCACAGTTGAAGGTCAACAGGTTGAGGTCGGCTCCAGTCAGTCGGTGTACACGGTACACGGCACGCAGGATACGCTGGACTTGTTGCGGGGCGCGGTTGTAGGCCGGTTGGTCATTACTTCGCTGGTCGCGGCCGGAGACCCGGGCGACTACGAGGCGGCCATCAACGTGCATGAAGACACGGCCGGCGTGCTCTATTGCCGGGAATACAGCCCGTACATCGATGCGGTGATTATCGCACCATGAAACTCATCCTTGTCGCGGCGTTCGCGCTGCTTGCGCTCCTGTCCGCGGGTTGCGACAAGGAGTTGCCGGATACGGTGCCGCCCGTGATAAGCTGGGTCGCTCCGCAGGACGGCGACATTGTAGATCCGGGCGCGGTGGGCCAGTTGGTCGTGGTGGCTGCGGACGACCGCCGGATGGGCTTTGTCGTGTTCTTTGCCGGCGTCGACATGCTGGGCATGGTTACGACGGCCGGGGCCGATACTTACCGGATCACGGTAGAATGCCCCGCTGATGTCGACCCCGTCATCCATCTTCGCGCCTTCGCCTACGACGACGCAGACAATGGGACGTCCGCGGACATCACCGTGCGCGTACGTCAGTAGGGCGGGCGCAGTAGCCGCAAGCCACAAGCTGCAAGCCTCAAGCGCCGTGCTGGGGCACACGCAGCGAGCGCGTCACGGCGCTAACGCGCTGGGCTCTCGCGAGTTGTGCCTCGGCGGACGTTAGGACGGGCGGTCAGGCGGGGAAGCGGTCGTAGAAGTCAACACGGCCGATGCCGAAAGGAAAGGTGGCGACGAGCTGGTGTTCTTCGTCCGGCTCGATTCTGAGCAGGGTTATCGAGTCGACCACGCCGAGCGAGCGGCCCATGCGGTTGGCTTCAGCAACGGCGTATACGCGCTGGCGCGCGTCAGTTACGCGACCGAGCCAGACCTGCGGCTCGTAGACCGGAACGTCGCTGAGCAGTGATAGCGGCTCGGCGCCGATCAAGGCGTGGTGGAGCTGGATGAACTCTTCGCGGCCCTGTTCAATATCGAAGAACAGCGCCTCGCCGCGCTCGATGCAGTGGGTAAAGGAAACGGCAATCGGATGAAGACTGCGCCGAACCCGGCCGACGTGCTCGGAAACGTTCTGGATTTCATCAAGGGTAACCGGCGTAAACGGCAGTACGACAGGAATATAGGGCCTTACCCGGTAGTACCAGGTTGGAAACTGCTCTCTCAGATCTTGTATCTGCGTCTCGCTGTCCAGTTTCGGGAAGGCCACGACGCAGTACTGAACCGCCTTCACGTCATAATTGTATCAATCTCATGAGGTTTGGCAATAGTGGAATACGTCCGGGCCCTTGACTGTAGATTAGATTGTGCCGGTGTTAGACACGCAAGGCACCGGTAGCATGATGCCTCCTTGCGCCTGGCGAAGAGGACAAGGTCCGGCTGCTCCAACCCCCCATCGGTGCAGCCGGACCTTCCTCGATTTGACAGTCGAAAGCCTTGCCGCATAATCATTCCCGAATGAAAAGTTACAGCTTTCGCCTCGCCGCCCTGCTGCCAGCGCTGCTGTTTGCCGGCTGCGCGATCCGCACCGAGACCAGGACGGTATATGTTGCGCCGGTCGGTAGGCTCGTAGTGGCGCAGGACAGCGGTGCGACGTTCCAGACGATTTCGGCCGCGCTCGACTCGGCGCGGGACGGCGACACAGTGTTCGTGATGCCGGGCGAGTACCGCGAAGTTGTGAAGATTGTGAAGCTTCGGCACATTACGCTGCTTGGCGCCAGCCCGGCAGCGACGGCTATCGACGCCGGCGATGAATACTCGGCAATCGAATTGCGCACCGACAGCAACCGTATCTCCGGGTTGACCATCCGGGGCGCGGATTCACACGGGATATGGGTGAGGGATGGGCAGCAGTTCATCGACCACTGCCTGATTGTCGGCAACGGCGACCGCGGTATCTATCTGAGCTCAATGGCCGGACGTGCCTTCGCGGCGATCACTCATTGCACGGTCACGGACAACGGCGAGGTGGGAATCCACGCGGCCCGGGACGATTCGAACACGGTGATTACTGACTGCATCATCACATTCAACCCCCGCGGCGTCGTGACGGACCAGCCCGAGGGCAATATCGTGTTGCGGCGGAACTGTATGTTTGGCAACGGAATCGACTTCGACCGCGTTGCGCCCGGCGACAGCAATATCGTGGACGACCCGCGGTTCATCGACCGCCAAAACGGCGATTTCCGGCTTAAAAAGGGCTCTCACTGCATTGGCGCCGGCAGCGGCGGAACTAACCTCGGTGCGTTCTAACTGGTTGTCAGCAAATATCTTAGGCTGATTCCAGCCGGATCATCGCTCTGTCTCGCCGGGGGAAACGGAGCGCTGAAGGGGGTCTGGGCTGCTAACCGATAGTGTTTCAATAACCTAGCCCTGTGGACAACTTCCCGCGTTCGAAGCCGGTCAGGCAGCGTTTGTATAAGTCGTTTAATATCAAGTAGTAACGATACCGACTGCCTTCCTTGACAAAACCGCGTGGGGGTCTTATCCTGATTCGGCAACGTGATTCGCTAGGAATCGACGGCCTGCTGCCGACAGCGAACTAGAACTGGAACCGGCCGACAGATGGATCCCGACCGGCTCGGCTGTGAGGCAATTTCGCGGCATATGCGAGGAACCATCGCCCTCCTTTGGAAACGCCCCGGTCTTTACGGCCGGGGCGTTGGCTTTCAGGGTCAAGGGTCGATATCCGTGGTAGCCAGGCTCGGGCAGTGATGCCCGGTGCTGTTGATTATCCGGTAGACGTCGCTGGTTGTCGCGGTGAGAGCCGGTCGAGTATCAGGCGGACAGGAACAAAGGTCGGCGCAACGTCAGTCTGACGCAGTTGTTGGATTCGGACCGATGATGGGGAGTGACATGGGCCGCTCCAATGCTGAGGCTGGCTGCGTGGGAACCAGACAATTGCTTGTTGCGCCGACCTTGTCCCGACACTCTCTTCGAGCCGACATGACGAAATGGCTCAGCGAAACTGGAAGGACATTCCGCGATCACGCGCGTACCGACGCTGAGGCACGCTGCAGCCCGTCTTCGAGTCGGAGAGGTAGGGCCGATCGAATGCTGCAGCGGGCATGCGCGGTCGAGGAGAATGCTGGAGGCCATGTTCGTCGGCAAGCGTGATGCAGAATGTGTGCCATGTGATGCATCCGAGCCATTAGCGTAAGTTCTTTATTGCCAATGACTAACGACGAGCGGGTCTGAGGAAGCCACTGCGACCAGAGGGGCGTGTTCCAGGCCCCTTGCCGTAAGTCGCTCGTCTGCGCATCTTAACCGGTGTGACAATACCGGATGTCGCACGCCTTGAATCTGGCTCTGCATCGCGGTTTCCGGTGACTTAGTCCGATACTGCCAAACTGTAGTTTGACAGCGTCACCGGCGGGGTTATCATTTCACGCTATGTCATTTGCACTTCGGGGTTCGGCCGGACCGTGAAGACTGCGTCCGTTGCTGACACGCGCGTCGAAGTTCATCTCGACGTTCCGGCCGGCACGTACTTCGCGCGCCTCGTCACGCCCGCCGGTTCACAAACGCTGCCGCTTGTTGTATTGCGCTATGGGGTATGCCCTTGACTCCAGTAACCCCAACTGATTGTATGGTGAGGCATGGAAGACCACCCCGGGCGCTGGTGGACGTGGAGACTCTTTTCACTGCCGAGGAGGCCTGCTGCGAGTACCCTCGCAGGCTCTTCTAC
>JAPLUO010000413.1 GCA_026397595.1 Caldifarciminota bacterium
CTGAAAACACCCGTCCATTGAAACACCGCTGCTCGGCAGAGCGCTTGATGTGCTTGAGGATCTCTGCCGTCAGTTCCACGGGCGTCACCACAGCCCCATCCGGAAGCGCCATCGGGAGGTTCTCCCCCAGCCGTCGCTTGATGCCCTGAAACGTGCGCGATAGCACATCACGGCGTTCCTCGTCGGTCATGTGCGCGCTATCGGCAAGCTGATCTGCCGCCGCTTTCCCGACAAGTACGCCCTCCGCTATGGCGCTCACCGGAATGGACCCGCCTGTGCTCAAGAGAATGGACCCAGGGGCTTGCGCTAGCCGTGAATGGACAGGGGTGCTCACGGGAATGGACCCGGCGAGATAGGCCTTGATTCGGCAGACTCGGGGAGTGTGGCGGGAGAAAGAGTCCTCGTCCTACCGATGGACACGCACTCGCGTGTTGGGTAAGACGAGGACATGTCACGAAGCATCAGCATCGTAGGTCAGCGCCTGGGTTTGTAGCAACCCAAATTGAGGCGCATTTCCAGTTCCGGCCGGATTGGCATCGCCACGGTAAGGCGCGCGATCTGGTGCGGTCGTATTATGCCCAGATTCGGTCGCTGCTGCGCGAGCGGCCCGATCTGCGGCCCTGCTTGAAGCGGTGCCGGCATTGCCGGATTCTGTTCTTTACCGATCCGCGGAACGCGGCTCGCGTCGATCTGCGCTGCGGGTTCGGGTGCCGGGAGGCGCAGCGGCGGGCGTGTTCGGCCCAGCGCACGGCGGAGTTCTACCGCGAGTACCCGGAGAAGAAAAGGCATCAGAACCGCAAGCGCTACTTACACAGCGCCCAGACGCGGCAGGACGGCGACGCTGAACCCCAGAGCGACTCCCCGATGCCGATCGTGCGGCATGTGCGCGTGATCCTCAGTCTGGTCGAGCGGCGGCGGGTTGGGATCGGGGAGGTGCTCGCGCTGCTGACGAAAAAAGGGAGACAACACCGCATGGCGCGGCGGCGGCGCAGGGCGTATGGTCGACGGCGGATCGAGGGAAGAGGTTCGTAGAGGCCGCCGCCATGAGCGAAATCGAGTTATCGAGTCTGGACTTGCGATACGAAGGCTACCGGATGAGGAACCGGGCGGACGAAGCGCGCCTGCTCGCCTCGATCTGCGAACGCGGCATCGTCGAGCCCTTGGCGGGGGTGGAGGTCGAGCGGCGCCCTGTGCTGCTCAACGGGTTCAAGCGGTGGCGTTGCGCACGACGGCTGGGGTTGGCCACCGCGCCGTACGTCTCGCTGGGCGAGGATGCCGCGCTGGGGATCGTGGCGTTGCTGCGCGTCTCCAACGACCGGGCGCTGTCGATTCTGGAGCAAGCCGGTTTCGTGGATGAGCTCAAGCGGCTGCATGGGATGAACGTCGCGCAGCTCGCCGAGGCGCTCTCGCGCAGCAAAGCCTGGGTCAGCCTGCGGCTGGGGCTGCTCGCAGAGATGTCGCCGGTTGTACGGGGCAAGCTCTTTGCCGGGGACTTTCCGGTCTATGCCTACATGTACAGCGTGCGTCCGTTTAGGCGCATAAACGAGGGCGGTCGCGACGCGGTCGATCTGTTCGTCACCGCGCTCAGCGGCAAGGGTTTGAGCGTGCGCGAGATCGAACAGTTGGCGCAGGGGTACTTTCGCGGCCCCGAAGAACTGCGTGAACAGATTCGCTCCGGCAACGTGGCGCTGCCGCTGGAGCGGCTGAAGCCGTCGGTCGCGCGCGTCGATGGATGCACGCCCTTTGAGCAGGCCATGCTCAAGGACATCGATGTCGCTCAGAAATACATGCAGCGGGTGATGGGCAAGAGCGCGGACCGGCGTCTGCAAAGCGCGGCCTTCCGTGTCCAGGCGCACCTGCTACTGGCCGGCGTGCTCAGCCGCTCGCCAGCCTTTTTTGAAAGCGTGAGGCAACTCCATGATCGATGCGGACAAGTGTAACGCGATCCTGGCACTGCACCAGGAGGGGATGGGCGTGCGTGAAATCTCCCGGCGCCTGCGGCTGGGACGCAACACGGTACGCCGCATCATCCGCCGGCAAGGGCGGCCGCCGGCGCCGGTGCGCGGCGAGAAGGTCCGGATCGATCCTGAAGCGCTTAAAGCGCTCTACAAGGAATGCGACGGTCGCGCCCAGCGTGTGCATGAGAAGCTCGTGGAGGAAGAAGGGGTCGAGGTGACCTATCCGACATTGACGCGGCGGCTGCGCGAGTTGGGCATCAGCGCGCCCGCCAAAAGCCGCTGCGCTCAGGTGCCCGACGAACCCGGCGCGGAGATGCAACATGACACCACCGTCTACACGATCAGGCTCGACGGCAAGCCCGCCCGCCTGGTGGCCAGCCTGATCTACTTGCGCTTTTCCAAGCGCCGCTACCTGAAGTTCTACCGGGCGTTCACGCGCTTCAAGATGAAAGGCTTCCTGCATGAGGCGCTTACCTTCTGGGGCTATGCCGCGCGCACGTGCATCATCGACAACACCAATCTGGCGCGGCTGCGGGGCACGGGCGCGACGGCGGTCATCGTCCCGGAGATGGAGCGGTTCGGCGCCTCCTATGGCTTTCGATTCCTCTGCCATGCCCTCGGCCACGCCAACCGCAAGGCTGGCGAGGAACGGAGTTTTTGGACCGTGGAAACCAACTTCCTGCCCGGCCGCACGTTCCGGAGCCTGGAGGATCTCAACGCGCAGGCCTTGGAGTGGGCCACGGCGCGCCTGGAGCATCGGCCTCAGGGCAAGGCCGGACTGGTTCCGGCCAAGGCCTTCGAGCACGAATGCGGCTATCTGCTCGAACTGCCCGGACATCTCCCGGCGCCCTATCAGGTCCATGAGCGCGGCACCGACCAGTATGGCTATGCCGCCTTCGAGGGCAACTACTACTGGGTGCCGGGCACGAAACGCGAGGAGGTCAAAGTCCTGCAATATGCCGACAAGCTCAAGCTCTACCAGGCCCGGGAATGCCTGGCCGAATATCCCTTGCCCGCCGACGGGGTCAAGAACGCCAAGTTCGCGCCCCCCGGTCAGCCCCAGCCCCGGCACAACCCGTCGAATCGGCGCCGGCCCACCGAAGAGGAAGAGAAGCGGCTGCGGGCCATGGACGAGCGCGTCGGCCGCTACCTGGACTTTGCGCTCAAGCCCAAGGGCATTGAGCGGCATCACTTCCTGCGCCAGCTTTTCGCCCTGAGCCGCGAGATCAGCCCGGAGGTCTTCCTCCGCACGCTCGAGCGCGCCCTGCGCTATCGCATCGTGGCGATGGATACGCTGCGGCGCATTGCCATGCTGCTTCTGGACGCCTCCGAACAGCCCTTGCCCGCGGTGGACATCGACGAGAGCTTCCGCACGCGGGACGCTTATCTGGAGGGCCGCCTGACCGACGCGCCCGACTTCTCGCGCTACAACCACATCCTGGAGGACGACCATGAATGAGCCACGCGACACGATGCTGAAATGTCTGCGCATGGGCGGCCTGCTGACCCATTGGGAGCAAACCCTGGCTGCGGCCGCCAAAGGCCGCTTCTCCCATGCCCGACTGCTCGACTACGTGATCGAGCAGGAATACAAGCTCAGGCGCGAGCATGCCCGCCAGTACCGCCTTCAACGCGCCCATATCCCCGAAACGCTGCTGATGGAGACCTATCCGTTCCAGAAACAGCCCAAGCTCAACCGCAAGGCCCTGCTGTCGATCTACGATGCCTTCGACTACATGGCCAACGCGCAGAACGTCATCTGGGTCGGCCCGACCGGTTGCGGCAAAACCGGACTGGCCACCGCCTTCCTCATCGATGCGATCAACCGCGGCCACAGCGGCCGGTTCGTCACCTTCGCCGAACTCGTCGGCGACCTGCGCGCCTCTGGCGCCGACCACTCCGAAGCCAAGGTGCTCAAGCAGTACCTGGCTCCCGACTGCCTGCTGATCGACGAACTCGGCTATATCGACATCGAGCCCGCCCAGGTCGGGTTGTTCTTCACCCTGATGCAACGTCGCCATCGCAAGCGGCCCACCCTGATCACCTCCAACCTCGGCTTCGACGACTGGCGCTCGTTCCTGAAGAACGATCACCTCACCGTCGCCCTCATCGATCGACTGACCTCCAATAGCTACGTTTTCAATATGAAGGACTGCCGCGGCCTGCGGCCCGAGCCGCGGCCCATCCCATGAACACACCGACCGGCCGGGAACGAACCGATCGGCTCCGTGCCATCCCGCTTACGCACATCCTGCGCGCCCTCGACGCCAAGCCCGACCCCCACGACCCGCTCAAGTGGCACACCCCACGCGGCGTGCTCTCCGTCGACGGCGCGAAGTTCTTCACGGCGCTTCCCAGTGCCGCAACCGAATACGAGCCTCGAACCGACGCAGGCCTCGCGGCGCCTGGCTCTGCCTGTGCCCGCGCCGGGCGCCCTGCCCGCCATCATCGGCTACCTCGGCGGACAACGCCGCTTGCCTCTGGCGTGGCTGCAACCCCTCGTGGACTCCGGCGATCTGTACGCCGACCGCAACCACAACGCCGTCTTCCTCCTGCGTAACGAACACCACGCGCCGGTCGGCGCCGAGCTGCGCGGAACCGGACAGGAAACGTGGCGCGGCATGGCCCCAGGCTCGCGCAAGGACAACGGCTACTTCGCCCTCGGCCCCCCACGCCCCCAAGCCATCGTCTTGTGCGAGTCGGCCATCGACACCATCAGTTGCCGCACCCTGTACCCCGACTGCCTGTGCATCTCCACCTCCGGAGCCAGAGACAACCCCGCCTGGCTACCTGCCATCCTGGCCCGGAACCTGCCTGCCTCCTGTGGCTTCGACGCCGACGCCACCGGCGAGCGCATGGCCCAAGCCATGATCGCCCGCCACCCCGCCGTCCGGCGTCTGCGACCGCCCTGCCACGACTGGAACGACACCCTCCGCAACCGCGCCTGACATCCCCGCACCCGCGCTACTCGGAACAACCCCCTACTTGGAAAAGAAAACACCTGCCCTACATCAACTCATCAGATGGGTCCATCTATCTGAGCACAGGTGGGTCCATTT
>JAPLUO010000045.1 GCA_026397595.1 Caldifarciminota bacterium
CCGCTTCGAGGTCGGCGCCGATGGGCTGGCCGCCGCCGTTGATGCAGCCGCCCGGGCAGGTCATCACTTCGATGAAGTGGATGTCCTTGCGCCCGGCCTTGACCTCATCAAGGAGCTTGCGGGCGTTCAGGAGGTTGGAAACAACCGCGGCCCCGACCTCAAGGTCGCCGATCTTGACCTTAACCTCCTTTGAACCCTTCATCCCGCGCAGGTCTTCGATCTTGAGCTCGGCCAGTTCCTGGCCGGTGAGCAGGAAGTAGGCGGAGCGCACCGCCGCCTCCATCACGCCGCCCGACGCGCCGAACAACTTGCCCGCGCTCGACCGCTCCCCGAATGGAGTATCGGCCGCCTCCGGCTCGACCGTGGCTGGGTCCACACCGGTCATCCGGAAGAGCTGGGCCAGTTCGCGCGTGGTGAGCACGTAGTCTACGTCCTGGGTGAAGTCGCGCCCCATCTCCGGTCGCTGGCACTCGAACTTCTTGGCGGTGCAGGGCATGATCGAAACCGAGACGATCTTCTTCGGATCGAGCTTCTCGCGCTCGGCATAGAAGGTCTTGACGATAGCGCCCATCATCTGCTGGGGCGATTTGCAGGTGGAAAGGTTGGGCATCATCTCGGGGTAGAACTGCTCGACGAACTTTATCCAGCCCGGTGAGCAGGAGGTCATCATCGGCAGCACGCCGCCGGTCTTGATTCGGTGAACGAGTTCCGAACCCTCCTCCATAATGGTCAGGTCCGCGGTGAACGACGTGTCGAACACCCGATCGAACCCGATCTTGCGAAGCGAGGCGACCATCTTGCCGTCGAAGTCGGTGCCCGGCTTCATCTTGAACTCCTCGGCGATGGAAACCGAGACCGCGGGCGCGTGCTGGGCGACGACAATCTTGTCCGGGTCGTTCAAGGAACGCATTACTTCCTCGACATAGGAACGCTCGTGGAGCGCGCCGGTCGGACAGACGAGGATGCACTGGCCGCAGTTGATGCAGCTCGACACGTTAAGGCCCTTGTTGAAGGCGGTGCCGACGACGGACTTGGACCCGCGCTGGACGAAGTCGATGGCCGAAACGCCCTGGATTTCTTCGCAGACGCGGACGCATTTGCCGCAGAGGATGCACTTCTCGGGGTCGCGCTGGATGCTTGGGCCCGACATGTCTTTCTCGCGCTTGTTCTTGGCGCCGCGGAACCGCCGCGCGCGCACTCCATGCTCCTGGGCGAGCTCGGCGAGGGTGCAGTTGCCGCCGCGGACGCAGTAGAGGCAGTCGTCGGGGTGGTTGGAGAGCAGCAGCTCGATGATGGTCCGGCGCGCCTGCATCACCGCCGGCGAGTTGCTTTGGATCTTCATCCCTTCGGCGACCGGGAACGAGCAGGACGGCACCAGGTTGGCCGAGCCTTCGACCTCGACCACGCACATCCGGCACGCGCCCGAGGGCGTGAGGCCTTCAAGGTAGCACAGGGTCGGCACCTTGACGCTCGCGCGCCTGAGGGCCGAGAGGATGGTCTCGCCTTTCTTGGCCTCGACCTTCCGGCCGTTGACTTCAATCGTGATAGTATTCATCTTTCACCTCAACTCGGCTGGGTAAACTCGACGTCGCAGCGGAGGCAACGGCGCGCTTCGCATTGCGCGGCCGCGGCGTCCGGACACAACTCGACTTCGCAGAAGTTCTTCTGCCGCTCTTGCGCCGCGAGCAGGGCATGCTCGACCCGCTGGGCCGGCTCGCCTTCCTCCTCGGCCTCGGCCGCCGGCTCGATGTAGACGGTCGGCAGCTTAACCTTCTTCAGAACCTTCATCTGCCTGCCCGAGAGGTAGCGTTCGACCATCACCGCCGCATTCTTGCCCGCCGCGATGGAATCGATGACCGTGTTCGGGCCCGTGACCACGTCGCCGCCGCCGAAGACGCCCGCCCGGCCGGCAGTGAAGTTCTCTTTGTTCACCACCAGCGCGCCGTTCTTCGCGACCGATAGCCCGGCCAGGGGCTCGAACTCGGGATCTTCGCTGATGGCGGCGATGAGCGTGTCGAGCTCGACAGTGTACTCGGAACCATTGACCGGCATCGGCCTGGCCCGGCCGCTCGAATCACGTTCGCCGAGTTCGTTCTTGATGAACTCGACCGCCTTGAGCTTGCCGCCTTCGACCTTCAACGCGGTCGGCGCGACGAGTTCCACCACCTTGATGCCTTCCTCAAGCGCGGCGTCGATTTCCTCTGAGTACGCGGGCATCTCGGCGCGCGTGCGGCGGTAGAAGATGGTCACGTTGTTCACCGCCTGCTGCCTCATCGCCACTCGCGCGGCGTCGAGGGCCGAGTTGCCGCCGCCGATGATACCGACGCGGCCCTTGGCCAACTCTTCGCCGTCGAGGTTATAGGCCTTCAGGAACTTGATGCCCGGGATGACGCCCGACGCGTCCTCGCCTTCGAGCCCAAGTTTCTTCGACTTGTGCGAGCCGGTGGCGACGTAAATCGCCCTGTAACCGTCCTTCTGCAGACTCTCGATCGTGAAGTCACGGCCGAGCGCCTGGTTCAGCCTGAGCTCGACGTTCTCGTTCAGCAGGGAATCGATTTCCTTCTGAAGTGTCTCGCGCGGCAACCGGTAGGCCGGTATCGCGCAGACGAGCATCCCGCCCGCCTTCTTCTCCTTTTCGAAGATGGTGACCGGGTAGCCGGCGAGCGAAAGCTGGTGCGCCGCCGCGAGCCCGGACGGCCCGGCGCCGATGACCGCCACTTTGGGCGCGCCCGGCTTGGCTTTCTTTACGAACGGCTTGTAGCTTGCGGGGTCCACGTTGTCCACGACGAACCGCTTGAGCGTCCGGATGGCGATGGGTTCGCCCCCGGTCGTGCCGCAGCGGCACACGTCCTCACACGGGTGGTTGCACACCCGCGCGCAGGCTGACGGGAACGGGTTCGCGGTACGGATAACCCGGTACGCGTCCGAGTACTCGCCGCGGCCCACGTGCGCCACGTAGCGCCAGACCTCGGTGCCGACCGGACACCCGCTCTGGCACGGCGCGCCGACCAACTCCTTACACGTGCCCGCCGGGCAACTCCGCTCGAAGATGTGCGCCTCGTACTCGTCACGAAACCAGCGCAGCGTCGAAAGCACCGGGTTGGGCGCGGTCTGCCCGAGCCCGCAGAGCGAGGTCTTGCGAATCGTCTCGCCCAGCTCTTTCAGATACATGATGCCCTGGAACAGGAGCAGGGCGTCGGTATCCTCTTCCTTGCGTCGGGGCCGGGTGATGGCCTGCAGGATTTCAAGCATCCTCCGCGTGCCCTCGCGGCACGGGATACACTTGCCGCAGCTTTCGTTCTGGATGAACTCCATGAAGCACTTGGCGACTTACACCAGGCAGGTGTTCTCGTCCATGACCACGAGCCCGCCGGAGCCCATGATGGCGCCGAAG
>JAPLUO010000491.1 GCA_026397595.1 Caldifarciminota bacterium
CGGCCACTCCTTTCGGGACCAGAACAAACGGGCCGAAGTATACTTTAGAGTTGAAGTCGAAAACAGCCTGGCTTCAGCGCAACTTCATGAGTCTACGCGGGTTGCCGGAAACTCCGAGCATCTCAACCGGACAGTTGTGGGATTAGGGCCAGTCACCCATCCGGAAGCGCGGCATGGAGCTTCGTCTGCCGTGGTGACTTCGTTACGGCCGCAAGCCGCGAGCCGTTGCCCGTGAACCGTACACCGGAGGCCGCCGGCTTGACAGCCATCCCCGCTGGTTCTAGAATCCTGCCATGACGAAGTCGATTCCGGCCTTGACCAAGGATGGAATCACGAAGGATGAACGGCTCAACTTAAGGAGGCTAGCTTGAAAGGGAGAATCGCGTTAGCTGTACTGCTGCTGACGGTCAGCGGGGCGCTCGCCGCCTTCCTGCCCAGCATTAGGATTGATCACCAAGACCTGTACGGCCACTCGTGCATCTCGGTCGCGATTGCGGTCGGTCGCCAAGCACCGGTTGGTCAACCGCTCTACATTGTCGCCGAGGCCGACTCGTGGTATGGTATGAACGTGGTACGGTCGGACATTGTGTTCCAGATGTCCACGAACGGAGGTGCGACGTGGTTGAGTGACGACAAGGTCCTCCGCCATGGTGCGGCGCTCGCCTGTTACCCGGAGATAACCACCGATGCCGACGGGAACCCGTACGTCGTCTACTTCGAGAGCGATTCAATGTTTGCGGACGCCCACCAGTTCTGCGTGGGCTCGACCGACGGCGGCGCCACCTGGTCCGCGCCGGTGAAGGTCGACCACAATCCGTCCGAGGCCCACGTTGGAACGGGATGCGTCGCGGCCGACGCGGCCGGCAACCTCTTCTGCGCATGGAGCGACTCCCGCACCGGAAGCCGGCACATCTGGACCTCGGTGTCAACCGACCAGGGAGCGACCTGGAGTCCGGACGTTCGCGCGTGCGACGACGCCGGTGCGGGTGGTTGCCAGAACCCGGAAGTCTGCATCCAGCCGGGGACGAACAGCTACCTGGTGGTGGTACCGCACCAACACGCCTACCTCTACCGCTCTACCGACAGGGGCCAGACCTTCCAGCCTGGAGTCCAACTCGACACTTTAGAACACGCAAGCAAACCTCACGTCGTGGCCGACTCGCAGCACGTCATCTGCGACTACTACGGCAGCAGCGACAATGGCTTCATGGAGGCGCGTACGCTCTACACCCCTCCTGACACTTGGGGTCCATGCTCGCCGGTGACGGATACACTTTTCAACTCTTACTACTCTGCCCCCCTTGCGCTCTCGGCCGACGGCGGTGTCCACGCGGCCCTGGGGATGAACTACCAGAACGGGCGCTACGACGTATACTATGCGTTCTCCAGCGACCACGGAGCATCGTGGTCCGGCCACGAACGCGTCAACGACGACACCTCCGGTGACAAGGCCAGCCCGGACATCGGCGCCGACTCAGCCGGATGCGTATACGTAGCATGGGAGGATTCGCGCGGCGGAATGTGGTTCTCGACCAACCACGCGGCCGGCGTCTCCGAGAGCCAAGAGCAGCGGACTTTCAGTCGCGAGTTGCAGCCCACCGTTTGCCGGCGCCTGCCTGCCGGCGCGGTTGCGTTCGACGCGATGGGCAGGCGCGTGCTGAACCCGAAACCCGGCATCTACTTCCTGAGAACGAGGTCCACGGCCGCACCGCGCAAAATCCTGCTGGTCGAATAGGCCACGCCTCAATCCCGCCCGCGGAGCGACTCCGTCGCAGCCCGGGGTAGTTCCGGGGACAGGTTTAATGTCAAGCCGTGCGTTAGTGGCCTGCGAGGGACACTTCCCATATTTCTTAGCGATGTCAAGGCGCGGCGGGACGGGCGTCGTTCATCGTTGCATCGTACATCGTGGGTCCGTTCAGGAACGAAAGGTGCGCTGTCCGACAGGGACCTCCGCGGTCAGCGTTGTACGAGCGCGTCTGGTCGAGCGAATGATTGAATTGCGCGGGCGGATGCCTGCAACCGCGGCTAAGAGCACAGCATCTGGCCCAGGAAGGAAACAATGAATACCATATCAGCCGATGTAGTTGAGAAGACCTGGAAGAGGATGGCGACAGGCGAGGTTGCCGATGCGCAGAAGCTCGCTGCGCAGATGAGCAGGGAGCAGCCCTTTGTGCAGGCCTATCTCCTGGCGGTCGGCGAGAGGGACTTGAACCCGGACGAAGCGCCCTTGCTCCTTTATATTGGCACGGTAGTCTGGCAGATGTTCGTTCACGGCGGCCGGCGAGTGGCAATGGTCAAAGGCGACGCACTGGACCGGGCCGAGAAAGCCAATATGAAGATGCTGGAGTATCTCGAAGGCGAGCCGGAGACCGACTTCACGAAGGTTGTGGAAAGCCTGGCGAGCAACTACAACCAGGTCGAGGTACTGAGGTACGTCGCTAGCGCGCTGATGGAGGAACCGGAAGAGGGTTGCGACATCCGGGAAGAAAGTCTGGGTCAGACGTTCATTCATCTTAAGACGGTTGTTGACTGCCTGGACCAGGACCGAAAGACGATTGAAGACAGTCACCCGATTTGATGACGGCGTCAAGGCACGGCATGACAAGATCGTCGGGTTTCGCACATCGTTGGTTCGTGCAACGCGGACCGCGACGAGTGACTCCGGCCAACGATGAACGCTGTACGGTTTCTGCCGCACTGTCAGACAGGGGCCACCGAGGCCAACCAACGAGGCAGGTCGAGACGATGGTGACGGCCGACTGCTTTCAGCTTACAGCTTACAGCTTACGGCCCGGATGGAAATGAGATGCGAATTGCAAAGGACTTGCCCAAGGCCAAGACGCCGCTTGTGCCGCTGGCGGCTGACAGCCTACCGCTTGCCGCCTCTGACGGATGTAGCACCCGAGACATGCCGGAGCCGCTAGCCGTGAGCCGCTAGCCGTGAGCCGTTGTCCGTGAACCGCACACCGTCGGCCGCAAGCCGTAAGCCGATAGCCCTTAGCTGTCAGCCGTCGGCCCGGCCCCGGCTCTAGTGTTCCACCACGATCCGCGCAGTGGTAACGTTTGTCTGGGAATCGAGGCGCAATATGTAGACGCCCGCCGGGAGGCGTGAAACCGGCAGGTTGAAGGATGGAGTCCGCACCGGTTGCGTCAGAACGAGGCGGCCGGAGGCATCGAAGACACGGAGAGTGGTCGAGTGGTCCAGTGATCCAGCGGTCAAGTGCAGGACCGCGGAAGAGCGACAGGGATTGGGGAAGACGGAGAACGATGGACGATGAACGATGAGCGAGGAGTTGGTGGCGACGCCGGTGAAGTCGCGGTCGGCGAGTTCGTGGAGATAGAGAAGCTCACGGCAGATGAGGTGGCGTTCCTCGGCCTCGGGAATCCACAGCGGCGGGTCGGATACCGTGTAGGTCTGGTTTTCAGGGTTCATCACCGAGTCGTTGACCCGGGTCCAGGCGGCGACGCCGGAACCACCGTACTCAGTCGAAGTGGCGCTGTCAACAAGGGCGATGGCGTGGTGGTTGTCCGGAATCCGATTGGAACTGTCAGTTGCGGTCTGGAGGCGGAGGTATGCCCCGTGCATGCTCTTCACGAACCGACCGGCCTCTCGTTCGACCCAGAATGCCTCCGAGTCCACCGGGACCGGCACGTGGCCACCTGAGTCGGTAGAGACCTGGTAGCGGTCAGACGGACCCTCGAAGTCCATCAGGAACTTGATGTGCGGCGAGTCGTGGCGAGCAAGCATCCCCGTCGCCATCACGTTGCCGTAGCCGCGGGTGTATATGCCGAGATTCTCAGTATCGACGTAGGGTTTGGCAGCCAGCGCAAGTGCGCAAGCCTGAAGTCCGTCCTGGTGGACGTAGCCGTTGTAGTCCTCGGTGCCGCTGCTCCGGCCGCGGCCTTCGGCGTCGAAATGGAGCACCGCGAACCCATCGGACGCGATTTGGTTGGCGAGGCCGTTCTGGTCCATCACGGTACCGGCGTAGCTCTCTTTTGGTATCAGCACGACCGCAGGGACCTTGTTTTCGGGTCCGGCGCTCGCCGGCCGGTGGATGTGGACGTACAGGCTGCAGCCTGAGGTCGGATTGGTGACCCAGAGCGTCTCAACGACGACTGCGGACGCCGCAGGCGGGTACTGCCAGACTACGGACTTGGCCGAGTCCACTTCGATTACGCGCGCGCCGGTGGAGATCATGGTGTGGCCGTTCGCGAGACGCGTCGCCATGTACGGCATTGACACCCCGGAGGTAATTGACCAGACGACCGTGCCGGCCGAATCAACCTCGATGACTCGGTTGTTGCTGCTGCTGGCTATCAGCGTGCGGCCGTTGGGCAGACGCTGTACGCAGCGAGGCCAGGACAGGCCGGTTCCGTACTGCCAGACCACGGTGCCGGCCGAATCGACCTCCACCACCTTGTTCTGGTCTGAGTTGCTGACGAGGGTATTGCCGTTGGCAATCCGGTTGCCGTTGTGCGGCCCACTCAGATTGGTGTAACTCCAGACGACGTTGCGGCCGGAATCGACTTCGATGACCCGGTCGTGGTCCCGGTCGGTGATGAGCGTGTTGCCGTTGGCGAGGCGGTAGGCCTCGTTCGGGTAGTCCAGGCCCGATCTCATCTCCCAGACCACGTCGCCCCGGGCGTTGACTTCGAGAACGCGGTTGCTGTCCGTGGCAGTGATAAGCGTGTTCCCGTCGGCAGTGCGGCGGGCGGTGTGCGCCCACTGGATGTCGCTGCGGACGTAGGCCCAGACCAGTCGTCCGGTGCTGTCGACCTCAATCACCCTGGCATTCGGCTGCGACATCGAGCCGGACTCAGTGATGAGCGTGTTGCCGTTGGGGAGGCGTTCGATGCCGCTGGGAAGCGTGCACGGCACCGACGCAAACAGCGCCACGGGAAGAAAGAGAACTACGGACGCCACAAACGAAGATCTGGATCGCATACACATCTCCTTGTCGATTGCCGCTCATTCAGGAACGGTAAGTGTCGCTGCGGACGTATCATCAGCATGCCGGGAGGCATCTGTGGTCTTCCCGGAGAGCTGAATGTGCCGCGCTGCCTACTCTCGACCGATCGCTTGCCGGACCGATAATTGTAGACCTCGGCTGTCAGATGTCAACCGGACGGACGGTGAGGGACACTTTCCATATTCCTGACCGATGTCAAGCTGTGACGCGGCTTCGCCGCGAGGTCCCAGTTGTCAGGTTCCAGTTCCCGGTTGGTGAGGTCGGCCAACGATGAACGTTGTACGCCTTCCGCCGAAGGAACGCGGCCGGCTGACGGCTGACAGCCTGGTGCCGGGGGCTGCTTGACGGTCGGACCGGAACGGCTAGAATAGGGTCGTGAGCAAGTCTACGATTCAACGCATGAGGGCCATGAGCATCAAGCTGAGCGGCAGGCCCGGCTATTGGGTCGCCCTTGACCCGCGCAGCAATCGGCGGGTCGCCGAGGGTCGAACTCTGAAGGCTGCCGCCCGGCGCGCCGGCAAGGCTGGCGTGAAGGATCCGGTCTTCACCCAGATTCCCTTGGAGTCGTGCGCCCTGGTGATGTAGCCGGGACTTGAAACCGCTTCCGCTCCACTTCTACGGATTCGAGGCTGAGCCCTGCCGGGCGTTCCCGGCCGGCCGCACGGTTCAGCGCCCGATGGTGCCATTCCGCCTGAGCTGGAACGACCGAACCACGCCGACTCTGCTCGGTCTGCTCGATTCCGGCTCGGACGACTGTGTCTTCCACTTCAGTCTGGCCGAGGAACTCGGCATAGACTTGCGCCGAGGCCCGACCGCCGGGTTTCACAGCGCGAGCGGAAGGATGTCCAAGCTGTACGATCACATGATGACGATGACGGTTTGGGGTCCGGTCGGCCCTTTCTTCTCGTATCAGATGTACGCCGGATTCACCGGGCTTCCGGCCGGCAGCAAGGGCCTGCTTGGGCAGACCGGCTTCCTTGACCGCTTCGACGTCGGCCTCAGCCGTTCTCGCTGCGCTGGTCGTCTGGTCTTGCACATTCGGTGAGCAATGAGAATCACGTATGACCAGGAAGTGGATGTTCTGAGCATCGTATTCAGCGGCGCGAAGATACAGGAGAGCGACGAGGACAAGCCCGGTGTCGTCCTGGACTATGACAAGGACGGTAACGTCGTAGGTATCGAGATTCTGAATGCCTCGAAGCGCGTGGAGAATCCCCGCTCAGTCGAGTACGCCGTCGCAGGCTGAACGTCGAACCCCGGCCCTAATCAGGGCGCGTACCGCGATGTAACAAGATGGTCGAACTGGTCGAGACGATGATGACAGCCGACCGCTTGCAGCTCACAGCTTGCGGCCTTGGGAGAGATTCCTCGACTCCGTGTGCGCAGCGCACCCCTTCGGCTTCGTGTGGCTGCGCCACCGTAGAAACGAGCAGGGCAGGCTCCGGAACGAACGGA
>JAPLUO010000169.1 GCA_026397595.1 Caldifarciminota bacterium
CGCATAAGTAGCACAATCTGAACAACTTGGCCAGACAACGCGCGAGAAAGTGGGAAAGTCACGCTAGGCCCTTGCGGATGTCTCCGCCGGTCTTCGGTGTCGGGTCTGGCGGCATTCGCCCCTCGATTTCGGCAACCTTGCGGACTCCGTCTGGTGAGTCCGCCAGAAGGAAGTAGAGAAACTTCGCCGCCATCAACCGCGTGCGCGCCAAAGCCAAAGCAACTCGGCTCGTGTCAATGGTAATCCACCTGCGTCCCCACTGCTCGGCAACGTACGCCGTTGTCCCGCCGCCGCACGTCGGGTCCAACACAAGGTCGCCGGGGTCAGTAGTCATCAACACGCACCTCTCTATGACACGTGTGGCCGTCTGGACAACGTACGTCTTGTCCTCGGTGAACCCCGTCATGACGGTATCGCGCCAGAAGAGGCCAATGGGAGACACGGCAAAGTCCTCGAAGCGCCGTTTCACCATGAGCGATTTCCCAATGCCAACCAGTCTTCCTGCGAAGGCTATCCTATCAAGGCCTCGCAGGTTTGTGCTCCACCCGCGCCGAGCACCTGGAACGTAGGCTGCGCCACACAGGCTGTACGGGAATCGAGATGCCTCTGACCCGGTCATGGATGTCATGTCGCCTATCTGAAGGGGCGTCCAGCCAGGCGGGGGTTGCGATGTGCCTTCTCGTTCCTCCCTACTCATGCGCCGCCATTCTAGCCTGTCGGGGCTCTCTAGGTTCACGAATTGAGTAGTCCCTTCCTCTCCGAGCGTCTTGTCCACATAGGGCTGCCGGAACTTAGCCCGGCTCTTGTCCTTCGCGTACCAAACCAAGTAATCACAGACCGAACCGAGCAGCGCATCGGTTTCCCCTGAGGTCTTGCGGAACGCAACCAGGCCCGCGGCGTTGTCGGCCCCGAACACTTCGTCCATCAGGCTACGGACAAGATGCACGTTCTCGTCGCCAATCTGGACAAAGACCGAGCCGGTTTCGGAGAGAAGCTCGCGGGCCACGGTGAAGCGGTCGCGGAGATAGGTCAGGTATGAATGGACGCCGTATTCCCACGTGTCGCGGAAGGCCTTGATTTGCTCGGGCTGGCGAACCGCATCCTCGGCCTTGCCATCCTTCACGTCGCGCTTGCGGGTCGAGACCTGCCAGTTGGAGCCGAACTTAATGCCGTTGGGCGGGTCGATGTAGATCATCTGAACCTTACCCTTGAGACCTTCTTTCTCGGCTAGCGAGGTCATCACCAGCAGCGAATCGCCGAGAATCATCCGGTTGGACCAGTTCTGCTCGTGGCGGTAGAAGTCTACCAAGTCCTCGAACTTGATGTTGTTGAAGTCCGCAAACAGGTCTGCCATTCGGGGCGTCGTTTTCCTCGCCTCGGCTTTCACCTGCTCCACAATCGCCTGCGGGTGAATCTTCTCCTGGATATAGACCGGCACGGCCGGCACTTCGAGCGGCTTCTGGTCCTGCTCGTCCTTGCCCTTCCAGACGAGTTGTGGGTCAAGCGATGGGTCGCGGGCGTAGAGCAGGCCCGGATAGCTGACGGTCTTCGGGCTCTTTTCCTCGTCCTTTACGAAGTTCTGCAACTCGCGGGTCGGGATATTGGTCCGCTTGTCCTTGTGCTTCAGGGACGAAACCGGAACTCGCTTGCCATTGGATTTACCTTTGGCCATCTTCACCGCCTTTCCGATTTGGCGCGGCTATTGGTTCGGGAATTAGCTCCGGAACTAATGCAGTCCGGATGGACGTCCGCCCAACGAGTCATCATTACCGGCCTGTCTGCTAACACCCTGCTAACGTCGGCGGTCATGTAACATTCGGTCTGCGTTGCAGTTACGATGACAGACTCCGGCCCGGGCGGAATCCGGACTCGCGCGCTAACGCACTCGCTGGTCACCGCAGACTTGTTTGACAGGGTGGCCGATTTGGCTATAATCGTGTCAGCCTCATCTACCATGTGTAGAAAGAGATCTTTCGCCGTCCTTCGGGGCGGCGATTGCATTCTACGCGCAGCGTCTCTCAAGCGTCTCTCATACTTACCGTGGAGTCTGGCCACCGTGGACGGACCATCTACATGATACGCCGTCAGCAGGAAGTACACTTCACCCCGACGCTGCACTCGCCTCTGCACCACAATCACGTAGTCCCAGTCCCTGAGCCATACGTAGGTGTTGATTTTCCCGCTCGCTTCGAGGTAGTCCCAAGCAAGAACTGGCTCGGCCCCTATGTGCCGGATTGTCGGGGCAAACCACGGCAGTCGTTCTGCGCGCGGCGGGTCCAGCTCTCTGGCGCCACCTGACCTATCCTCACGCGAGACCAGATGCCAGAAGGTCTCTTCGTATGTTAGTCCGAACACCTCGCGGGAACGCCTGTCCCACCAGACTTGAGCACCTTGGAACACCAGCGAACCACGGACGATGTCGCGGTGGAAGATGGCGTAGAGTTGGCGCACGACCATGTCGACAGGCCCCGCAAGCGAAGCCAGTTCGGGCAGCCAGTCGGGCGTCGCTCTCATTCCTCGGCCCGTGCCGGGTTCCACAGCAGCAGATTGACTTTCCGTTCCCCCAGGAGGGTGGTTCGAGTCAGGGTCAGGTGCGACCGCTCCTGCATACGCTGTACGACAGCCATCTTGCCTGCATTCCCGCTCAACCCTCGGTTCGCGTAGGCGACTGCTCCCAGAAGCAGGTCACAGAGCTGGAGCTGTTCCACTTCGTGAGACCGCACAATTTGAACGCGCTCGACGATCTTCATTGAGAAATCGTAAATGCTATTCGACAGCACTTCGTGCAGCTTCTTTACCTTCACCCCGCCCCAAGTGTCCTTGTAGTCGAGGTAGATGCGGAAACACGCGTCAGAGCGCAGCAGGGCCTTCAGCATCGTGAAGTACATCTTGTAGTACCAGTCGTCGTGGGTTTGCTTGAACTTCTCGTGCTGCAGGACGGACTTGTCGGGCACCACCAACGCCCGAAAACGCAGGCCGCCGACGGCGAAGAAGTAGTCCAGACTGTCAAGGTAGAAGCTCTGCTTGGAACCCGACACCTTGGTCCACTTGGATTCGAAGGTGGGAGAGAGCCCGTGACGCGCCTTGATGTCTCGCAGGCTGATAGCGATCTCGCCCGCCTCTTGGGCCGGGCAGGACAGAGCGCCAAGCACCATGACCTTCTGTCGGTCATGCTCCAGATGGCAACTCTCATCGCAGTAAATGTTGAATGTCTCAGCCATCTAGTCCTCCCTCTGCGCCCGCGGGAGCAGGTTGCCCAATGACGTCCCTATCGTATTCTTCGCATCCCACGGGTCAGTTACCTCGATAAACGCCCGCGCCGGTTCATGTCTGATTGTGCCGATGCGCTGGGAATCGCCGGGGGATTTGCCAGGCATCATGACTTCCTGCGTCGCGCGTCGCTGCTGCGCGGTCTTCTGGCTGCGCGGTCATTCATCAGCCTCGCCTCCACCCAGTTGACCTTGGCATTGACCCAGCCCTGAAGGTCCTGAAACAGGCCACGTTCGCCCGGCTCGGCCGCGACTTCGAACACGCCGGGCAGCTTCTCGTAACGCAGCAACTCGAACTTGACCGCATCGGTCAGCAGCCGCTTCATCTTTGGAGCTTCGTTTTGGATTCGTGCGTGCAGCGGCATCGTCGGACGGTCAATGTGAGCCAGTCCGACTGCCGGCTTGAGCCCGCGCTTCTCGGCAAGAGCATAGGCCATGACCAGCGTCCGCATCCACTGGTACCAGGGACCGGCAAAGGGGCAGGGACGATGGGGTTCGTCCGCCGAGAGCCGGAAGACGTGCGGAACGTAGTCCCAGTACCGGATTCTCTTGCCGGTCAGGGCGCACAGAGCCGTGCGTCCATTGGACGGATTGACCTGGGTATCGTAGTTGCCGGTGCACTGAACCAGCCCCTTTCCCGTCTTGCCGGTCTGACCGCACGGCTCCAGCCGCGTCTCCGCGAACTTGCACTCGATGGCAATCAGACTTCGTGCGCCCTGGAGCAGGACGTCTAACTGCGACTTGTGTGCGGCCTCGTTGAGCGTGTTGTCCGGGTCCACGTACTCCAGATGGACTTCCCATGGCCCGCCGTCCGGTGTCTCCAGCAGAATCGCAAGATGGTCGCAAATTCGGTCACGCGAGCGGGCGAACTTGAGCGTGCCGAAGACATCGAGGGCCAGCGTCTGCGACGACTGCGGCACTGCGGTATCCGGCTGACCGGTTCGGCTCATGTGCAGGAAACCAAATACCTCATCCATCGCCGGCCGCGCTCCATAGAAGATGTTCGACAGCTCGTCGTTACTCAGCAGCGTCAGCACGTCTGTAATCCTCCATCGTTTTCAGTGCAGCCAGGCTACTCCACGGCCGGCTTCGCCTGCTTGGCCACCTCGACGATGGCGTCGAGCTTCTCGACGACCTCGGGGTCTATGTTCTCTTTCAGCACGAAACGGGCGAGCACGTGGTAGTTCGTCTTGCGCATCTGGTTACGCAGCGCGAGCTTCTCGTAGAAGTTCTCAAACAGCGGGTCCAAGAAGTCGTCGCTCGCCTTGATGCTCTGAGACCAGGGGCTGGGTTTGCGCATCTTCTTGAGCGCTGTGACCATCTCGCCGATGGACTGGCGCATGACCTCCACCCGTCGTTCACCCTCCGCTTTCGAGAAGAGGTCTGCGGCTTCCTCCCCGCGCGCAAACGCAAGCAGCACCTCTTCCGTGCAGAGGTAGTTCTCTATCTCTCGGCGGCGCCACATTGTTTCCACAAGCGGAGGCGCGGCACTCAGGGTTTCGTCCTCCAGAAAGTCGTAGACTGCAATGCCGCGCAGAGACCGACATGCTTCAGCAAGTCCTCGGAAGTGGTTCCTCGCGGCTTGAGGTCGATTGCCGACGTAGTGAACAAACGGCCTCTCCAGCACATCGGCGGCCGGATGCCCCATCGTGCGGGCGAGCGCCTGCAGTATCGCAAGGTCGGTCGAGCCTTCCAGATACAGCACCCACCCCTTTTCCTCGGCGAGGTAGTGGTGTTCGTACCCGATGTCCTTGAGGGACTTCAACAACTGACTGCCGCGGTCGTCTATCCTGTGCGGCTTGGTGCCGACGAAGGCTATGACGACATCTTTGTCCGCCGCTTCGTCCAGCACGACTTCGGAGTGACTGGCGGCGATTACCTGTGAACCCTGCCGCCGGGCGGTTTCTGTAAGCAGTTCGTATGTCTGTCGCTGACGGAGTATCTCCAAGTGGGCGTCGGGTTCGTCCAACAGCAAGACCGTGTGCGGATTGGCATAGAGGTGTGCGAGCAACAGCAGCGTCTGCTGCAATCCTCGGCCGGAACATGACAGGTCCAGTTCTACGCCGCTCTGCTCGCGGTAGGCCATCGCGACCTCACCGCGTTCCTTGATGTATGATGGCGGCAGGATGGTTACGCCAAACAGACGCCGGATGTGCTCAACAAGCGCATCCCAATCGTCGAGTCCTTCGGGCAGTGCGTGTCCCGTCTTGCGGCCACGATCCCTTGCGACTATTGCATTGTCCAGCTCGCCGATGCCCTTCGCACGAGAGAATATCCCAAAGCAGAGGTTACGCAGCACCTGAGCTGTCTGGCCCTCGCCGATGAGCACGTTCACCCGGCCCGGCTCCAGCTTCGGCTCGACCGCGGCGAGGCCGGACATCGGCGGGAGGAACGCGACCTTCACGTCAGCCGCTTCGTCGGGCACCGGCATCCTCGGCGGCTGCTTGCCGTCGGCCAACCGGAGAGGTCGGCAGTAGAACGACTCCTCGTTGGCGTAGTCGAACTCAAAACCGCATGTCCACGACTTACCGTTGGTGACGCCCTCTACGATGATGTCAATCAGGACGTTGCTAGTCACCGGTTTACCGGCGCTGCGTTCCACGTCGCGCACATGCAGGTTCCGCCAAAGAAGGTTGGCGACTGGAATCGGTATTGCCAGAAGGTCGTTGCGGTTAATGGTCACACCCGGGCGCTTCGTGGGGAGTTTCTTGGTAGTGAGTCTGCCCGGCGTGCTGCCCCGCTTTTCGGACCACCGGCGTCGCCCGATGTCCCACAGCGCCAACGCCTGCAGCGCGGTCGTCTTGCCTGAGTTGTTGGGGCCGATGAGAACAACCGATTGCCCCAACTCCATGTCCACGTCTACAAGCCTCTTGAAGTTCTTTATCCGGATGTTGGTCAGCATCTACTGCTCCTTTCGGGCGGTCGTCTGACTGCGCAAGAAAGCCCTAATCGTGTTCTTCGCGTCCCACGGGTCGGTGACTTCGAGGACTGCCCGCGCCGGTTCAAGTCTCATTGTGCCGATGCGCTTTGCACTGCCGGTGGGTTTGCGGGACGTGAGTCAGGCCATCCGGGCTATGCGCTCACACCGAAAGCGCAACGCCGCAGTTCTCAGCTATCCGGATTGCGAGCTGCTTGAAGTCTTCGTAGCAGGCGCTCACGGCTGCTGTGTGCGCACCAATCGCACCGTCGGCGGGCTTTAGGAAGAACATCGGCTTGTGCGCCTCCATGGCCATTGGCATGAGACTGCGATAGTGCTTCATCAGCGAGAGACAATATCCGTCGACTGTCCACGCTGGGACCTTGGAGGGGTCACTGATACCCAGCACTGAACTTCTGTACTCCGCCGGCACTCTCGCCGTCCACCTCTCGTAGGCCCGGGCAGGACGTCCCGCTCGGACAGCATGCTGCATGATGATGTAGCCAATCGGCGCCATCTCTCCATTTGGCAGAACCAAGGCAGCCGATGGCCTTTTCGTGAGTCGTTCGCGCCACTCACTCCTCCATTCGCGGAGGGCCGGTCCCAGGTTCCTTAGTCCCTGCAGCGAATACAGGTCGGGCGCCAGCGGTATGGCGACATGCTCGCTGGCAATCATCGCCGCCCGGTTAATCGCGCCAAGGTTCGGGCCGACATCCATAAGGACAATATCTGCTGACCGTTGGTTCGCAGCGTCGACAAGCAACCGGTAGAAAGCAGACAACTGGCGGAACGCTGGTTCCTGTCGGTCCATGCTGTTAGGCCACGCCTGCGCCAGTATTCCTTCAAGGCGTGAGAGACCGAGGTCGCCGACAACCAATCCCAAGCGTTCGCTTACGTGCTCAACATGCGGCGACGCAAGGTCGCCCGTACCGCTGAGGATGGGCTGAAACGCGCCGATGATGCTCTGTCTGTGGTCACCATCGACGGGCCAGAGCTGCTCAAGCCGGTCTTCGTCGAGGAACATCGCGGTCAGATTCGCCTGTGGGTCGAGGTCGGCGGCGAGCACGCTGAGACCGAGGTCCGCGTACATCCACGCCAGATGGTAGACAAGCGTCGTCTTGCCGACGCCACCCTTATTGTTGAAGAACGCGATCGTCTTCACGGTCGCCTCCGAATCGTCGCCAGGAAGTGACCCGGCTGGTCCAGTACGAACTCCGGCGGCGGACTGCCGTTTGAAAGAAGAGACTCGCGGGCCCTGGCAATGCCACGGCCAAAGCGGTTTACGTAGCCGAGTGCCTTCATGGCTTCGGAGACGATAGGGTTACGATAAGTGGTGACGTTAGGGAAATTGTCCGCCCGCGCTTCGCCATACAAACCGCCGGGGCTCTGTATCTCGACACGATCGCTGAACCACGTGAGCCGGACTGGCGTATTCGATTCGTAATCCCGGTGCATGATGGCGTTCATCAGCAGTTCTCTGATGGCCTCACGGGGGTAGATGCTTGATTGCGCCTCACGCAGCAGCGTTACCGGAGCAATCTGATACTGCACCTGCGCGGTCAGAAACGCGTCGAGTTCGCGCAGGAGTGACAGTAGGTCGCCGGTGAACCGCTGCTCTCCTTCCACGTCGCCGCCTTGCGTTGAGCCTGAGTACCGCACGAACTGCACGTAGGCACCAGGGAGCCAGGCCAGGAGATCTTTCGCAAATAGCAGCGCGCCGGCATTCGTCGCGCAATCGCGGCGGAGGTCAAAGAAGCGCAGCGATGCCAGTTGCACCTTCACGTCGCGGTTGTTCTCAATGATGACCTCAGGTGCGAGGGCGTTGCTCCGATAGGTCACGAGGAAGAGGTCGACCGCAAGGTCGTCGAGCCCGCAACCCACGCATGGCTGAGCATCGAAGGTCCTCGCTCCGGCGGTTCGCCGCTCCGAGAGACGTCGTTCCTCCATGTCCGAGGCGATGGCACGCCTTGGGCCGACTCGGATGTGAACTCTACCCCTGTAGCGAACAGGCGGGATGTCAGAGGGCAAGACCTCGACGACCGCCAACTCGTTTCCGTCGGGCAGGGTGTACTTGTTGACGTTCATCGCCGGAATCGGTTGTACGTTGCCGTCGGAACGTATCGCAGCGAGGTTCAGCAGAAGCTGGTCAGTTACCCTCAGACCAGACGGAGTGCCGTCGTTCCTAGCCCCAACAATGAGGTACCCGGGTAGTGCGTGATTCGGCATGTCGTTGGAGAATGCGCAAATGGCCTCGCCGAACTTGTCGGTGTCTCTAGTGGACTCCGTCCTCTCTACTCGGTCCGATTCAATGTCCCGAAGCAGCAGGAGCAACTCGTCATTCGTCAGCATTTTACCTTTCCCCTATATGGTATCGGCAGCCGGCAGCCCGTCAATCGCCGCCCTGATTGTATTCTTCGCATCCCAAGGATCCGTCACTTCGATGAACGCCCAGCGGCCGAAGCGGCCGTCGTTGTTCACGGCCGGAATCCAGAGGTTGCGGGCCGTGGCGACCTTGGCCGCTTTGTCGCGGCGCGGTTCACCCGAGACTTCCACTATCAGGTTGAGGATTTCACCGCTGGCATCTGAGAGATTCCTCGACTCGCTTCGCTCGCTCGGAATGACAGGGCGGCCGGGCGATGGAACACGGATGCGGACGAGGAAGTCCGGCCGGTACCAGTGCTCTTCGCCATCGATCGTATACGGGATGTCGAAGCCGAAGTTCTGGTTCTTTACGTAGGCCACGACTTCGTCCATGTCCTCAAGGGCTTGCGCCATCTTCTGTTCCCATGATGCTGTGTCGGCTACGACGTGTGAGACGTGGCAGCGGTCGGCTCGGGTCTGATAGGTGTCGCGTGTCGTGTCAAAGCTGACGAAGCGGGTTGAGCCGAGCCAGTCGTACGGCCGGAGTATCGCCCGCAGTGTCTTCTGGCCGTGCGTCGTGGCGACAATGGCCTGGTAGATACGGTCGGCGGCGTCGTGGGCGTAGCGTTCGATGAGCAGCATCTGTGGGAAGGTGTTGTCCTTGTAGGTTACGCACTCGGCCAGCCACTGCCGGACAAGCCGCAGTACCTGGGGAAACAGCCAAGGTTTCAGGTTGTCTTTCTCGTCGAGGCAGTACTTCTCAAGCACGAGTTTCGCAAGCGAGAACTCGACCTCCTGCCCGCGCCGCTCTTTCAGGTGGTCGAATGTGATCATCGCGTGGTCGCCGACAATCGGGCAGTTGTCAGTCTCGGTCGGGGTTTCCCTTGTCGAGAGGGAGTAACGGGAATCCTCGGTGAACCACGCCTCCAGGCGCTCCTCGGGCAGCACATAGCGGTAGCCGATGAGTCGAGGGAAGGTAATCTCGCAGGCGATGCGGGCTTCGAGTGCGCGGACGTGCGTCGGGGTCCTGCCGGGCTTCGGGTCAACCGACGAACCGGAGCAGGGAATGAAGGAGAAGGGCACACCGAAGACCTCGGCATACTGGGGCGCGAACAGGCCGTCCGGCTCGGGCGTATAGTCTGAGCGGCGCAGGCCGCGGCCGACAACCTGCTCGCAGAGCAACTGGGTGCCGAAGGCGCGGACGCCTAGAACATGCGTAACCGTGTTGGCATCCCAGCCCTCGGTGAGTATCGAGACCGAGATGACGCAGCGGACGTGCTCGCCGAGCTTGCCCGGCTTGCCGACCGTGTTCATCACCTCGCGCAGCAGGTCCTCGTCGGTGAGCTTCTCGACGTCGCGGCCGGGGAAACGGCGACGGCACTCGTCCTTGAACTCCTCGATTTCCACCGCAGCCATCTTCTTGAAGTCATCACTCATCGCTTCGCCCGATTCGAGTTGGCTTGAGTCAATCAGAATCGTGTTGGGTTTGGACAGCCAGCGGCCGCCAAGCACGTTGCTGAACAGTGATAGCTTTCCCGGCACGAGCGCAGTCGCGTCGCCTTCAAGTTCCTTCTCCCAGCCGGCAACGTAATCGTACACCAACTTGGAGACGTTCGTGTTGTTGCAGACGACGATGAAGACGGGCGGCGTGGAGCCATGCGCGCGCGCCTCAGTGTTGGCTTCCCACTTGGCGAAGTACTTCTCGTAGTTGCCGTACAGCGCCTGCAGGGCACCTTCCAGCTCTACCGGCAGGTTCACGCCGGTCGCGACTGCACCGGTCTTGCGGCCTTTCTTCGGCAGCTTGTCGCGGATGCGCAGCCAGATGTCGCGGTAGGTCGGCTGCTCGCCGGTCATCGAATCGTCGGAGACCGGCACGCGCGGAACCTTGACGATGCCGGACTCGATGGCGTCAATCAGGGAGAAGTCGGATACAACCCACTTAAACAGCAGCCCTTCAGCGTAGCCGGAGCCACGGAGGAAAAAGGGCGTGGCCGACAAGTCGTAGATGACCTTGATTCCGAGCTTGGCCTTGACCGCTTCGAGCCCGGAAATCCAGATGCGGGCTTCCTTCTCGCGCTGCTCGGCTTCTTTGCGCTCGTCACCGACCAGCTTGTCTTCGGGGACATCCTCGACCTTGCGGCGGTAGCAGTGATGGGCTTCGTCGTTGATGACGATGATGTTCTGCTTGTTGCCCAACTCGCGGCAGACACGGCGCACCATCTGGTCCGGTGTCTCGGTGAACGGACTGGACTCGCCTTGCTTCAAAATGGCCTTCGTGAGCTTGCCGGCTGCGGTGCGCTCGCGTAGCTGGAAGCCGTGGAAGTTGGTTATCACGATGCGGGCCTTGCCGAGTTCGGACAGGTCGTCCGAAGGCGCGAGGTCGAACTTGGCATAGTAGTTGTCGGAGTCGTTCGGCAGGAGAACGCGCAGCCGGTCGCGGATAGTGATGCCCGGAGTCACTACAAGGAATGTGTCCGAGAACCGCGCGTCCTGCGGGTTGGCCAGCTTGTTCAGGACGTGCCACGCGATGAGCATCGCCATGACCACGGTCTTGCCGCTGCCGGTCGCCATCTTGCAGGCCATTCGGTTCAGCTTCGGATTCGCCTCCTCGTTGGCCGTGCGCAGCTCGTTCTCAATCCACGCGTCGCCGTACCGGTCGGCGACCTCGGTCAGATAGATGGCGGTCTCAAGCGCCTCGATCTGGCAGAAGAAAAGGCGGCGCTCGCGGTCCTTGCGTTGCCAGTATTCAAGCAGCCGTGCGGTTGTCCTGGTGACGTCGCGATAGTTGCCCTTGCGCCAGACTCCGACTCGCTCACGTATCTGGTTGACCAGCCGGTTCGGCTCGATGCGGTCCTGTGTCCACTCGGTCTCGATGGAGAGTTGCTTGCTGCGCTTGCGCGGTCTGGCGATGGGTACGAAGTACGCACTCTCGCGCCTCAGGCCTTCTGCAATCTCGTCGGTGATACCTTCGTCGTTGAACTTGAAGTGCCGTGTCGGCTCGGCGTACGGCGAGTTGATGACCGGGTTTTCGATGACGACTTGGCTTTTCATGAGTTAGGCCCGGCAGCAGGAGGGACGGAGGCTCGGTCTGTCACGCCGGAGGTTAGCCGGAAAACGGCCCGGTGTCAAACGCAGGAGAGTGCTCGAGTGCTCTAGCGTGACTTTCCCACTTTCTCGCGCGTTTTCTGGCCAAGTTGTTCAGATTGTGCTACTTATGCGAATGGAGTGTGTATATACCAACTTGCATAGCTGCGTGGAGCGTTCTTCTTTCCTCAGACATCTCTTCAAGCT
>JAPLUO010000171.1 GCA_026397595.1 Caldifarciminota bacterium
GCTCAGAGCCGGTTCGCTCTCCGTCTTTCACTATTCGCAATTCACTATTCACTATTTCCCCGTCCTTGCTCTGGCTCTCCCTCCTCTTTCTCACCGAAGGCCTGGTGATGATCCCAGCCCTGGTCTTCCGCAAACAGTTGCCGCAAACCGAGGGCATGCCGTTCCAGACCGTCATCTTCGTAACGGCCTTCTTTGTCACTACGCTGCTCTACTACGTGCGCCGGCACCGGTTGACGAGCGATACGCTCAAGTGGGGCGCGCTGCTCGGCACCGCCAATCTCGGCAACTACCTGTTCCTGGTGCTGGCGCTGTCGGTTCTGCCCGGGCTCGCAGTCTACCCGGCGATTGCCGCCGGTGAGGTCGGCCTGATGGCCGTGGCCGGTGTCGTGCTGTGGAAAGAGAAAGTCGGAGTCCGCAGTTGGCTCGGCATCACCCTCGCCATCCTCGCGCTGGTCCTCATCCAACTCGGTAAATCGGCCGGAACGTAGTCCGGCCGCCCGCCACTCGCCACTCGGGAATCCCGTGGCCACCTATGCGTTTGAAAAGGCGCGCGTCCCGCCTGTCATTTCCTCAATGGAAGCCAGATCCCGGCCGGCCTTGACGGAGACGAGATAAGCCGTGCGTCACCGAAATCACCGCAACTGGCCTACTCGAGGCCCGCGCCGGCGCCGAGGGCGAGGAACTCGCGCATGTAGCGCTGCATGTCCGCGCCAACCGTGAAGAGCAGGTTGCGGAACGGGGCAGCGTCAACGGTAACAGCCCGGCCCGAAGGCAGCACGAATGCGAGATCCGTCGCTTCCTGAACCACCCCAAGTCGGATGAAACCAACACCCTGCGCCTTGGCCGCGGCAAGGAACTCGGCTTCCTTTGCCTGCGGCACGGTTGTCACCAGTTCAAACTCGCCGTGCGGAGCCGCAGCCATGGCCCAGCACGGCGTACCGGTTCCCCGGCAGAGTTGCAGCACATCGGGCGCGAGCAGCGATTCCCACGCGCAGTCAATCCTAAACCCAACGTTGTTCACCCTCATCAACTGGTCAAGGGTCGCGAGCAGGCCGTCGCTTGAGTCCATGCAGCAGGTTGCGTAGTCGCGCAGGAGTTTGCCCGCGGCAAGGCGCGAGGCCGGACGGTACAGTCCCTCGGGGAAGAGTCTTTCCGGCAGTCCGGCCAGGCGGACAAAGCCAAGCGCATTGCCCGACCCAATCGGGCCTGATACGTAGGCAACTTCGCCGGCGCGGCACCCGTGCCGGGTCAGCACCTTGTTCTTGGGCACCAACCCGAGCGCGCAGCCGGTCAGCGCAACCCGTCTATCCATATTGGTGTCGCCGCCCAGAATCGCGGTCCCGGCAGCGCGGCATGCCTGCTCCATACCTTGGGCAATCCCGGCGTTGTAATCGTCGCCCTGCTCGGGGTTTAACGTTACGGAAATGACCAGGCCCAGCGCGTCAGCGCCGACCGCGGACAGGTCGCTGATTGAGGCGGCGACCGCAACCCAGCCGGCGGTGAACGGGTCGCGGTAGATGCCTTCGGAAATCTCTTCGGCAACGGTGTCGATAGTCACGGCCAGGTAATGGCCCGGGAACGCCGGGCTTTCTACCAGTTCGGAATCGGTCTCGTGCGGCCGGTTCACACGGTTGGGCGGCGGCGAGAAATGCCGCGCCCACCGGTTTATCATTGCCGTCTCAAGAATCGCTTCCATTTCGTTCATAGGCACACCTTCATTGCTTTCGGAATCACCGAGAATCGGGCGAGCCGGGCATAGACAATCTCGCCGTCCAACTCAACCGCGAACCGTTCCGGGCTGGTAACAACCGCGCGCGCGCCGGAGAGGCAGAGGGTTTTGGGTCGGCCCCAGAACCGCCCGCCGGAAAGCGCGGCCAAGGTCGCAACCTTTTCCGGCAGGGAAAGGCCGTAACTGAGATTGACCCCAAGCCGGCCGTCGTCCGGCGCAATCGGCGTGTCATAGCGGAGCGAGCCGGCGAAGTTCGGCCGCTTGATAACGCCGAGGTTTGTTATCGCGAACTCGGCCGCCGGGCTGTCGTCTACCTGCAGGCGGCAGGGGATGTTCTTGTAGACAAACATCGTGCGCAGGGCAGTGGCGGTGACCGCCAGGTTGTGCGAGACCCGCTGCAGCAACCGGATGAACATCGTCCGGGTATTGAAGAACGCGTTACCCTCGGCGGTGATGCCGATGCTCGCGTTAAGCAGGCAGTAACGGGCAAGGGGGCGGAGGTCAGGAGTCCGGGATTGGGGGTCTTCGTACTCAATGCGGATTACGTCAACCGGCCGCGCCCGCTCAAGGTCAACCCGGACCGGCATCCGGCCGATGAAGTCCTCCTTGCGAAAAGGCTTGTGGAAGTCGTTGCTCGAGCCGAGCCCGACCGCGCCGAGCGTCACCTCCGGCGCTGCGCCGGGTTCAAGCAAGGCGTTGGCGACGAGGTTAACCGTGCCATCACCACCTGCCACGATGAAGACTCTAACCCCGCGGCCGAGCGCGGCTTGCACCTGGGCCCGCACCTCGGACTCGGACCGGAGCTCTTCAACGTCGAACCCGCCGAGGCGTAGTCGCAGTTCCGGCTCGACCCGAGCCCAGCGCTTGGCGCCGGTCCGGTAATTGCATCCCGGGTTGAGCAGGACCAGGGGGAGAGGGGTCATCGGGCGAAGTCAGAAGTCAGAAGCGAGAAGCCGGAAGGCAGAAGTGAGGAGAGGATGAGCAGCGGGGTTTTCGGCATCTACACCTGTGCCTGCTCCGGCCGGAGTTTCAACACGACCTCGAACAACACATAGAAGACCACGGCCGGAATGACCCAGCCCGGTTTGAGGGCGAGAACCATTGCCAGCCCGTAGATTACGAAAGCGCGGACCACGTTGGCAATCGGGCCGTGGGATTTCGCCTCGTCGCGGATGCGGTGAATCGCTACCTGGGCCCAGAGGTTGATTACGAACCCGGCAAGAAAGACGACACCGGCCAGCGGCTTGACCGGCCCGCTCAGGACGATGGCCGCGCCCGCGCCAAGGGTAATCCCGATGGCGAGCAGGTCGCTGAATATGGCATTCGCGACCCAGCCGAACCGGACCGGGAAGGTATCATACCCGGTCTGCCGGTCGGCTGTGATGTCCTTGAAATAGCCCATCACGACGAAGTTGGCATAGCCGAAGAAGACCGCTGCGACCGCGACCGAGAAGGCGAGCGCGTGCGGGTCGGTCCAGCCGAAGAAGCCGGTGATGCGATAGCCGGAGTCGACATGGCGGCCGATCAACGGCAGCAGTGCGACAATCCACGAGTTCCACGCCGGGCCTCCCCACCAGCGGCGCTTGAAGAACGTGTAGGTCAACAGCCCAAGGATCGCGAGCGCGGACAGGCCGAGCGCGATTCGGCTCAGGTATCCGACAATCAGCGTGCCGAGGATCAGTCCGGTAAGACTTACTGTCAGCACGTTGCGGCGCGACACCTCGCCCCGAACCAGAGGCCGGTACGGCGACGAAATCGAATCGGTGTCGGTCTGGAAACAATCGGTCAGGGCCTGGCCGAGTCCGTATGAGAGGAAGAGCGGGAAGAAGGCCAGCACCACGCGCCAGATGACCGGCTCCGGAATGAATGCCAGCCCGACCGCACCAGCCGCGCCCGACACGAACAACAGGTACGGCCGCATCGTGATGAGATAGGCACGCCAGAAGCGAAGCGTCAGGATTCCGGCAGTACTACCGGGCATGCGCCCTCCTTCTTGGGAAACGGGTTTCCCTCATTGGGGGTTGTTCTGGATTTCGGATTTGGGGATTGGTGCTTCCCTTGCCGCAGGCAAGGGCCTTGCCGGGACCCCGCCCCAGGTCTGGCCTGCGGGAATCACCGTGTTCTTGGTCAGCAAAGACCCGGCGCCGAGCAAAGCCCCGTCCTCGAGCGTGGCTCCGGCGAGGATCGTCGAGCGGGCGCCGACTCCGCAGTTCCGACCGATGGTCACCCGGCCGAACCGGATGCGGCCACGCTCGGTCGAGTGGCACATTATCGTGGAGAACCCGCCGATGTTCGTGTAGTCGCCGACCTGTATCAGGCCCGGGTCGGTAATCATCCCGCCGATTACGACCCCGCGGCCGATCTTCCCGCCGAGCAGACTTACGTGCAGGGTCTTGAGCGAGTAGAGGTGCAGAAAGTCGAGAACCACCGCGGTCGGGAAGTAGATGGTGAAGTTGAGCAGCCAGTTGCGCACCGCCGGAATGCGGAGGTCCACTTCGTGCTCGCCCGAGTAGCGCAGCCCGAGGATACGGGACGCAAGGCCGGTTGTGACCACCAGCATGATGAGGAGCAGCACGAAATCCACGACCACAAGAAACACCGCGCCAACGAACCCGAGCAGCCCGCGATTCGCGAGGTCGAGGATGACATAACGGAACACGGCTGCCGGCGCCAGCAGGGCGAGGCCGTGGACGAAGATGAACAGCGCCGACATCAAGGCCACCAGCCCGAGCCCGAAGCCCTTCATTATGACCCCGCCTTCCCGGATTGCATTACCCGCTTTCTCAGCGCCTTGATGACGCCGGGCAGAGACTGGTTGAGCCCAATGTCGAGGATGAACCCGGGCAGCTCTATCCCCGGCTCGGAAATCGTCGTATAGGTTGCCAGCGTGTGCCCGGTGTCGAGCCACGGCACAAGTTGCCACGAACCATCGGTCGACTTCAGGTTGCCGACAAGCTGGCTCCAGCGGATTAAGTGCTCCGCCGGTTCGCGCGTCATTTCGAGCAGGTACCAGCGGTCGGAAACCGGGAAAGGCATATCGAGCACGTTGTAGAACAGCACCGTGTCCCCGGGCCAATCCACCAACCGGTATTCCTCCATCGTGACCTCAAGCTGGTCTCGCTGCCAACTGTGGCGTTCGCCGACGTCGGCCATCGCGGCCCGGTCAATCAGCCACGACTCGAGAAAGTTCGGCATATAGTCCGCGAACTCGCACGAGCGGTTCAGCACCGCCCAGACCCGGTCGAGCGGAGCGGCGACGACACCTCGAGATTGACCGCCGAGGACACCCTTGTGCGCGGCCGGCAGGCGAGTCACCACGATTTCCCCGCGCGCCAGCCGTTCCTCGGCCGTGGCCGCAACCGCGCTGCCGGCAGCGAGCAGGCAGGCAAGGGCGGCCAAGCCGCAACGGCGGCCCATCGGCTACACCACCCCGAGCGCGCGCCCGACCTTCTTGAACTTGCCCAACGCCTGGTCCAACTGCTCGAGCGTGAACGTCGCCATCAGGCTCACCCGGATGAGAGAGCCCTCTTTCGGCACTGCCGGCGGCACCACCGGGTTGACTACGACGCCCTCATCCTGCAAGCCGCCGGCCATCTTGAAAGTCCGCGCGTCGCCGCCGATGAGAATCGGAATAATCGGCGTGATAGTGTCTTCGAGCCGGAACCCGGCCTGCTTCAGCCCGTCCTTCATGAACTGCGAGTTCCGGCGCACCCGGTCCATCAACTCCGGCTCCTCGTCCATCACCTCGAGGCAGGCGAGGACCGTGGCCGCGACCGACGGCGGCGGGCTGGCAGTGAACACCGCGGCCCGGGAAGTGAACTTCAGGAAGGTGCAGGCATCGTGGGTCGTGGCGCAGAACCCGCCGTAGCTGCCCAGCGCCTTGGAGAACGTGCCGCAAGTCAGTTCTATCTTACCCTCCAGCCCGAAATGCTCAGCCGTGCCCCGGCCGGTCTTGCCCAGCGCGCCCGCGCCGTGGGCGTCGTCAATCATCACCGCGGCATCGTACTTGTCGGCGAGTCGCCGGATTTCCGGCAGGTTCGCCACCGTGCCCTTCATGCTGAATACGCCGTCGGTGACAACCAGCCGGTTCGCGAAAGCGGCACACTTGACCAACTCCTCCTCTAGGCTCGCCATATCATCGTGCCGATAGATGCGCTTCTCGGCCCGGGACAGGCGGCAGCCGTCAACGATGGATGCGTGGTTCAGTGAGTCGCTCAGCACCACGTCGCCATCGTCGACCATGGTCGCGACCGTCCCCATCATTGCCATGAACCCGGAACTGAACAGCACCGCGTCCTCGGTGCCCTTGAACTCAGCCAGCTTCTTCTCCAACTGGACGTGGAGCGGGCTCGTGCCGGTCAGGACTCGCGACGACCCGGCGCCGGTCCCGTACTTCGCGATTGCCGCCTGGGCCGCGGCGATGACCTTTGGATGATTGGACAGGCCGAGATAGTTATTCGCGCCGAGCATCATCAGCCGCTTGCCGGCCAGGTTGACGAACGGGGCCGCGGTCGGCTCAAACTCGCGGAAGTAGAAGTACTGGTTATGAGCCTTGACGTAGTCGAACCGCCGAACTGTTTCCGCACACTTATCAAACAGACTCATCAGACGCCTCCTGGTTCGCGGGTCCTTCTTCCCGCGCTATCCGAATTGACTCTGGGCGCGGCATGCGCCTCGTGTCGCGCCCCGGCTTTGCCGTCGGTTCATAATCCCAAATCCCCGGCGCGTGTCAAGTCCTGCCCGCCCCACGCAGAGAAATCGAAAGCTGCAAACCGGTTGTTTGGGATAGTGGTGTGATGATAAGGGGTCGCCCCCTCAGGGTTCGATATTGTCCAGCAGGTCCTTCAGGTCGCGCCCGCGCTGGTGATAGGACCGCAGCAACGCCATTA
>JAPLUO010000487.1 GCA_026397595.1 Caldifarciminota bacterium
GATGACCGCGAGCGGGCCGCAGTCATGTATCAGCACCTCAATCCGGCCGCACTCCGACGGCAGTTGGTCCGCATCGAAGGGCTGTTGCTCAAGGCGGTCGAGGGTGAAGCCGGACCGCTACCCAAGCCGGCCACTGGACATGCGGTCAGTTTCGTGTAGAAATATATATGAGGCAACGGGTCATTCCGTATAGATCCTTACGTGAGGCAACGGGGCCGGGCCGGTCAGGGTTCCTTGAAACCGATACGACACCAGGAACACCAAGCATACACGGACATTTCCCGCTGCACCCGACCTTGTGCCCGGGGCCTGGGTGGCACGTCAATATCTGGCTCTTGGGGTCGCGCCCGCTTGACCCGGCAAGCTCTGCCTGTAACATTGTACCGGTGCGGCAGAGGGCTGACAGTCCCCTGCCGCCGTTTTGCATTCCAAACGTAACGGAGGACGTGTGCGGAAATCGGTGTTGCTGATCGCCGCCGGGCTCTCGATTGCCCTGGCCGGCGAGTTCCTCGGGGTCGTGCCGAACGCGATCCCGGAAGACTTGTCCGCTCGCTACGCCGTCGTCGGCGTGACCGGTCACGGCGTGCTCGTCGTCGGCGACGATGCCGCACTCACCGACTTCAACTCTCGACACGGTTCCTGGCTCGCCGCGAACCCGAAGGACCACTTCTGCTACACGGTCCGCCTGTTCGCCGACGCGTCGCGCGCCGACCTTGCCGCGGTCTCCCGCATCCTTGACTTTGACGGCTCCGAGTACCTGGTCGAGGTCGAGCCCGACGCAGTTGAGCGGTTTATTGCCCTCCCCGCCATGCGCGGCCGTATCAGCCTGAGCGGCTGGGTGATGAACAAGACGGCGCCGGAACTGCCGCGCGTCCTCGCCAACCCGACCATCGAGCAACTGGTTGCGCTCGTCTCCCCGGACTCGGTGCTTGCCGACGTCCGACGGATGCAGCAGTACCGCTCGCGCTACTCGACGTCGGACTCTGCTCGCGACTGCGCCAACTGGATTCGCGACAAGTTCATTGCCTACGGCTGCGACTCGGTCTTCTTCCAGAACCACACGACCGGTCACGCGCCCAACGTCGTCGGTATCAAGTACGGCACCGCGGGCCAGCGTAACCCGTACGCCATCATCGACGGCCACTTTGACTCATACCAAGCCAACAACGCGCCCGGCGCCGACGACAACGCGTCCGGCACGACCGCGGCCCTCGAAGCATGCAGGGTTATGCAGGGGTTTCAATTCGAGCACGACCTCCGGTTCATCGCCTTCTCCGGCGAGGAGTTCGGCCTGTACGGCAGCGATTACTACGCGGGCCAGGCCCACTCGCGCGGCGACACGATTATCGGGGTACTTAACTTCGACATGATTGCCTACGAGGACGCCGCGCCCGAAGACTTGAACGTCATCGGCAAAATCGCCAACCCGGCCTGCGAACCGTTCTGCGACTGGTTCATTGCCATCGCCGACACCTACACGACCCTGCCCTGCAATAAGCAGATGATGTCGGATATGGAGTATTCGGACCACTACCCGTTCTGGAATAACGGCTACCTCGCATTCTGTGGTATCGAGGACTTCTGGCCGGGCAACCCGTATTACCACACGCCCGGCGACTCAATCGGCGCCGGGTACAACAACAATGCATTCTGCACCAATGTCATTCGGGCCGGGGTCGCCGCTCTCGCCACGATGGGCGAGCCGGTGCCGTTGAACGAGCCGTCGGTTGGCCTGCTCCGCACCCGGCTCGACGATGCCGCGGGCAACAACAATGGCCAATGGGACCCGGCCGAGTCGGTCGCGGTCTACGTCACGCTTAAGAACTTCGGCATGGTCGGCGCCACGAACGTCAACGCCGTGGTCAGCACTTCCGACCCGTACGTCACGCTCTACAACGCGGCCGCGGACTACGGCAGCATCGCCGGACAAGACACCGTGGTCAACCCTGTGCCGTTCACGATGAAGGCGGCGGCGGGCACGCCCCGCGAGCACGTGGCGGATTTCAACCTGACCATCACCGCGACCGAATCCACATGGCAGACCACGTTCTCATTCCAGATTGGCGAATACTCGACCACCGACCCGGTGCCGGACGGCCCGCGCACCCCGGCGCTCTACTGGGCCTACGACGACGTTGATACGCTCTACCCCGAGCACCCCACGTACAACTGGGTTGAGATTAGCGCGCAAGGCACCAGGATTCCCATGCCGAGTAACGATACCGTGATTCCGGTCAACCTGCCTTCGGCGTTCGGCCCGTTCAAGTACTGCGGCCAGCGCTACACCCAGGTCTCGGTATCGGCCGACGGCTGGATTGCCGCGGGCAACTACACGACGTCCAACTTCTCAAACACTGCGCTGCCCGGCACCTCCGCCCCGCGCGCGACCATCTTCGCCAACTGGGACGACCTCTACCCCGACTACCAGAGTTCGGGGTACGTCTACTGGTATCACGATACGGCCAACCACCGCTTCATCGTTGAGTACGACAGCGTCAGATACTACTCCGGCATGAACCGCGACAAGTTCGAGGTCATATTCGATGACACGACGGTGACGACCCCGACCGGCGACAACGTCATCACGGTCCAGTACAAAACCGCGGCCGGCTTCGGAAGCTCCACGGTCGGCATTCAGGACCCGACCCAAGCCATCGCCATTCAGGACCTCTTCAACGGTGCGCTTGCGCGCGGCGCTGCGCCCATTGCCGCGGGCCGGGCAATCAAATACACCACGGTCGCAGGAACTGCGGTGTCCGAGCCCGCTGTCCGCGTCAGTCCGCGTCCGTCGGTGTCCGTCCACCCCAGCCTGATCACCGGCTTGGCGCGAATCAGCTTCAGCCTGCCTCAAGCCTCAAGCGTGAAGCTCGATGCGTACGACCGCTCCGGCCGCAGGTTGGCAACCCTAATCTCCGGCCGCCTCGCCGCCGGCGCTCATGCCGCAACGTGGGATACCCGCAACGTCCCGGCCGGCATCTACTTTATCCGGCTCAGCACCCGAGACTCTCCCCGCATCGGGACTGCCCCGAAGATCGAGACCGCCAAAGCTATCGTCAGCCACTAGACCGAGCCAAAGACAGCGGGCGGGTGCGCAAGCGCACCTGCCCGCTTCGCTTCACGCGGCACCGAACGTAGGACGAGAGGCAACGCCGAAAGCGGCAGTCATCGCGCCCGCCAAAGCTCACTTCAGAGCTCCCTGGAAAGCTCTTTAGAAAGCTCCTTCAAGAGCTCATTTCAGAGCTTGGTCGAAAGCTCAGGTCAAAGCTCTTTCCCTCGCATAGCGCATCGCTTGGGCCAAAGCTCAAGACATCGCTTCTTTCATCGCTTGTTTCAGAGCTTCGCTGAAAGCTCACGTCAAAGCTCTTCTGAAAGCTGGACTTAGAGCTCATTCCAGAGCTTCTTTAATGGCTTCTTCGAAAGCCAACTCGAAAGCTGCCCAGGGGCGACCCCTACCCTTGAATTGCCAGTCTTCGATTACCTGCCAAACCGCCGACAATACGGACTTTAGACGCTGTCGTAGGCACTCGCCAAACTGCATTCTTGTGTATCGGATTCCGGGAACCGGAATTCAGTGAATCCGTCGCCTTTCCGCCCGACAATCGTCGTTCATCGTTTGTCGCTCATCCTTGCGCGACGAACTGCGTCAGTCCGCCAACTGCTCACTGCTTACTGCTCCCTGCTAACTTGGGCGCTCCGCGCCCGCGCCCACAGCCGCCACGCCGCACGCGTCCGGGACGGCCGCTTCCGGACCGACACGCGGCCACAAACGTGGCGGTCAACGTGGAAGTCATCACGGCCGCTATCATGGCTTTCACCATAGCCGTCATCACAGCCCTCTTCATGGCCGTCTTCATGGCTCCAATCATGACCTTCATCATGGTTCCGCTCACGGCCGCGAGCGTAGCGCGCATCATTGCACGGGTCATCGTACGAACCACGGTCCGGGTCATGGTAATCATCACGGCATCCATCACAGCCGCTGACATGGCGTCGGTCACGGTCATGGACGCAATCTCGAACACGGCCGCCATCACAGTGCAAGCCACGGCGGCAAACGCGACTTGGCACACCACGGGGCCCACGACCCCTATCCTCGAATTATTCGCGACCCGACAGGGCTTAACCGCCAGATAGTGAGGATGTTACGTCTGGTGGTCGCTCTTTGCCAACTCCCCGGTTTTTTCCCACACCCTTCCCCTGTCCCTCGCCGTTCGCACTTCGTCGCTCGCCACTCGCCGTTTGTCATTTCGAGCGAAGTCGAGAAATCTCTCCGCCCCTGAATACTGACTGCTGTGTTCTGTATACTCTCCCGTCGCCCACCCGCAGTTTTGCCGGCTCCTCGCTATTCTGTGTGGGTAAGGTTGTTGACGGAGAGGTGTTCGGCGGCTAGCTTCGGCTACTATGAAAGACACCGACCTGTTTCAGTTGGCAATGGGTTTGATACCTCCGTGGCGGGTGACGCAGTGTGAGTTTGACCGGGAGCAAGGCCGTCTGGACATCAGCATCGGCTTTGTCCGGGGCGGCACGTTTACTTGTCCGGAG
>JAPLUO010000319.1 GCA_026397595.1 Caldifarciminota bacterium
TGCTGCAGGCGATGCAGGAGTACCACGTGACCGTGGCGGGCCGGACCTATGCGCTGCCCGCGCCTTTCTTCGTGCTCGCGACCCAGAACCCGATTGAGCTGGAAGGGACCTATCCGCTGCCCGAGGCCCAGCTCGACCGGTTCATGTTCTCCGTGTTCGTGGACTACCCGAGCCCGGCCGAGGAGATGGAGATTGTCAAGAGCACGACTTCGGCCTACACGCCGGAACTGACCCGGGTGCTCGCCGCCGCGGAGATCGCGGAGTTGCAGGGGCTGGTGCGCCGGGTGCCGGTGGCGGACGAGGTCATCGCCTACGCGGTCCGGCTGGTCGGTGCGACCCGGCCGACCGCCGAGGGCAGTCCGAAATTCATCCAGGACTGGGTGAGTTGGGGCGCGGGGCCGCGCGCTTCCCAGTACCTGATTCTGGGGGCCAAGACCCGGGCGATGCTTGAAGGCCGGTACACGCCGGCGATTGACGACGTGAAGGCGGTTGCGAGGCCCGTGCTCCGGCACCGCATCGTCACGAACTTTGCGGCCGAGGCCGAGAACGTGAAGCCGGATACGATCGTCCGGCGGCTGGTGGAGGAGCTGTGAAGAACCTGCTGGACATCCCGCTGGCCTCCCTCGAACAGGGCGAGAACAAGTTGAACCTCAAGCTGCAGCCGCACGATATCGAACTGCGGTCGCGCGAAATCGCCGAGAACCCGTCGTTCGAGTTCTTTGTCGGTCCGGTCAACGTTGCGCTTGTGATAACCCGCACCGGCCTGCGGCTGCTCGTCACCGGTTCGGTGTCATACCGGGCGAAGCTCGAGTGCGCGATATGCGCGTGCGAGTACGAGTGGGACTTCGATGAGCCGCTGGCCGCCGAGTTCCTGAGCTGTGACGAACTCCCGGAGGAGAAGTCCGAGTGCGAGGACGGGGGCGGACTGCATGGGAACTGGCTGGACCTGCTGCCGATGGTGCGGGACGCAATTCATCTGGCAGTGCCGATCGCGCCCTGGTGCCGGCCCGATTGCCTCGGCCTTTGCCCGGTCTGCGGCGCGGACCTGAACAAGGGACCGTGCGCGTGCGTGATTGCGGAGACCGTACCCGCAAAGCGACTGTCCCCGGAGCCGGGCCCCGAAGACAGTTCAAGGCGCGATCATCCCCCGCGCTCTGGCTCAAGTTGACAAGCCTGAGTTTCATGCCATACTGATACTCTTGAATTTTGATCTCTCCGATTACCTACGAGACGATACTCCGTGGCACCGGGCGTCCCCGAAAGAACAGGTTCTGTACAATAAGTGGGGCAAGGCCGTATACCGTCTGCGCGAGGGCGTGTTGTACGACTACAGGGGCAGGCCGCGCGGGTTCATAGTAGTAACGACGGTGTTTGACCTACGCGGCGAGCATCGAGGGTTCTGGCGGAACCTCATCGTCTCGGACCGGATGCGCCGGGTCATCGGTTTCGCGTTGGGGGCGCGTATCGAAGGCCTGGTGCTGCCGCCGATTGAAATTCCACCGTTGTCGTACCGGGACCTGCCCGCGCCGGCACTGCCGGACGGTGCGGTCGCCTTGGAGTGCCCGGCGTTCGTGTCGGCCTGGTCGATGATGCAGTTCGAGAACCTGCTGCCCAGTTTCGAAGACGATGAGGCTGTAAAGGAGAACCAGTGAAGCAACTGATGTTGATTGTGCTGGCCTGCGCCGGCACGGCGATGGCTGCCGGATTCTACGTACAGGGCAACATGAGCGAGGCCTGGGACAAGGGCTCGCTCAGAGTCCGTACCGGTCCGGAGATGGCCAAGCTCTGGTTCGGTCTGCCCGCGCACTCGGGTATTACTGTGGTCGCGAAGCCGGACACCGGCGCGGCCGTGACTACGACCCTGAACATGTCCGCCACGATTGACCTGCGGGTTCCGGCCGAGTATGCCATTACGATTACCCGGGACTCCGGCGACGGGCAATGGACGTGCCGGGATGCGGCCGGCAGCCCGGTGCTGCTGGGGTTCGGGAGTTCGGTGGACGATAAACACCACGCGCGGCTGACCTACGTCGCCGACGAGGACAAGGAAACGTGGAGTTTCACCTGGCCCAAAGAAGCGACATTCCTGGTCCAGTTGTTCGGCAAGGCGGGCAAGGTCGTCGAAGAGCAGGACTTGTCGGACAGCGACGAGTTTGAGCTGGCCGGCGGGGGCAGCTTCACGCTGGAAGTCGTGCCGACCGAAGGCTCCGGTGAGTTCTCGGCGAAGAAGTCGGAATAGACCGGGCCTGGCTTTTCGGGCAGGCGCCGGTGAGATTGACCGTCCGCGAAGAGGCCGTGGGTTCGATAACCTGTAAGGAGGTGGCCGGTGTCTAGAGTCAGTCTGATTGCGCTGTGTCTGGCGCTCGGTTTCGTGGTGTTGGTCAACGTCAACTGTATGAAGTGCGGCGACAAGATCGCGCGGAAGGCGGTGGAGAGCGCGGTCGAGAAGGCGTCCGGCGGCAAGGCGAAAATCGACGTTGGTGGCAACGTCGACCTGTCCGCCCTGCCCGCGTTCCTGCGCTATCCGGGCGCGCTCGCCAAGGCGCGCTGGGCGATGAGCAGAGAGGGCACGACCGGTACCGTGTACACGTTTGAAACAGCGGACCCGGTCTCGTCAGTCGTCAACTTCTACAAGCAGGCGCTGTCCGGGTGGAAGAACGCGTCGACCATGGAGAGCGGTGATGCGACTATCCTCGTCTACGGCACGGAGGACGAGAAGCAGACGACGACTGTGACCGTGGCCCAGGATAAGGACTCGGGCAAGACCTCGCTCACCCTGTTGTACACCAAGAAAGACTAGAGCGAGTTCCGATTGCGGCGGCAGGCCCGGAAACGGCCTGCCGCATGCGTTTCGCGCAGGCTGAGGCCGCTTGACTACAGGAACTGCGCGTCTATAATCGGCCTCCATGCCAAAGCGCACAAAGGCGAACAAACCCCGGAGACCGTCACCACGCGGGGGCAGTCCCCGCCCGGCGCCGCACCAGCGGTCGGGCGTTCTATCGCCCGCGTACCTCGCCGCAAGGGGATCGTTGCCGTCGAAAGAACGGCTGGCAGCCGGTCCGGTGGTGATGGTGGAGTGCATCGAGAATATTCCGTGCAACCCGTGCGCCTACGCCTGCCCGCGCAAAGCGATAACTATCGCGGGAAGCCTGACCGACACTCCGCAGGTCGACTTCTCGAAGTGCAACGGTTGCACCCTGTGCATATCCAAATGCCCGGGGCTCGCGATATTCGTGATTCACAAGGACTTCTCCAAGACTGAAGCGACAGTGACCCTTCCGTACGAGTTGCTGCCGCGGCCGATGGTCGGCGAATCGGTTCCGTGCCTGGATCGGACCGGGCGGTTGGTGTGCAGGGGCAGGGTCGTGAAGGTACTCGATACTAAGGCCCTGAACCGGTGCGCGGTGGTGACCGTGGCAGTTCCGAAACGGTACTGGAACACGGTGCGGAACGTTAGACCCGAAACCGCAGATGGACACAGATAAACGCAGATTGAGTTCCGGGCTCGACCCCGAATTCTCCATCGGCGTCAATCGGCGTGCATCGGCGGTTGCGTTGAAGCAGAGGAGGTAGAGTGATTGCAGGATTGACCGTTCTTCTGGCGCTGGCGGTGACGCCGCAGATGCCGTTGTCGCTCGCCGGGACTGACGACGCGCTGGCGGTGTTCGGGAATCCGGCCGGGCTCGCGGTGCGGCCGGGCTCAGAGTTCTATGCCATGTACAACTTCCAGCCGGTGCTCTGGTCCGAGTCCTTCTCCAACACGACGTTCCTTGCCAAGGCCGGGCCTCTCGCCGCGTACTGGGAGCCGGAGCCATCGCGTTACGGCGTAGCGCTCGGCATGGGCGACGACGGCGTCTATTCCGGCGTCCGGTTCCGGCGCGACTCGCTGAGCCGCTGGGACCTGGCGGCGATGGTGCGGCCGCTGAACCAGATCTCGCTCGGCGCGACGTGGAATGACCTGAACCACGACTGGGGCCGGGTCGCGCTCGGGGCTGCGGTGCGGCCAATCGGCAACCGGCTGACCTTGTTCGGTGAGACATACTTGATAACCCCGCTGCGGCCGATGGCCGGGTTCGAGGTCGAGCCGGTGGACGGATTGAAGCTGGGCCTGAAGGCGTTCTTCAGCGGGCAGTCGGACGACGTCCAGTTCGTGGCCGGAGTTTCGCTCGGGCTGGGCAAGGGCGGCATCGGCGCCGTCGGGACCTATGACCCGCGCGAGGTCGGCGGCTACCTGCGTGTCGCGAGCACGGGAAGGCGAACGATGGTGCCGGCCGGGAAGCGGTACGTGGAGATATACCTGAATGAGCAGATCGTCGACCGGAAGCCGGGTTTCAGCCTCAGTTCGGGCAGCGCACGTACATCACGGCAACTGCTCGACCTGATTGCCCGCGCCGGCAAGGACAGGAGCGTCAAGGCGCTGGTGCTCCGGATTGACGGCATGAGCGCGAGCTTCGCGCATGCGCAGGAACTGCGGCAAGCGCTGGCCGGGTTCCGGGCCCAGGGCAAGAAGGTCATTGTCTACGCCCCGAGCCTCGGCATGACGAGCTTTTACGTCGCCTCGGTTGCGGACCGCATCTGGACCCATCCGCTCGGCGACGTCGCGATACCGGGCATGAGCATGGGGACGATATTCCTCAAGGGGACGCTCGAGAAGCTGGGGATAGAGTTCGACGGCACTCGTCACGGGAAGTACAAGTCGGCAATCGAGACATTCACCGAGGATTCGCTGACCCCGGCGAACCGGGAGCAGTTGGAGGCGTATCTCGACGCGCCGTATGGCGAGTTCCTGAGCGCGGCAGCGGCGGGCCGGCACGTCAGCCGCGACAGCATGGAGGCGCTCGTCAACGTCGGGTTCTTCAATACCGAAGAGGCCAAACAGATGGACGACGTTGTCGAGAGCGAGGACTGGACCCCAAAGCCCGCAATCGCGATTGTCTACGCGACCGGCGACATTGCCACCGGCGAGTCGCGGACCGATTTTCTGACCGGCACGATGACGATGGGCGCGCAGACGATGGTGCGGGCCATCCGGCAGGCGCGGAACGATCGGCGGGTCAAGGCAGTGGTGCTGCGGATTGATTCACCGGGCGGGGACGGGTTCGCGTCCGACATGATATGGCGGGAGCTGGAGCTTTGCCGGCAGAAGAAGCCGGTCATCGTCTCGATGGCCGGGGTCGCGGCATCGGGCGGCTACTACATTGCGTGCAACGCAACCCGGGTCTTCGCCCTGCCGACCACGCTGACCGGCTCAATCGGCGTGTTCAACTTCAAGCTGGTAACCGAAGGGTTGTATAACAAGCTCGGGGCGAAGCGGCAGGTGGTCAAACGCGGGGAGCACGCCGATGCGATGTCGGACATGCGGGCGATGACGCCCGAGGAGGATTCGGCGATGCAGGCGCAGGTGGACTACTTCTACCGCCAGTTCGTACAGAAGGTCGCGACCGGCAGGAAGCTTACGTTTGAGCACGTCGATTCAATCGGTCAGGGCCGGATATGGTCCGGGCTTGACGCGAAGCGCATCGGCATCGTTGACACGCTCGGCGGGTTCCTCGATGCGGTCGGGTACGCCAAACAGATCGCGAAGTTGAAGCACTGCGACTACGTGGTGCTGCCCGCGCCGAAGGGCGGGCTCGGAGTCACGCTTAGCGGCTTCGCGGAAGAACAACTGCTGAACATCGTCCGCTAAGTAGAAATGACGAAGGGGAAATAACGAAGTCCAGAGCCCAGGGTCCAAAGTCCAAAGTCAGAAGTACAAATGACAAAGTCCGCAGGCGTTCCGGAAATCGACAATCGTCAATCGTCAATCGGCAATCCCCCGTCGTTGTCTGCCGCTGCGAGGAAGTCAGCGAGGCCGAGGTGCGGCGGGTGATCCGGATGGGCTACCATTCGCTCGAAGCGGTGAAGCGGGTCCTGCGCACCGGCATGGGACACTGCCAGGGCCGGGGCTGCCTGAAGCTCGTCGCTCGCCTGATTCAGGAAGAGACAGGAATCCCCGCATCGGAGCAGAAGATGCCAAGGCCAAGGCCGCCGCTCAAACCACTCGCCTTGGGGCTGTTGGGAGCATACGAAGATGAAGTACGAAGTTCGAAGGACTAAGTCCGAATCAATGGCGAAAGGACCAAAGGTCCAATGGTGAACCACCGTACGTACGTCCGGTTCTCACTTGGGTCATTCGGGCTTGATTCGTTATTCGGATTTCGAACTTCGGACTTGGAGTCGGCAGGTGCGTAGCACTGCCGACGTTGTCGTCATCGGCGCGGGCGTCATCGGCGCCGCGACCGGGTACTACCTCGCAAAGAAGGGCCTGAAAGTGCTAGTGCTGGAGCGCGACTTCCCCTGCGCCGGGTCCACCGGCCGGTGCATCGGCGGAATCCGGGCCCAGTTCTCCCACGACCTTACTATCAGGGTGATGATGGAGAGCGTGCGGATGTTCAAGGGGCTGCGGGACGAACTCGGGGAAGACATTGAATGGCATCAGGGCGGATACCTGTTCCTCGCGTTCGATGAGAAGCGGAAGCAGTCCTTCCTGGATGCTATTGCCATCCAGAGAGCGTATGGGCTCGACGTCAGGTACATAGCGCCGGACGAGTGCGAGAAGATTGCACCCGGGCTTGACCCGACCGGACTGCTCGGCGGGGCGTACTGCCCAACCGACGGACAGGCCAATCCATTCAAGGTGACCTACGGCTACCTTGAAGGCATCAAGCGGCTGGGCGGCGGGCTCGTCGTCGGGTGCGAAGTCAAGCGGGTCAACAAACGGGGCGACCGGGTCGTCTCGGTTACCGACGCGAAGGGCAACGAGTATGCCTGCAACATGCTGCTGAACGCGGCCGGGTGCTGGGCCGATGAAGTCGGGGCGCTGGCCGGGGTCAAGGTTCCGGTTACCGCTGACCGGCACGAGTCGCTTGTCACCGAAGCGGTCGAGCGCGTGTTCGACCCGATGCTGGTTGACTACCGCTCGGACGGCTGCTACTTTGTCCAGCACTCGGGTACCGGCCACTTCATTGGCTGCTACACGCCGGTGCCGCTCGTGCCCGGGCACAACGTTGACGCCACCGACGAGTTCATCACCGAGATGCCACGCCGGATGGTGCGGCTGGTGCCCAAGCTTGCGGGCGTCAAGGTGCTCCGGCAATGGGCAGGTTCATACGAGATGAGCCCGGACGGGAATCCCCTTTGCGGCGAGACCCCGGTGCGCGGGCTCTACGTCTCGACCGGCATGAGCGGGCACGGGTTCATGTTCGCGCCGGCCATCGGCAAACTGATGGCCGAACAGATGACCGCCGGCCGCGCCTCGATTCCGCTCGACGAGTTCTTCCTCTCCCGTAGCTTCGGCAAAGCCGAAGCGATGAAATAGGGCAGAGGAGTCTTACCACCAAGACACCAAGGGCTCGGGCAACCGTCAAACGGAAACGGGTTGAACCGCCAGGACGCCAAGGGGAATGTCATTCCGAGTCCCAAGAGGAATCTCTCAGCGTCCGCGACAAGCCTCCGGGGTCCCGTCATTCTGAGTCCGATGAAGAACCTCTCAGAGACACCACCAAGACTCGAAGAGTCCGGGCAATCGTCAATCGGGGATTGGCTGGCTGGAAACCCGCGCCCGAAGGGCCTACTTGTGTGTTGTTTGCCGACGGGCGGCGCGCCTCGCTGGCTTGTCCGAGGCCGTGAACTCCGCTGCCGCCGATTCCGCACCTACCTGCACGTCTTCCCACGGGATGCCCTGACCGGCGCGCAGGTTGGCGCGCGCCTGGGCGACGCGAGTCAGGAAACGCGGATCGTTCTCGGATTGGCGGTCGTCGCCGGACTCCCAACGTTGGGCAAGCCGCAGGCGACGGGCGACGCAGTCCCGAAGGTAAAGGTTGATGAGGCTCTGGTAGGGAACCCCGATCTCCGCGGCCAGTTCCTTGAAATAGACAATCGAGTCATCATCCAGCCGCATCGTGACCGACCGCTTCAGCCTGCGGGCATACGGATTCCTCCGGCCCTTCATCCGTGCAAAGTCATACTGCGTTCTCATAGCTCCTGGCTCCAATACGTTTCTTCCTCGTTCCGTTGCGCCTGGCGCGCCGAGATAATGCGAATCACGGACTCGCTCTCCCGGTAGCAGTGACACACGACCAGCACCCGAAGGCGGCTGCTGATGCCCAACAGAATGAACCGCTCCTCGCTCTCGGAGTGGTCCGGGTCGGAGTACTCACGCGCGTTCTCGTCGTAGAAGACGGTCCGTGCCTCCGCAAACGAAATCCTGTGCTTGTGCTGGTTGTCACGGTCCTCCTTTTCGTCCCAGACGAACGTCAGTCCGTGCATGATTACATTGTAAGTATTTCAGCCATACAGTCAACAGCGGGCGTGGTCAGAATCGGACCGCCAAGAGCGCCAAGAGGCGAAGGGGAAAGGGGAAATGGCAAATGACAGGACAGGAGCGGAAGAGTGAACCGCCAAGACGCCAAGGGTGATGTCATTCCGAGCGAATCCGATGAGTCGAGGAATCTCTCAGGCACTGCCAACTGCAAACCGACGCCGTGGAGCGATGACAACCGCCAAGTCCGCCAAGGGCGCCAAGACTCGGAGTGGAGCAACCACAGATGAACGCAGATGGACATAGCGCGGCCTCGGAGGCCGCAACCAAACCCGATGTAACCACAGATGAACGCAGATGACACGAAATGTCACCCAGACGCCGAGGAGGGGTCTCGGCCGGCGAAGTCAGAAGCGAGAATGGCGGACGCGGAAAGGACTATCCACAGATTCCATAGCGCGGCCTCGAAGGCCGCAACCAAATCCAATGGAACCACAGATGAACGCAGATGAACACAGATTGAGTCCCGACCCGAGCCCGAGCATTGCGTCGCCGCG
>JAPLUO010000340.1 GCA_026397595.1 Caldifarciminota bacterium
CTGGTCGCGGGCGTAGCTTAGGAGCCGGAACTAATGGCAATGACACTCGGTGAGCGCTGGGCAGAGGGCCCGGGACTGGACACGCCGGTCCAGTATCTAAAGGGCATCGGGCCGAAGCGGGCGGAGCTGCTCGCCAAGGTCGGCGTGGAGACTATCGGGCAACTGCTGTTCTTCGTGCCGAGGCGGTACTTGGACAGGTCGCAGATGATGGCAATCCGGGACCTGCAGCCCGGTGACGAGGCGACGGTATTGGGCAGGGTCGTAACCGCGGGCGCGCGGCGACTGAAGAGCTATAAGCAGGTCGTGTCGTGTCTGGTGCGGGATGAAAGCGGCATGATTGAGGCATTGTGGTTCAACCGGCCGGACCTTGCCGACCGGTTCCATGCGAATCAGGAGATTCTCCTGTCCGGCCAGGTCACCCGGTACCGGGGGATGCAGTTCGTGAACCCGATGTTCGAGCTGGCCGAAGATGATGCGGAGTTCTCATTCGCCAACGCGATAATCCCGGTCTACCCGCTGACCGAAGGGTTGTCCGTGTGGACGATACGGCGGGCGGTAGCCACGGCAATGGAGAAGTGCCTCGCCAGCATGCCCGAGTCGCTCACGCCCGGGATGATCGAACACTACCAGTTCCCCGGCATCCGCGACGCGCTCCAGGCGATCCACTTCCCGAAGGACATCGAGTCGGCTCTGCGCGCCCGGGAACGGCTGATCTACGACGAGCTGTTCTACTTCGAGTTGTTGCTCGCGCTCCGGCACCGCGAGTACGTGTCGTCACGGAAGGGCGCGAACCTCGCCGAAACGGGCGCGCTGACCGGGCCGTTCATGGAGAAACTGCACTTCAAGCTGACCAAGGCGCAGGAGCGCGTGCTGGACGAAATCAGACAAGACATGGCGAGCGAGCGGTGTATGAATCGCCTGCTGCAGGGCGACGTCGGCTCGGGCAAGACCGTGGTCGCGCTGTACGCGATGCTGGTGGCGTGCGAGAACTCAGCTCAAGCCGCGATGATGGCGCCGACCGAAATCCTGGCCGAGCAGCATTACCAGGGCTGGCGCGAACGGCTGGCGGAAATCGGCGTGAAGGCGGCCATACTCACCGGCTCGACCAAAGCCGCGGAGCGGCGTGAGGTAATTGCCGGCCTGGAGAGTGGTGAGGTGCAAATTGTGTTCGGTACGCATGCGCTGATTGAGGAAGAAGTGAAGTTCAACCGGCTCGGGCTGGTCGTGGTGGACGAGCAGCACCGGTTCGGGGTGAGGCAGCGGGCGGCGCTGCTGAATAAGGGCCTGAACCCGGACTTCCTGGTGATGACCGCGACCCCGATTCCGCGCACGCTGGCGATGACGTTGTACGGCGACCTCGACTCGTCGATCCTCGATGAGAAGCCGCCGGGCCGGCGCCCGGTCGTGACGAAGCTGATGAGCGGGCTCGAACGCGATTCGGTGTACCAGGCGACGGCAAAACACCTGGAAGCCGGCGAGCAGGCCTTTGTGGTATGCCCGCTGATTGAGGAGTCGGAGAAGCTCGACCTGGCATCGGCCGTGAAGACTTACGAGCAGACCCAGGCAGCGCTGCCGAAGTACCGCGTGGGCCTGGTCCACGGCCGGATGAAGTCGGATGAGCGGAATGAGTTGATGGAGAAGTTCCGAAAGAAGGAACTGGACATGCTGGTCGCGACTTCAGTCATCGAGGTCGGCGTGGACGTGCCGGACGCGACCGTGATGATCATTGAGCATCCGGAACGGTTCGGGTTGGCCCAGCTCCACCAGTTGCGGGGTCGAATCGGTCGGGGCACCCGTCAGTCGTTCTGCATCCTGCTGGCGCCGAAGGTCTCCCTGGGCGACGCCCGGGAGCGGCTTGAGTTCTTTGCCCGCACGAACGACGGGTTCGAGTTGGCCGAGAAGGACATGGAACTGCGCGGGGCGGGCGAACTGCTGGGCACGAGGCAGCACGGCCTGCCTGATCTGCGGATTGCCGAGCTTGGCCGCGACCGCAAGATACTGAGACAGGCACGCAAGGACGCGTTCCGGCTGGTCGCGCTTGACCCGGAACTGAAACAGCCGGAGAATGCATGTATCAAGCGAACGTTGCTGACCCGGTACGAAGGCCGCAGCGAGCTGCTGCGGGTGGGCTAGCGGGGGCTAGGAAGGAAATGACGAAGTCAGAAGGGGAAATGACGAAGTCGGAAGGGGAAAGGGCAAAGTCAGAAGGGGAAATGGCAAAGTCACAAGCGGAGTTGAATCCCCGGTGGCTGACGTCCTTGTTGGTCGGTACCGTTCTCCTGGCGCTCGCCTGCAGTTCCACGGATCCGCGGCTATTCGGGCCGTTGCGCGAGGTGACGGTCATCTCCGCTCAGTGGGATGAACTCGAGCCGACCGTGCGTTCGATACTCCAGGAGCCGGTTCCGACGCCCCAGCCTGAGCCGGAGTTCAAGGTGCGGGTCGGCTCGGCCGGGAAGTTTGAGACCTACTCGAGGTTCCGCGTCGTCTTTCTCATCGGCACCAGTCGCGACACGCTAATCCGTCAGATTCTGGGCGCGCGCGCCGACTCACTGTCCGAGGGCGACTTCGGGTTGCTCAAGGTGCCCAATCCCTGGTTCAAGAACCAGTTCGCGCTCATCTTCATCGCCCGCGATACCTCAAAGCTGGTGGCCGGGCTTCATGCCTACGCCGGACGAATTCGGCAGACGCTGCGGGGAATCGGGCTCGACCAGATGACGAAAGCAGTCTACATCGAGGGTGTTGACCGGAACCGGACCGATGAGCTCAGCCGGAAGTACGCGTTCACCATTGACGTTCCCCGCCGCTGGCTCGTGAACGAGGACAACGCGGCCGCCGGGTTCGTCTACCTGTACGGGCACATGCCGGACCGGAACGTGTTTGTCCACTGGCAGGACACGACCCGCGCGCTGGTCCCGGACTCGATGGCCGGGTTGCGCGACTACCTCACCGGCCGGTTCTACGATGGTGACTCGATTGACCGGCAGTTCCTGCAGGCCGAGACTATCGCCTTCCTGGCCGGGCCGTGCGTGCGGCTTTCCGGGGTCTGGAAGAATGACAGGGAGGTAATCGGCGGGCCGTTCGTGAACTACTCGTTCAACTTCCGCGGCCGGTTCTACATGGTTGACGGGCTGGTATTCAACCCGGGAAAGATGAAGCTCGACGCCCTGACTCAGACCGAGGCAGTGGTCCGGACACTCACACCGAGATAATTACGCCGGGGACTGGTAGACCCGGAAAGTCTTGTACAGCTTGCCGCCCCACGCCAGGATAGGGCGGATAATGCCCACGTTGTCTTCGAGAATCATCGAAACTTCGCCCCACTTGTACCCGAGCTTGCGCGCGCCCATGAACGATTCGTAGTAGAGCAGCGAGTCGAAGCCGAGGTTGTGGAACTTGCGTTTGACCCCGAGCGCCCAGAGCCGGGCCTGGTTGATCTTGTTGCGCTGGGTGAGAAACGTGAGCCAGCCGAAAGGGAAGAGATGGCCGTTCATCTTCTTCAGCACCTGGTTGTAGTCCGGCAAGGTAACGCACATGCCCGCGATCTCGCCTTTGTAGAACACGAACGGGCAGGTTTCCGGCCGGATGAGCGGCTTGAGCTGGCGCGCAAGGTCGGCGATTTCGTCGTTGGTCATCGGGACGTGGTCCCAGTTGTCCGACCATGCGTCGTTGTAGACTTCCTGGATCAGGGCAAGCTCGCTTTCCGCGTGGTTCAGGTCAGCCGGCCGCACCATCAGCCCGGGCTTCTCCCTCAGTTTGGTCATGACCCGCTGTAGCTTCTCCGGTATCGGTGCGTCAGTCTGGATGGAGTACGCGTGGAAGTCCTTGACCTTGGTGAATCCGGACTTCTCGACCAGTTCCCGGTAGTAGGGTGGGTTGTAAGGCATCTTGACCATCGGCGGGGAGTCGAACGGGTCGATGAGTAGCGCGACCTCATCGTTCAAAGACGGGTTGGCCGGACCGTAGACCGTGTCCAGTCCGCGGGAGCGGGCGAAGGCCTTCACTGCGGTGAACAAGGCCTGCGCGACTTCGATGTCGTCCTCCAGCTCGAAGAAGCCGAAGAAGGCGACATGGGAGTTACGGTATTCGTTATAGCTGCGGTCGAAAATCGCGGCGATGCGGCCGACCACGTTGCCGTCGCGGAGGGCGAGATAGAGTTCGCGTTCGGCGTGTTTCCAGAACGAGTTCTGGCCCGGGGTCAGGGTGCGCTTGAAGTCGCCGATGAGCGGCGGTACCCAGTTCGGGTCGTTACGGTAGAGGCGGAAAGGCAGCTTGACGAAGCAGTTGAGATCCTTGGAGGATTCGACCTTCCGAACCGTCACCATGGCCTAGGGCAGAATGCTGAGCTTCTTGCCAACTTTCTCGAATATGACCAATGCTTCGTCGATGTCCTCGTCCGTGTGGGTGGCCATGACGCTCGTGCGTATGAGGGAATGGTTGGGCGGGACCCCGGGCGGCACGAACGCGTTGGAGAAGATGCCCGCATCGTACAGTGCGCGCCAGAAGAGCAGTGTCTTCAGGTCCTCGCCGATGTGAATCGGCATGACCGGCGTTACCGTGGTCCCGAGGTTGTATCCCATGGCGCGAAGCCCGTCCGTCATTCTGCGGGCGTTCTTCCAGAGATGCTCGCGGCGCTCCGGCTCGGCTTTCATTATCTTGAGCGCGGCCAGCACGGTTGCGACCGCGACCGGGGGGGCCGCCGCGGAGAAGATCATGCAGCGAGCCTGGTGTCGAATGAAAGTGATGACCTTGTGGGTGCCGACGACGTACCCGCCGATGGAGGCGAAGGTCTTGGAGAACGTACCCATTATCAGGTCAATCTCGGCCTCGACGCCGAAGTGCTCGGCCGTGCCCCGGCCGTTCTTGCCCATCACGCCGACTGCGTGGGCCTCGTCGACCATGATGCGGGCGCCGTACTTCCGGGCCAGCGGGACCATCTGGTCAAGTGGTGCGAGATCGCCCTCGACCGAGAAGACGCCGTCAGTCACAATCAGCTTGCCGGCTTCCGCCGGCGCGCCTTCGAGCGCGTGCTCAAGTGAAGTCATGTCGGTGTGGACGTAGCGCTTCACCGTGCCGGCCGACAACTGGCAGCCGTCCACGATCGACGCATGGTCGAGTTTGTCGGTGAAAACCGCGTCGCCCTGGCGCACGATGGCGGATACCGTGCCGAAATTGGCCTGGTAGCCGGTAGCGAAGACGAGGCAATCCTCCTTGCTGTAGAAGGCAGCCAACTCGGATTCGAGCTGGACGTGCAGGTCGAGGGTGCCGTTCAGGAAGCGCGAGCCGGTGCAACCGGTGCCGTACTTGCGGATGGCTTCAATCGCAGCTTCCTTCACCTTGGGGTGCGTGGTGAGCCCAAGGTAGTTATTCGAGCCGAGCATAATCAACTCTTTGCCGTTGATTATGACCTTGCGGTCAGGCTCGGAACTGAGCGGAATGAAATAGGGGTAATAGCCCTGTTTCTGGGCGCGCGCGACAATCGGGTAGAACTCATCACACTTGGTAAACAAATCCATCGCGGCCATTCTAGGGCGGTGCTGTGAAGAGTCAAGCTTGGGGCGGGCTTGATTTGAACCGGGAAGGGGCTATATTACACGCGTGCTTGGACTCATTCTCGCGCTTACCTGCGCCGTACCTTCGTCCCCCTCCGATTTCCAGGTGCTCCGGGTCCTCTACACGTCGGACCTCCATGGCCGCAGTCAGCCGGGTATCGACTTCGGGTCGACGGGCCTGCCGCGCCGCACTCTGGGCGGCTGGGACAACCTGCTTGGCCTTATCAAAGAACAGCGGACCGACGCCACGCTCCTGCTCGACTGCGGGGATTTCGGGTTCGGCTCGCCCGAGGGCGACAGTTCGCAAGGGCGGGCGGCGGTCGAGTTCATGAACGCGGTCGGATACGACGCGGCAACGCCCGGTGCCCGCGATCTCATTGGGGGCACTGAGAACTTTGAGGTCCTGGCGAAAGCGGCGGCGTTCCCGATTCTCGCCGACCCGATGCTCAACGTTGTGCTGAACCGGCGGGTGACGCTGTTCCGGCCGTACCTCGTGAAGGACATGATGGGAATCAAGCTCGCGGTCGTCGGAATCACCGACCCTGAGATTACGAAGCTCAACCAGCGCGGGGACGTGGGCGGGTGGGTCGTCGATGACCCGCTGGTCCAACTCGGTCGCTACCTGCCGGTCGTGCGCGCCGAGAGTGTTGACCTCGTCATCGTCATCGGGCACTTTGGCCCGGAGACCGGGTGCGCGATTGCGGACAGCTTTAAGGAAATGAACCTGGTTATCTGCCGAGGCACGGCCGGGAACGTGGAGAACCGCCTGGCTTGTTCGGGCGTGACGCCGGTGTTGAACGCGGCCGCATACGGCCAGCGACTGGGATTGGCTGACGTCCTCTTCAGTAAGGCCGAGCACAAGGTCTACCAGACCGAGGCGCGTATGTTGAACGTCGAGCCGGCGGCGGGCGCGGATTCCTCGTCGGCATCGGCGTGGATACACCGGCTGAGCGCGGTGCCCACGGATACGGCTGTTTGCCTGAACCCGGTCGAGTACGCGCCGGACAGCGCGGGCCGGCTGCGCCTGGGCGCGATGGTTGCCGAGGCGGTGCGACAGAAGGCCGGCGCGGATATCGCGGTTCTGCCCGACTACGTGATTGAGTCCGGTCTCGGCTCGGGGAGGCTGGGCTGGCGCGAGCTGTTTGCGGCCGCCCCCTACAAGGACCGGGTGCGGCTGCTCGTGATTGACGACACGACCCTGGTGCGGCTGGTCGCGCCGGAGAGCGTGGGCCTGCACGAACCCGCGCCGCTGCTGGCCGGGGCTGACTACTTCGTGACCGGCGATACGCTTGTCTGGCCTGAGATCTCGCAGGTCGGGCGTGCCCGGGTCAGGAATCGTCTGCCCGGGACCTACAAGGTGGTCACGACTGAGCAATGGCTGGAGCGGGCGCGGATTCCGGTCACCGGCAAGTTGCTGCCCCAGAGTCTTACGGACTTGTGGATTGGCTATGCGGCGGCGCAGGAGACGCTCAAGCCGGTCCAGCCGGTGCGGCTGTACCCGGCAACGCCCGGGGTAGTGCGGCAGCAGGCGGGCGCGTTGGTGAACATCAACACGGCCGACTCCGGGCTGCTTCAGACCTTGCCCGGTATCGGGCCGATGACCGCCGAGCGTATCATCCAGTATCGCGAGACCGTGGGACGGTTCAAGTCAATCGAGGGAATCCAGGACGTCAAGGGGATAGGGCCGAAGAAGTACGAGAAGCTGAAGATGTTGATTACAGTGCGATAGAGAATGACAAAGGGGAAAGGGGAAATGGCAAATGAGAGAAGAGGAATGGCGAAGGGGAAGGGGGAGCAGGCAAAGGGGAAAGTGGAAATGGCAAAGTTAGGCACGGAGAGAAAAGGGGAAATGGCAAAGTCCGGTACGGAGAGAAAAGGAGAAAGGGCGAAGTCTGAGGCGGAGGAGAGTTGGGATGTGATGCCGGTGGCACGCGACCGGTCGTCGAGTCGGGCCTATGACCTGGCGAACCGGACTCAGTGCTTTGGGTCCGCTGTCGTGGCATACGCCAGGGGAATACCATTGACCCCGGTCACGCGGTCGCTCATTTCGCAGCTTGTGCGGGCGGGGACGAGCGTCGGTGCAAACTACTGCGAGGCGGACGGCGCGGAATCGAGGAAGGACTTCCGGCACCGCATCGCCATCTGCCGGCGAGAGGCCAGGGAGACCTGCTACTGGTTGGAGATGCTGGCCACGGCCCTGCCCGGTGCGCGGTCTGGCGCTGCCGAACTCCTGCAAGAGGCGAAGGAACTGAACCTGATCTTTAGCGCGAGCATGCGCACGCTCAGCGACCCCGACCGTCAGTGATCCCCGTCCTCACTCCCTCATTCCTTTTCCGTTTCCCCTTTGGACTTCGTCCTTCTCCCTCATTACTTGCCCATTTCCCCTTTCCCTCATGACTTGTTCATTTCCCCTTATGACTTTGCCATTCCCCAGTCCTACTTTGCCATTTCCCCTTGTGACTTTGTCATTCCCCAGTCCTACTTTGCCATTTCCCCTTATGACTTCTTCACTTCGCGCACCTAATAGGTGCGCGCGTAGTAGATGACCGTCTCGGTGTCCTTCCCGCACACGATGCACTTGCCCGGCTTGCCCTGGTCGGCCGCGGGCATGTTGCGCGGCGTGGTCTTGGTCGCCTCAACCAGCGCGTTCTCGCATTCCTGTGATTTACACCAGTGGACCCGGACGTAGCCCGGCTTCGCTTCAATCGCGGCCTTGAACTCGTCTATCGTAGCGGCATCCGACGTGCGCGAAGCGGCGAACTCGCGGGCGCGTGCGAGCATCCCCGCCTGAATCTCGTCGAGTAGCTTGCCTAGCGTCTCGGGCAGCCCGGCCAGCGGCACGAACCGCTTGCCTGAGCCGTCGCGGGGCACGAGTACGCACTGCTCCTTGGCGACGTCCTTGGGCCCGATTTCGATTCTCACGGGTACGCCGCGCATCTCGTGCTCATTGTACTTCCAGCCCGCGGTCTGCGTGGTCCGGTCGTCGAGTTGGACCCGGTAGTCCTTGAGTTCGGCTTTGGTCTCGCGGCATTTGGCCAGAACCGCGTCGTCGTTCTTGCCGAACAGGATAGGCACGATGACGGCTTGGAAAGGCGCAACGCGCGGAGGCATGAACAGGCCCTTGTCGTCGCCGTGGGTCATGATGAGCCCGCCGATGAGCCGGGTTGAGACTCCCCATGACGTACCCCACGGGTGCTTCTCGGTGTTGTCTTCGTCGAGGTACTTGATGTCGAATGCCTCGGAGAAGTGCTGGCCAAGCAGGTGCGACGTCCCCGCCTGCAGCGCCTGGCCGTCAGGCATCAGGGCTTCAATGGAATAGGTGTCAACCGCGCCCGGGAACTTCTCGGACTCAGGCTTGGCCCCGGCCAGCACCGGCACGGCCAGCTCGTTCTCGACGAAGTCAACGTACAGGTCGAGAATCTTGAGTGTCTCTTCCTGAGCTTCGTCGCGGGTGCGGTGCAGGGTGTGGCCTTCCTGCCACAGGAATTCGAGGGTGCGCAGGAACAGCCGGGTCGCCTTCTCCCAGCGGAAGATGTTGCACCACTGGTTGATGAGCACGGGTAGGTCCCGGTAGCTCTTCACCCACTTCGCGTACATCGTGTTGATAATCGCCTCGCTCGTGGGCCGGAGCGCCAGGCGCTCGGTCAGCTTCTCGTCGCCGCCGTGCGTGACCCATGCGACCTGGGGCGAGAAACCCTTCACGTGCTCGGCTTCCTTGGTCAGGAAGCTTTCCGGGATGAGCGTCGGGAAGTAGGCGTTCACGTGGCCGGTGTCCTTGATGCGCTTGTCGAGCCGCGCCTGCATGTTTTCCCAGAGCGCGTAGCCGTACGGCCGGATGACCATACACCCGCGTACCGGCGCGTAGTCGGCCAGTTCGGCCTTGAGCACAACCGCGGTGTACCATTCGGAGAAGTTCTCCGACTTGGAGGGGACTTCCTTTGCCGTTCCGACGTCCTTGGCCGGGCGATTCGTGTCATCTTTCATAGGCGCTGATACTACCGGCAGGCGGAGGAGAGTCAAGGAGAGGAGAAGGCCCTGACCCCGAGACTGACAAACCACAGATGGACACTGATGAACACAGACGAATGAGTGTCGCCCCGACGCCGACGGAGGGGTCT
>JAPLUO010000170.1 GCA_026397595.1 Caldifarciminota bacterium
AGCCGCTCGCCATCGGCAATCAGCGTCACATAGCTCTTGGCCAGCCTCTTGATCCGATGGCACGGCCAGTCCGGACAAGAGACGCAGATGTCGATCTTCCGCTTCCGTGCGCACTTGCGGATGTCGCAGAACGGCGGCCCGCCCGGCATCGCTGCCGGCGCCCTGCCTGCGCGGCAGCCCCCGCATCCTCCTCCGCTCAATCCGCTGAGGAACTTCCAGAACTCCGTGAACCCGGGCACGTCGCCTGCCCACCGGTCCCAACCCCCAATACGCATCGAATCTACAAGCGACTGCGCCCGCAGCGGAATACGCCCCCGCTCCGCACACAGGTCGCAGTACAGCCCACAATACGCCACCAGCCTCAGTCGGTCATTCTGCTTCTTCTTTGTTGGCATATACTCTCCTTTACCCGAAGTTAGCCGGCATTCGGCCGCCTGTCTAGGCTTGACCGGCGACCGGCACGGCCGTACGCTGGGCCTGTGAGCGCCGACTCCTTCACTACCCGCGTCATTGCCATCGTCAAGTCCATCCCTGGGATTTTCGGGGAGGTCGAGTAGAAACCATTTCAGCCATTCCAGACTATAGGTTCCCCTCACAGAACCGAACGTGACCAATTAAGTCATTCGGCTCTTCAAGCATACATCCTCGTAAGTTTCGGATAACCATGACATAGCCTCGGCCTCGGTAGCGGGTTGTAGCGCAGCAGCCGCCGGTATTCATCCCAGTTGTAGCTGCGTCGCTGACTCCGCTGGTTCAGCCATTTCCAAGCCAGTTGCACGACGCGATAGTAGTACGTCTGCACGCTCTTCATGTTGCCGCCGATTGCGTAGTAGTTGTAGTATCCGCGCAGCTTCGCTGCCAGTAAAGGCCACCATTGCTGAAATCGCATCCGGTTCCGTATCAGTTTGAGCCATTCGTTGGTTGCCTGTAGCGCCCGCCGTAGTCGTGTCCGCGCCGTCTTGCGCCCTAACTTGAAGTTGCCCGCTCGTGACCGGTCGCAGTAGTGCGTGATTCCGAGAAAGTCGAAGGTCGCCAGCCGTTTGCCCGTTCGGCAAGCGGTCTGCCACCGATACCGCCCGAATCCGATTGTCCGGCTCTTGGCTTCCGCCAGCTTCAAGCCGAACTTGGCCAGCCGCGCGCTCAGGGCTTCAGTAAACCGTTTCGCCTCGCGCTCGCTCTGGAAGCCGATGATGAAGTCGTCCGCGTAGCGTATCTGTCGGGCATAGCCTTTCAAACCCGGTTTGACTTTCCGCTCGAACCATAGGTCTAAGATGTAGTGCAGGTAGATGTTGGCCAGCACCGGACTCAAGACACTGCCTTGCGGCGTTCCGGCTACCGTTGCCAGATGCTTGCCTTCGCTGACCGTCCCGGCCCTTAAGTACCGGGCAATCAGACGCAGGAAAGCCGTGTCCCGTATCCTTTGCTTCAGACATTCCATCAGCCATTCGTGATTGACCGTATCGAAGAAGCGTTCGATGTCCATATCCACAACGAAGTTGATTGGTCGGCTCATTATCATCCGACTCACGTCGTCTAAGGCATCATGGCATCCCCGGTCAGGCCGGAAACCGTAGGACACCGGCAGGAAGTCAGCCTCAAAGATTGCCTCCAGTATCTTCTTGCACGCCATCTGCACAACCTTATCTTCCACCGTCGGTATGCCTAATGGCCGTTTCTGACCATTGGCTTTCGGGATGTACACCCGTTTCACCGGTCGTGGTCGATACCGCCGCGCTTTCAGACGCGCATGAAGCTGCTTGACGTTCTCCTCAAGGTTGGCTTCGTATTCGGTCATGGTTACTTCGTCAATGCCCGGAGCCTTGTTTCGTTTCAAGTCTCCAAAGCACGCCAGAAGAGAATCTTCGGTTATCAGGTGCATCAGTGAGCAGAACTGATTCCTTTGACTCCCGCTGGCCCTTAGAGTTAGGGACTTGAGTTTTGTTGAGAACTGTGCTCCGGTTCTGAGTCCGGCAGTTCTGTCCCTCAAGTCCCGTCGCATACCTGTAAGCCCCTTCGCTCCACCGGCGTTACCCGGCTTCATCGCTACTATGGGCTTATCCGACTCCCGCAGTGCCGTCTGGGCCGTCTCGCCTTCTTCAGGACTTGGCGGCTCATACTCAGCAGTGAGAGCACCACGGGTCTCCCGAGTTCCGGGCCTATCCGTTTGATACCTCGCCACGGTCTCCGACCCCGCCAGTCTCACACCGCCTCGCTCTAGCGGCAGTGCGAGTATGGCCTGCGACAATGTCCCAATGTCTCGGCATCTGGCACATATATTATTTCGGGGCTCAATCCCTTCACTTGCGTTGTGGCTCGATACCTTGTTCCCTCTGGCTTCATAGTTACCGTTACCGTTCCTATGCAGAGTTCACTATTGAGGCGGTTGCTAACCTTTCCTCAAGCCGGATTCACACCGGCTGGATAAACCAAGCTTTCTCGGCGCACGGGACACAATACCATTTCCGTAGCCCGAAGCGCGTCAGGGACGCGACGCTAGTGCTCATCGTCGCGGTCCCAGCCCAGTTCCCGCGGGACTATCGGCCAGCCCCTGATGATGACGTAGGCCCAACCGCCGAAGGGGCGGATTCGGGCGGCGGCGGGATTGGCCATTGGCGCGAGGGAGGCATGGATGCGTCGTCCTTCATCCTTCCGCCTTCAGCGCTCATCCCTCATCCCTCATCCTTTATCCGTTGGCGGTGTTCGGAAATCGGCAAGGCACCGGAACCTGTACATGGGGCGCGCAAGTCCAATGAGTTCCGAGTTGCGGGTTACGAGTTGCCAGTTGCGGGGAGGGAGCGATTTCAGACTGCGGATTGCAGAAGTCAAAGTGCCCCGAGGCGGAATCGGCCACGAACGAAACAGTACCGGGCGCTGGGCAGGCAGGGTTTCGTGTTGTGTCACCGTTTCCCGTCAGGAATCATCTCAGACTCTGCTTGACAATGGCTCTGGGGTGTCTATAGTACACATGCAGGCACGCGCGGGAACTACCTCTGGTCGTTCGTAAGGACGGCAGCCCCATGCGGGCGGGATCCTGAGGCCCGGGGCCTGCTTTTTCATTTGAAGACTTCCCTCAGCCATGTGAACCGTTCTTCTGCTTCCAGCTTCGCCTCGAACTCACGCGGCCAGAACCTCAGCCCATATCCCCTGTACCGGCCGTAACGATACGTGACCGGCTTCAGCATCCGGGCGTATCGGTCTTCTGTGAATCCGTAGCGCGACGGTTCCACCGCATACGCAAACCCGCTGGCGACGGCATCCGCAACGAGCAGTCCGGCACACCTCATCGGCGACTGAGCTTGCACCTGTTCGGGCTTGATGACGTTCCAGTCAATCTGAACCGCCAGCCTGCTCGTGTCCTCGCGCAGCAGTTTCAGATAGTCCTTCAGTTCCGCGTATGACATGCCGGCCCGGTTCGAGAACACGAGTTCGGCGCTCCCATCACCGGCGTCATGTGCGGTTTTATGGTCGCGGCAGTACCACGACACGCGCTCCAGCAGGTACCGAGTGGCGTAGAAGTACAGCCGATACCTGGCTCGGAATGTCTCCGGCTCGGCCAGCGTGGGCTTGTGCACGAATATGGTAGTGGCTCGGAAGTCGGCGCTGGCGAGGACCCCCACATAGGCCAGCCGCCGTTCATGCTTGAGGTCGCGGAAGTGCAGCTTACAGTGAGGTTGCTTCTGAAGAGTCCATCAACTCGACAGGCGCGGACTGGGACTTGCGCCTGAAGACCGCTGCGGATATCACAAACCACTCTGAGCTGCCGGCCCCGAACTTGAACCCCTCGTCACCGGCCTCGTCGATGTAGGCGACGAAAGACGGGTTCAACACGCACCCCGTCTCTCAGGCCTGCGCATCTCTCACCTCGACCGTTCCGGTCAGGACAACCAACTCCAGCCACATGTTAAGCCGATGCGACTCTTCACGGCCAAAGTAACACCGATTTCCGCACCCATTGTCAAGGTGAGGGGGTCATGGCGGCCGGGGTCCGGTTCTCCGCACAACCGCCCCGGGTCGGGCCGCTGGCGGGATTGCCCGTTGGCGCGAGAGGTCGGGTCTCTTCTCGTTCTTCGTTCTTCGCTCTTCATCCTTCATCCTTCCGCCTTCAGCGCTCATCCTTCATCCCTTACCCAAGGCGCTGGGCAGGCAGGGCTTCGTCTTGTGTCACCGTTTCCCGGCTACAGGCCCTAATTCTCGCCTGATACGTAGGTAATTAGGAAGATACTTATGAAGAGCCTCCTGCAGTTTTGAAGGTATAATGGAGATGTAAGCCCTTCAAACACAAACAGGAGGAAACATATGCTACACGTAGGGCTAGATCTGCACAAGAAGTACTCGACGGTCGCGGTGATGGAC
>JAPLUO010000392.1 GCA_026397595.1 Caldifarciminota bacterium
GCCTTCAGCGTAGCAGGGCAAGTGTCGAGGCAGGTGAAGCGCTGGCGTCCTGGCGATATGCGCTGGCGCTGGTGTGCGGCCGGACTGCTACATGCCGAGGAGCGCTTCCGACGTGTGGATGGTTACCGACATATCGGTGCATTGCTGGCGGTCATCGGGCGAACCGCACCGAACGCAGCACCGAACGCGGCAGTTGACGCCGCTGGCAAGGTTGTCTAAAGTGATGTGGGGGCCGCTACCAATTTCAACTAAGCGAGGGACATGCTCTCACGCCGGCATCCGACGAGAGCTCGGCGGCCTCCAACAACTGCTTCGTGGTCATGCCGGCCAGGTCGGTTCGGCCGGACTTTTTCTGCCATCTGACCCGCAGCGACTCGATGGCGGCGGGGTCAAGCGACTCCAACGTCGCGTCGGGGCAGTTCAGCGCCGAGAAGTCCTGGACGGCTTCGTTGAGGATACGGCGCTGCACGTCCTGGGTCATGCGAACCAGCCCTTCGCCGCCTCGCATCAGGAGCTTGGGGCCGGAGTATACGACCATTCCAAGCGGATGGCGCGGAACGTCAAAGACCAGCACCCGGTGGTCGTCCTGCCGGAGTTCGGCTGCCTCAACGCGGATGCCCAGGTCTCGGAGCAGGTCGGCCTTGGTCGCCTGCAGGTTCTGGAACGCTCTTGTCCCAACTATCTTCCGTGGCCGCCTGTTTGAGACACCGAGAATCAGCTTCCCTCCGCCTTCGTTAGACAAGGCTGCGCAGTAGTCCCGCAAGTCTACAAAGTTGTACGTGCCCTTGGCCTCCTTGAACTCCAGATGCTCATCCTCCTCGGTGAGCATCAGCGCGTCCAACTGCTCGACGGTCATCTACTTCCTCGCCAATTCACCGTAGATGTCCAACGCCGCCTTCACGCACTCCGGGTCAGACACGCCCTCGCAGTGGCGGAGGTGGATTTCATGCTGGTCCACCGGCCACTTGCCCGGTCGCTGTCTGGTTCCTTGCCTGATGAGATAGACAAGCTCGGCCTCCACGCCCTCGCCGAAATCGGGGTCGCTTCTGCGGCCAAAGAAGCAGCCATACAAGTCAACCTCGTGCCAGCGCCGCCAGGGGTAGGGGTAGGGCGCGCTCATGCCTTCCCGGATGCGAGCCGACAAGGGCTGACTAGTACGCCCGACATAGCAGAACTTGCCATCGTGCTTGACGACGTATAGCTTCTCCGTGCCGCTTTCCCGTGCTTTGGCGCTGAAGGCCACATCGCTGACTCCGTCGGAGGCCTTCAGGTGCCAGCCGCGCTTGACATTGCCAACAACCCGACATGCCAAGTAGGGCTCAACAGACGTGCGTATCTTCATATTCTATATCATCCTCAACCGGCACTGCAGGGCCTGATTCGCGTCAAAGCGGAAGAGCATCTATGCTTTGGCGAGCTCGCGATAGATGTCCCGCGCCGCCTTCAGGCACTCCGGGGCGGGTACGCCCTCGGAGTGGCGGAAGTGGATTTCATACTGGTCCACCGGCCACTTGCCCGGTCGCTGTCTGGTTCCTTGCCTGATGAGATAGACAAGCTCGGCCTCCACGCCCTCGCCTAAATCGGGGAACTCGCCCTTGTGCATGACGACGTAGAGCTTCTCCGTGCCGCGAACCCGTGCTCTGGCGCTGAAAGCCACATCGCTGACTCCGTCAGAGGCCTTCAGTTGCCGGCCGCGCTCGTCACTGCCAACAATCCGACATCCCAAGTAGGACTCAACCGACGTGCGTATCTTCATATCCTATATCGTCCTCAACCCGCACTGCAAAGCCAGGTTGGCGGCGGTTTCGTCGTCCAGGGCCACGTCGCGGCAGACGAAGAGCATGTCGCGGGCCAGATTCCGCAACTTCACGTCCTCCAGCCGCACCCTGTCGTCAAGGCAGATGCAGAACGTCTGTTCCTTGTCTTGGTCCGTGACCCGATAAGCGGTCGGGGCAACAGCCGATTCACGCCGACGGAAGACTTGGGTTTGGGTAAGGTACTGCGCAGGACGCAGCCGCAACTCAATCTGCGTCTATCTGCGTCCATCTGCGGTTTCATATCGTCCTCAACCTGCACCGGAGCGCCGGATTGGCTCAGGCCCCATCAGCCAGAGACGGGTGGCTTCTTCCAAAGCCGAACGATGAACCTCTCGCCGTCCTCAATCAGGTCCGGCTCAGTTCCGTTGTGCTCACGCATGCTCTTGATGACCTTGCGTGGTATTCCCATCCCCATGTGCTCAAGATAGCCGTAGTCGCGCATCACGTCCTTGATGAGTTGGTTGCGGGCCGCACGGCAGCCTATTCTCATGCGCTCAGGCGTAATGCCATTGGGTAGCCTGCCCGGCGACACTACCTCAAGCCGGTCGGTGTACATCGAGAGTTCAATGTCGGTGGCCGACAGCAGGTAGTCTCGGTGTACGAGCGCGTTAACCACTGCTTCGCGTATGGCCTCGTCAGGATACTCGCGTCGCTCGACTCGCCTGGCTCCACCCTCAAGAGAAGCAGTCGTAACAGTGTTTCGCCGCACGAACTCAATGGCCTGCTCAACCAGCCCGTTTTCCACAAGTCCAGACTCTCCGAAGAGTGGAGTCAGTGGTCCCCGAAGAGACGCCCGTTCCTGCGTAGCATAGTCCTTTTCGGTGCCAGCGTACGCAGCGGCACTGATACCACCTTGGGGCAGGAAACGATTCGGGTGCAGGCCGAACAACAACAGACCGGCCACCGTGGCCGGTGTCGCCTCGGCTTCTCGGGAGAGGAACTCGGTATTGACGAGAAGTTGCGTCCAACTTGCGTCGTCGGTAGCCGTCGGGGCCGGTTGCTGCCGGACCCGACCGAAGTAGTCGGCCAGTCGCCGAATGTCCAAGTCGGTCAAGCTCGAACCCGGGACGGGGCGCAGTTCAAGCCGGAATGCCCCGCGCTGCTGGAACAGCCGTTCCAGTTCCTCTGGGCTCGCCTCGCGGCTCTGACTCCCAACGCGTATGTAGTACGTACGATGGTTGTTGTGCCAAACATGGTGCACGGCTAGACCCCGGACTATCTGGATGACTGCGACGCTCTTGCCTGGCTCGACATCACGAAGCAACTCGTAGTAGGGAATAATCTCAGGGCGGATCTTGTCCCGGCACGTGGTCATTACCCATTCTTCAAGGTCGGGCCGAGAGATTCCCACGACCGTGCCATCGTCGTCGACGCCCATCAGGACCCGCCCACCCTCCAGGTTCGCAAACGCCACCAGTTCCTGTGCAAGGGCGCGGTTATCGGTGACATCGCGCTTAAACTCCACGCCCGAACTCTCTCCGTTTCTGATTGTCTCTAGTAACTCAGTCTTTGTCATGGATGTCCCAGTCAGAATCCGTACTTCGCGCGTCGGGTCTCGAACGCCTCTCTCCCGCCCTCCAGCACTTCTTCGACCAGCTCTCGAACCGGACGAGAGTCAATCGAGCCCATGTGCTCGGAGGGCATACGGGTCTTGCCCTGTGAAGCATCTCCCTTGGCGCTGAGACCAACTATCAGCTCTGCATCCCCGAGGACTGGAATGTTGGCGTTGTGGGTCGCGAAGATGAACTGCCGCCGACGTTTCTCGTCGCGCATCTTCGGGACGACGCCATCGGTGATGAACCGGTTGTCGAGGTCGTCCTCGGGTTGGTCGACTATTAGTGGCGCTTCCGACTCCAACAGAAGGAGTAGCAGCACAGCCGTTGCCTTCTGACCCGTGGACAGCTCGTCGAGTGTCTGCCACGCGGGTTCCCGCCCGTCTGGGTTGACGTTGAGTTTGATCATGGTCGTCGGCTCCAGATCCAATTCCTCGACCTCCATGATTACCTCGGGCGGAGCAGATGCAATCCGGTCTGCCGCTGTTTGGGTCAGACCAAACTCGGACCGCAGCGCCGCACCACCACGCCGGCCTGCGTCGGCTAGCGCCTTGAGAGAGAGACCCGGAAACCGCTCCAAGGCGTCGATTGCCTCGGCCAGACGACCGCCGACCCGATTCCGCAACAGGTCTCCCAACGGCCTGCGGTCGCCCTGGAACTCCACCTGAACGTGTACACGCCGCTCCAACCGTTGCGACACATCTTTGGCTGCGCGCTCCAGTCGCTGGAACTCCTCCCGTTTCACATCTTCCCATTCAGCTAGCTGATTCCGACGCTGGGCGTCGTGGTCCTGGAGTGCTTTCGCCAGCGCGACCTGACGCTCCTTGAGTGGTCGGAGCTCCTCGATCTGTCGCCTTAGGCGAATAAACTCCTCGCCGTCCACCTTTGTCTTCTGAAGTTCCCGCAGAGTCTCTTCGTACTCGGCCTGAACCTGCTTGCTGCGCACGTTCCACTCGCTGCGAACCTGCGCGAGCGACGCCTCTGCGTCAACGACCAGTTTTGTCAGGCCTCGAACGCCATCCTCGAATCCGTCGCTGAGTTTCTTGAGGATGGCATCGGCCTTCACTAGCACGTCCCGCCCGGGGAGGTCGGCCAGTGCTTTCTCGGCTAGAAAAGCCCGGTCCAGCGGCAACGCTGCCCGCAGGCCGGTCATCTGTTCTTTGACGGACACGACTCGCTCAGCGACAGTCTTCAGGACACGTTCCTCGCGGACGAGAAGGCTCTGTTCTCTCAGTTTCTCTTCAAGACCTGCTTCCTGGAAACGCTTGAGCATCTCTTCCAGTCCAGGGAGCCTGCCAAGTCGTTCCTCGACCAGCTTCTGCTCCTTGAGCACGTCGGAAATGCGCGCACGCGATTTCTCCAGTTCGCGCTTCACTTCCCCTCTTCGACGCAACAGGTCTGTATCTGGTACGGCGAATCGCCCCAGCAGCCTGGTGCGCTTCTCCTTGGTCTTGGCGAGTTCGGATATCTCGTGCTGTCCGTAGATCTCCAGACCAGGGACCACGTCTCTGGGGGATAATGGCAAAACTACACCAGTCTCATCCTTGAGTACCGGGGGATTGGGGATGGTGCGCTCGACTACATAGTCACGTCGCGTGGGCCGATATGACCGTACCAACACCGATATCTTCGTACCAGGTCGCAGAACGTGCTGGATGATGCCTTCGTGGGCCTTTCGTGCTTCATCCCCGACCGGGTCAAGCCCAAGCGCATAGCGAATACTCTCGATGACCGTCGACTTGCCGGCACCCCGTCCGCCAATCAGCACGTTCAGGTTCTCGTTAAGGTGGATGGCGGCGTCCTTCAGGAAACCCTCCGTCTGCCATGCCGCGGCAACAATTTCAGCATGAGCCTCCGGGACCGGGTCGCTCGCCAACCGGACACGTGAGCCTGGGTCGAGGAAGGCTTGTCGCAGACCATCCACTGATAGCTCGGACATCTTGATCCAGCATGAGGAGCCGGGCTTTGCCAGGTCATCGGGGCTGCTGACATCCAATGCATTGATGACCGCCATGGGGTGTGACCGGTGGTGCTCAGGGTCAGTGTTCTCAATGATGGCGCGAATCTCCGGCCGCTCATCGCTCACTGGGCCAGGAAGTGAAACGGCTAGTAGACCATCCGAGCACCATGCCTTTGTTCGAGGTTTTCCCTTCAGAACCGAGAGCAGTCCTCCATTCGCCGCCACGTGGGCGGCGACGCAGACAGCGTTCCACTGACTGGCCTTGTCGAGGAAATCCAGCACGTCGTACTGAGCGAGCTCACCTCCGGTGTCTTGGCCGTGCACGCCGCAGTCTCCGATGATGCGATTAAGCCTAGTTGCTTCCGAGTCGGGGTTGAACAAACACAGGAGGTGAACGCCGTCCTTGGTGCGTGCCTCAAAGCCCTGGAATACCACGATTCCGGCGTCGCAGGCCGCTTTCGTGAGTTGGTCTGACGAATCGACGTTGAAATGGTCAGTGATGGCGATGGCCTCGATGCGGTTCGCTCTGCATGCCTCTACCAGCGCCTTGTTGTACGAGGCCTCGTCTGTGAACGATGTCGGCTTCTTGTTCTTCAGTAGGTAGGCGTAGGGGTTCACCTGAAGCGCACAGCGGTAGAACCGAGCGCCATTCGGCAACTTCAGTGCCTCGTCAATTGGGTTCATGGTTGCCATTATACAGCCCTTCTATATCGTCCTCAACCTGCACTGCAAGGCGAGGTTGGCTGCGGTTTCGTCGTCCAAAGCCACATCGCGGCAGACAAAGAGTATGTCGCGGGTCAGGTTTAGGAACTTCATGTCCTCCAGCCGCACCTTGTCGTCAAGGCTGATGTAGAACGACTGCTCCTTATCCGCGTCTGTCACCTTGAACACGTGTGGCCCGTGATTCGAGTCCGCTGTCCGCTTCCGGGCCTGACCCTGGCCATCCTTCTGCGTAATCTGCGTAATCTGTGGATTCAATTCCTCGACCCGGCAGTTCAGCCCGAACCCGGCCTCTTTCAGCGCGACTTCGGCAATCACGTCCTCCGGCTTCCAGCCCTCAACCAGCGGGTCAAGGAACATCTCCATCGTCTTCGCATACTTCTCCGGGTCCTTCTCCTCTGTGCCCTTCCACAGCTTCATATTGCTCTCGGCCAGCTTATACACCCGGAACCCCAAATCCTGCGGCCCCTCAGTCGCCAACTTTCCGGTCTGCTCCTTCTTCATCTTCGCAATCACCCGCCGAATCCGGTCCTTGCCGATGTCAGCGATGGTCGGATAGTCTTTCCTGCCTGTTGGTTCCTGCAACTGAACCATGATGAAGCGACGATTGTCGCCGTCCTCTTGGTTGGCTTCGAGGAGCGACTGTGCGCCCGTGCAGGACCCTGCAAAGAAGTCCAGCATGATGTCATCGTCATGGCACCCCGCAAGTCTGGTCAACCTCTTGACCAACTGCTTGGGTTTGGGAAAGGCGAAGACTTCGGAACCGCCAAACAGGCCCTTCACCTCGGTCGTCGCGTTCTGGTAGTTCAACTCGGCTTCCGCCCAAATGGTCTTGGCCTTGGTCTTCCGCTCGTCACCCACGCCACCTTACGTTTGTTCCATCTCCACGTTCCCTTCTCGCCCGTCGTGGGCTTGACCGGCCACACCTCGATGGAGTGCTTTGCGGACCGGTCGAGAGATACTCGCCCTGTGGCTGGGTCCACGAAGATGGGATAGTACAGAAGGGGACGTTGCTCGCGACGCCACGCTCCTCCTCTTTGCCTCAGCCCAAGGAACCTGTAGTGCCTTCCGTCAGGCAGGGTGTACTTGTACTCCGCCCTCATCGCGTCGTTCAGCGTCAACCCCGTGCTCTGTAGCTGCTGTGTCTGTCTTGCATAGAACAGTACGTACTCGTGAACGACTGCCGCGTGCTCGACTGACTGCGACCCCCGCGGGTTGCTCTGCACCACAAAGCAGGCAAGGAAGTTCTCTTCCCCGAAGACCTCGTTCATGGCAGCGCGGAGGTTGTAGACTTCGTTGTCGTCTATGCTGACGAAGATGACGCCGTCGTCGCGGAGAAGCTGTCGGGCCACGAAGAGACGCGGGTACATCATTGAGAGCCACGACGAGTGATAGCGGCCGCTGGTTTCCGGGTTGCTGGTCAGGACGTTGCCTTCCGAATCCTTCTGGCCGGTCAGGCGCAGGTAGGTGTCGAGTGGGTCAGCGTAGTTGTCCGGGTAGATGAAGTCTTTGCCGGTGTTGTACGGCGGGTCGATGTAGACCATCTTCACCCGGCCGTAGTAGGCTTTGTACAGGAGCTTCAGGACTTCAAGGTTCTCGCCCTCGATGAAGACGTTGTTCGTGGTGTCCCAGTCAATGGATTCGTCAGGGCTCGGTACAAGCGTGGCGCGGCTGGGGACCTGAAGCAGCTTGATGCAGTCGCGCTTGCCCGCCCACGTGAACGAGTACCGTTCGGGCCGGTCGTCCGCGAACTCGCCCAGCGTCTGCCGCAGCCTGTCGAAGTCAACCTTGCCCTCGCTGACCGCCTCCGGGAACAGCTCCTTCAGTTTCTCAACCTGCTCGGGCACAATACTCGGCGTCTCTCGTTCGACCTTCTTCAGCCGTGGCCGCTTTGCGCTCATGGTTACCGCTCCCGTCCGCATGACATTGGCGTCGCTATTCGAGTCGTACTGACCCAGCAAATCACGGTGGAGTTATAGCGGGAAACGAGGGCAGAGTCAAGCAAGCGCGGGCGGTTGCGCTGGGCCAAGGCATGGGGGAAGCACTGGCCCAAGAGTCGGGGGAAGAGCGGGGGGAAGAACTCGGGGAAGGACTGGGGGAAGCACGGGGGGAAGAACCGGGGGAAG
>JAPLUO010000086.1 GCA_026397595.1 Caldifarciminota bacterium
AAACCGTTCGAATGGAAGTTCACACGTCGCGACCTTGAGCAGCTCCTTCAGAAACTCGACGCCAAGACAGGCATTGAGAGTGCATCCTGCGCGGCCTAACTAACTGAAGAATACGTTAGCGAACTTATGAACCGACCTACTTAGCATGTGTTGCCTGCGGGACAGCTATCGGGGTCGTCGCCACGGGTGCCGCGGGCGCGACTGTAGCGCACTTCGCCTAAGCAGGGCACGGTCGCTGACGGAGGACACGAAAGCCGGCGTGTAGGTAGGCAAGAATCCGCGCCGTACTTTCGTCAATCTAGCGCTGTCTCCTGACGCGTGGTGGGTTGCGGGGTCGCAGACGTCCTGTAGTGCATGCTCTGCCTGTTCAGCCCATGCCGCCAATGACATGAAAGCGAGCCGGGCGTCTAGCCACTATCTCATATTCCGGACGCCAAGCGGATGCGTCTATCTCTACGACGCACCCACCAACAGCACCCATCCTTGGAGCGAGCGGCTTGACAGTCAGTTCACGGACCGGCTGTACGCGGCCACCGACGAAGAACTTGGGGCACTAATCGGCAACGATGACGAGGACAAAGAGAAGCTGCTCTTTTATGTCCGCCTCTGGCGGAGGAAAACAGGCGCGTTCCGTCGCCCGGATTTGCCCAGGTATTTGCGGTTTCGGAAACTCAGCGATGCTCCAATAGAGAGAAGAGGACCGGTCTGGATGTCGGACTTGGTGCTGACGGTTTCGGAAGACTGCAACCTGCGATGTGCGTATTGCGCGTACTCCTCGTCGTACTCGAGCTATCGGGTCCATTCACGGAATCTCATGTCGTGGGGTGTGGCGCGAAGGGCCATTGACTGGTTCTATCGCTACAATGCCGAGGCTGTCTTTCGCAGCTATCCGGACCGAAACTTGAACATCGTCTTCTACGGAGGAGAGCCGCTGCTTGACTTCGATCTTGTTCGAAGAGCCACTCTGTACGCCGAGGAGGCAAAGCAAGACCACTACGGGTTGGTTCTGAGCATCGGCACGAACTTGACTCTACTGCGGGAGGAGCATTTGCCCTTCCTTCGCGACCACAGCATATTTCTTAACGTGAGTCTCGATGGTCCGCCGGAGGAGCACAACCGATATCGACTATTCGAGAACGGCGGACCTACCTACGATATCGTTGCGGCAAATCTCGAGAGAATCCGGAAGTTCGACGAGGCCTACTACTTCACCCGAGTGCGCCTGCTGCCAACCTTGAATGGCAACTCCGACGTCCCGCTGGTTCATGCGTACTTTGAGAAGAGAAAGAAGGAGTTGCCTCCGATCCTGATGGTGAGTTTCCTGAAGGACCTCCCAGTCTCCGATTTTCACCGCAGCCATCCATACGAAGTGGCCCTTTTCGCTCAGAGAATCGCCAGTGTCCTAGGATTGTACACCAAGCAGAAAGCGTTGGGCGTGCGCTTCTCGAAGGGTGATTTCCTATACCATTTCGAGGAAGAGGCGCTGGTTCGGACGTACCAAAGGATTCAATCGTTGGGCCGTGGCTCCCCCGAGTGGTATACGGGAACGTGCCTGCCTGGCCGCAAGCTGGCGGTTACCCCGGACGGCCGGCTCCATATCTGCGAGCGGATAAACGAACACTTCCCGATTGGAGATGTGGAACGCGGAATGGTCGAAAGTCAGGCGGTGCAAGTGATGGACGAATACTTCGGGAACCTGCCGGGTTGTCATGAATGCTGGGCTCGGAACTTGTGTACCGTCTGCTACGCGGGGGCTTGCGATGAAGGGTATTTTGACTTTGAGCACCGTTGTCGGTCTACCCGAGAAGGGGTGGAGTCCAGCTTGGTCACCCTTTTCTCCATATTGGAACGACGCCCTGACGCATTTGCCTCGACAGACGCTTTGACGAATCCGACCGCACCCGGTTGATATGAACTGGCAAACTGGACGTCCCCGCAGCACTCCGTGACGTACTTTCATCTCCATCCCCACTGTCACTTGGTGAAGGGGCGGGTACACGCTTCCATCTTTGACCTCTTCCAGGAGCGAGTGTTCTGGCTGAAGGAACCGTGGCATCGCCAAACCGTCGAGTGCCTGGCGAACGGGACGGACGTGGAAGAGACAGGTCAGCGCGTTGGTGTGAACACCACGCAGGTTCGCAAGTTCCTCCATTATCTTGAGGCCTTGGACCTCGGCACATTCGAACCGGGTCTCGTGTTTTCCGAAAGATACAGGCCGGCAGTTCTCCGCAGCCAAGAGGAGGCCCTGGGGCTGCAGCGCCTCTTGAGCCGTGTGGTGGTTGAGACGTCGACGCGTTGCTCGCTGCGCTGCCCGTCTTGTGGATTTGGGCTTGGATGGGCCAGCTCCTTGTGCGCCTGTGGAGTTTGGCCTTCGCAGAGCAGTCTGCCCGAGTTCGACGTCAGGCAGCTTGTGGGCGAACTCAAGGCGTGCGGCTGTCGTCGTCTGCACATTCAGGGAGGGGACCCGTTTCTAGAACGGACTACGCTGCAGGACTTGGCAGCAGCAGCTCGGGACGTGAACCTGGAGATGACGATCCAGACGCCAGGGGTAGTCCTTTCTGAGGAAGACTGGGGCTTCCTGGGTGACATGGACTTGGGCCTGGTCGTGCCCGTCTTTGGCGCCACCGAGGCTCTCCACGACGCCGCAACTGGCGTTTCAGGCTCATTTGAGGCGCTCAAAGCCCTGCTGGCGAGGAACAGACAAAGCAGTCGGAGGCATCTGACGGCCGAAGTCATTCTGGCTGACCGCGCCGCCGAGGAAGAGAACGCGGTCAGGGAGTGGTTGATGTCTGGCGGCGTGCAGGAGATCCGCATAACAAGGTACGTGTCTCGCGACTTCACGGTGGACACGGAGTCACCTTCGACCAAGGCGTTTAGAGAGTTGTTCAAGTGCGCTCCCGGCGACTTCCGAGTGCCAACGGGCATGTTCTTTCGGCTGGCGAAGGGCCATGCGTGCTGGCAGGACGGACTCGCCGTCACGCGCACTGGCGAGGTCCTTCCCTGCATCGCAGCGCGGGGCCACGTCATCGGTAACATCGCCCGGGAGTCTATCTTGGATGTCATCCGCGCCAAGCGGCACTTCGCCTTCCGCGACGGCGGGAACGATTCCTTTACGCCCTGCAGCCTATGCGAGTTTCGTCTTGGATGCAACCCATGTTCACTGATGACCGAGAGAGTATTTGGTGAATGGCAGCACCGCAGCTGGAACTGCACGTATGACCCCCTCCTAGGCAAGTGGGACCATGAGTAGTACAAGAAAGCGAACCCGCGCAGAGAGGTAGACTCGGCTCCCTGCCCGGCCGACACGCGGGCGGCGTCTCCCCTGCCATCAGCAACAGCATTCTAGATTGTAGATTTCAGATTCTAGATTAGCCGCGCCACGGGCGCGAGCTTCCAGTCCCCAGTTTGCAGGTTGCAGTAGCCGAACCCGCACTTCTGACCTAGAAGCCCGGCCGGAAACCCCAGTTGCGGCCGCGCCACGGCAGCCCTGAGATCGCGTAACCCCTTGATTCTCAATGGTGGCACGATTGTTGCGTCTGCCGCTGCGTGGCTTTTCGGCCGCGCTCCTAGCCGTCATCCGTGAACCGTAAGCCGTAAGCCGTCGGCCGTCCATCACGTCCATTTGACATGCGCAGGGCCGTCCGCTACCATGTCAGCGGACAGGGTGTCAGATGACGAACCGCAATCGGCCGGACGCAGGCCTCTGGTGCAGAGCCCCAGGGCCTTCGGGGCGGTCGAGCGCTTTCGCCCGAAAGGGGAAACAAACATGAAGCATTTGGATCCACTCCAGCCCGCCGGTCATCCTCACATCGTAATTCCGTACAACTACGCGGACCACGAGTTTGCCAGCAAGCTGACCGCGTCGCTGCGTCAAGACCGAATCACCCCTTGGATTGACGATGTCGACATGTCGGCGGGCATGCTCCTCGTCAGTTGGATAGGGCACGCAGCCCGACCGGTCGACTGTATCGTCCCGGCCATTTCTGCCGCCTCAGTCGCGTCAAGCTGGGTCCAGCACGAACTGAGAACGGTCATGACGAGAAGTTTCGGCGGGCGACGCGTCCGGGTGCTGCCGGCAAGAATTGACGACTGCGCGTTGCCGGACTCCCTCGCGTCCCATCCGTACTTCGACTTCCACCGTGACGAATGGGGCGTGGCCTATGACGACCTCATAGTCGCCGTCCGGCAACACATGGGCGCGAAGCCGACGACGCCCGAGCAGCCGGGAAATCGCCTGCCGCCGCCCTCGCGCCTGACGTAGTCGGCTGACCGCCTCCGCACGACTCCCCTGCCATCAGCGCAAGCCAGCGCGGCCGAAGGCCGCGAGTGACCAGTTTGCAGTTCGCAGGTTGCAGTAGCCGAACCCGCACTTCTGACTCCTGATATCTGCATTCTGAACTCTGAATTCACCCACCCTGGTTAGCGCGACCCGCCGCTTTGGCAGCCGGGCCTGGGAGGGGAATCCGGCCATCAGATGGCGAGGGCGAGTAGGACTCGTCGACCGCGGCCCTGCCACGGCTTTCGTACACGGACAGGCTAACTTGACACGACGCCCACGAAGATAGATAATGCTGTTGCTCCTACTGGGGCGACGGGTGTAATGCCCCGGCGGGCGGCAACGGCAGTCAGGGTCCGGGCGGAACGCTCCGGCCTTCGGCCGGACAGGAGGCAAGATGCGTACTAAGTCCTATGCAGCAGCAGCTCTACTACTCACAATCGTGTTGGTCGCGCCGGTGCTGGGCCAGTGGCAGCCGGAACAGCGGTTGACGAACGACCCGAGTTCGTCCTACACGTCCGCCAACAATGCGTGGTGTGTGGCGACCACAGGCGAGAGGGTCCACGCGGTCTGGTATGACTACTACAACGTATACTACAAGCGCTCGACCGATGGTGGCATAGCCTGGGGCAGCGATGTGCGGCTGTCGAACTCCGACAGCATAGCGGACTCCCCTTCCGCTGCGGTCGCCGGCGACGCGGTCCACGTGGTCTGGTGTGACATCCACGACAACGGTCACGCGGAGATATACTACAAGCGCTCGATTGATGGTGGCGAGAATTGGGGCAGCGTCACGCGGCTGACGAACGATGCCGGCACTTCGCACGAACCCTCCTTGGCCGTTGCTGGTGATGTGGTCCACGTGGTCTGGACTGACTACCGCGACGGCAACGCTGAGATATACTACAAACGCTCGACCGACGGCGGGGCAAACTGGGGTAGCGACACGAGGCTAACGAACGACGCCAGCAGTTCGGATGGCCCCTCCGTGGCGGTTGCCGGCGCTGTTGTCCACGTGGTCTGGTATGACGACCGCGACGGCAACGGGGAGACCTACTACAAGCGTTCGATTGATGGCGGTGAGACTTGGGGCAGCGACACGCGATTGACGAACTGCTCGGGCGCATTGAGGTGGCCTTGTGTGGCGGTCGCCGGCAACGCGGTCCACGTAGTCTGGTGTGACGACCGCGACGGCAACCGCGAGGTGTACTACAAGGGCTCGACCGACGGCGGCGCAATTTGGAGCAGCGACACGCGGCTGACGAACGACGTAAGCTACTCGTTCCTGCCTTCCGTAGCGGTTGCGGGCGAGGCGGTCCACGTAGTCTGGTGCGACGACCGAGACGGCAACTTCGAGGTGTACTACAAGGGCTCGACTGACGGCGGCGCAATTTGGAGCAGCGACACACGGCTGACAGACGCCACCGGCAGCTCGGTCTGCGCTTCGGTAGCAGTAGCCGCCCCCGAGGTCCACGTGGTCTGGACTGACTACCGCGACGGCGACGGTGAGATATACTACAAGCGGTACGGCCGGCGCGGTGCGAGCATTGCCGGGACCGCCTTCAGCGATGACGACGGCGACGGCGAACGCGACCCGGGAGAGCGCGGCCTGCCGGCGTGGACGGTCAAGCTCGAGCCGGGCCCGAGTTATACCCTGACGGACGCGGACGGGAACTTCCTGTTCCACTCTCTTCCAGCCGGCGAGTACACGGTGAGCGAAGCCGTGAAGACCTACTGGCGACTGACGTACCCGCCCCCACCCGGCGTTCACATCGTTACAGTGGAAAGGGGCGAGGAAGTCACGGGCAAAGACTTCGGAGACCAGGTGGACAGTATTGTCCAAGACCTTGCGGTGAGCGTTGCCGGGGGCATCGCCCGCCCCGGCTTCAACAAGACCTACGCAATAAGCTACGCGAACCCAGGGACTGTCGAGGTTGACGCCGCGGTCACGTTGGTCTTGCCGCCAGAGGTCAGCTACGTATCCTCGAGTCCGCCGGGAGACTACAATCCGGGAACCCACTCCGTGACATGGCATGTCGGCTCACTGCCGGCCGCTTTCGAGGGTTGGCTGTCGGCGATAGTGGAAATCGCGGTCGTACCAATCGGCACCGAGTTGACGGCTTCGGTGACAATCGAACCCTTGGCTGGCGATTACGATACGACCGACAACCGTGGTTCCGAGATTGAGGTCGTGCGCGGCTCCTGCGACCCCAACATGATAGCGGTCCGCCCCGACCCCTACATCTCGGCGGGCGACGTCCTCGACTGCACGATCTACTTCCAGAACGTCGGCAACGACACCGCCTTCGATATCGTCGTGCGGGAAGTGCTCGACCCGGGGCTCGACGTCTCGACCATCGAGCCGCTGGCCGCCAGCCATCCCTACGCCTTCGGCTTCGGCGCTCCGAATGAGCTGATCTGGTCGTTCAATGACATCAAGCTGGTGGACAGCATCACGAATGAGCCGGCGAGTCATGGTTTCCTGCGATTCAGGATCCACACCTACCCCGGCCTCCCGCCGGGCACGCACGTCGACAACTCGGCGGCCATCTACTTCGACTACAACGAGCCGGTCCTCACGAACACGGTCCGGCTGACCGTTGTCGTCCTGGGTTGGTCCGCGCAGGCGTCGATGCCTTTGCCGCCATCGAACGAGGAAGTGGATGCCGGCGGCTGGCTCGCGTACAACTCAGGCAACGGGTTCATCTACGCGGCCAAGGGCAACAGGACCGCGGACTTCTACCGCTACGACCCGACTGTAGACGTCTGGCAGACCTTGTCGCCCTGGCCGGATGGAAGCGAGCGCGACAAGCCGTCAGACGGCTCGGCCGGCTGCGCGGACGGCAAAGGCTACATCTACGCTACCAAGGGCAACAACACCCAGGGCTTCTGGATGTACGATGCCGGAGCCGATGTCTGGCTCCAGAGGAAGGACGTTCCGCTCGGGCCCACCCACCAGAAGGTCAAGGGCGGCACCGACATCATCTGGGTCGGCGACCCCTTGGACGGGCACGCGTACCTCCTGAAGGGACAGAAGAACGAGTTCTACCGGTATCACCCCGACTGCGACCGCTGGGAGGCGCTGGCCGATGCGCCGGGCGGTGCCGACCGGAAATGGGACAAGGGCTCCTGGCTGGCGTACGACGGCGCCAACACCATCTACGCGCACCGGGCAGAGTACAACGAGCTCCACGCGTACGACATTACGAGCGGCACGTGGTGCGCTCCGCTTGCGGGCATGCCTTTTGTCGGCCGCTCGGGCAAGAAGGAGAAATCCGGTGATGGCGGGTGCGGTGCGTACCTGGACGGTAGCATCTACGCGCTCAAGGGCGGCAAGACGCGGGAGTTCTGGAAGTACACGATAGCGACCAACTCCTGGTCCGAAGAAGACTCGATGCCACGCGGCGCCAAGGACAAGTCCGTGGGGCCGGGCGCGGACATCTTGGCAGCAGGCCCGAGGTTGTATGCGACCAAGGGCAACAAGAGCAATGAGCTATGGCAGTTCTTGCCCGGTTCGTTCCTGTTTGGGGCCCCGCCACCCGGCGGCATGCAGGCCGGCAAGACAGAAGTCGCGCGGGGCATGTCCATCAGCCCGAATCCGCTGGCTTCCGGCTTCGCGATGCTGCGTTACGGTCTGCCGAAGGCCGGTGCGGCCGAACTGAGTGTCTACAACGTAGCCGGACAGCGAGTGATGGCCAAAACGCTGGTTCTGGGTCGGAGTGGCAGCGTGAGTCTCGACCTGGGGCAACTGGCCGGCGGCGTGTACCTCGTGAAGCTCCAGTCTCAAGCCTTCTGGGCCACGCAGAAGCTGGTAGTGCGACACTAGTCAGTAGATAGCAGATGGCAGTCGAGCCGGGGCGGGCGAAAGCCCGCCCCGACCCTCGAGAGATGGCACACGATACTGATCTCAGTCGGCCCGACGCGCGGTCGGCATCTCCCCTGCCATCAGCGCAAGCCGTGAACCATTGTCCGTGAACCGCAGACCTTGCGCCGTAAGCCGTACACCGTGAATCGCTGACCGCAGCCGTCAGCCGTGAGCCGCAGGCCGGAGGCTGCCAGCCGAACAACCTGCAAACTGCCAACCGGGAACCGAGAACTCGGGCGCTCCGCGCCCGATGCCGCGCCTTGACATCAGGACACGAATTGGTACGCTTCGCCTGATGGTAAGAACCCCGGATGCCGCCCGACGTGGCGGAGGGGAAATCCGATGCGAGTAAGCGGAGATGCAGTAACCAGGAGGAAGAAATGAAACAGAAGAGACAGAGTCGGCGGGCCGGCAAGCCGGCCGCCAAGCCCGCAGAAGCGCCGAGCAACGACCAAGAGGTCAAGCAGGCCGCGCCGGCCACGGCGGAGCCTGTGGTTGCGGAGCCCAAGAAATCGCCCGAGCGCTGGGTCAATGAGCTAATGATCCGCGCCGCCCGCGACCGGGCGAGTGATATCCACATTGAGCAGACGCGTGAAGGTCTCTCGGTCCGGTTCCGGATTGACGGCGTGCTGCACGCGGTGGTCGCGCCGCAGAAGGCCCTGGAGTCAGCGATAGTGTCGCGTATCAAGGCCATGTCCCGGATTGGTGCCGACGACGTGGCGCCGGACGGCCGCTACGGCGCCATCATCGACGGGCGGGAAGTTGACTTCCGGGTCTCGATTTTCCCGGCGACCTACGGTGAGGCGATTGTGATGCGGATTCTCGACCGTATCCGGCTGCTGCCCATGGACCAGCTCGGATTCTCGCCCCCGGCCCTGAAGCGTACGCGCGACCTGATTGCCAGACCGCACGGCGTGGTGCTGGTAACCGGCCCGGGCGGTTCGGGCACGAGCAGCACGCTCTACGCGATTCTGAACGCGCTGGCCGACGAGAAGCGGAACATCGTCACGATTGAGAACCCGGTCGAGTTTGACCTGGACCGCGTCAGGCAGACACAGGTGAACCCGCGCGCCGGGTACACCTATCCCGTCGGATTGGGGAAAGTCCTGCGTCAGGACCCGGACGTCATCATGCTTGGCGGGCTCCGTGATGCGGAAGTCGCCGGGGCCGCAATGGGCGCCGCACTCACCGGCCGCCTGGTGTTCAGCACGATGCACGCCGACGACGCACCGGAAACCGTCACCCGCCTGGTTGATATGGGCGTCGAGCCGTTCCTGGTCGCCAAGGGACTGGAAGGCGTGATCGCGCAACGGCTGGTCCGCATGATTTGCCCGGCGTGCAAGCACAGCTACGAGCCGGACACGTGGGAAAGGGTAGTCATGGGGCTGAAGCCCGGACAGAAGCTGCAGAAAGGTCGCGGCTGCACCGAGTGCAACGGCACCGGCTACAAGGGGCGAATCGGGATCTTCGAGGTCCTGCCGATAAACGACGAGATTCGCGACCTGGTAGCAACGCGCCCGCACGCAAAGGCCGTGCGCGACCTCGCCGGCAAGGCCGGAGTGGCGACTCTGTTGGAGGATGGTCTTGAGAAGGTCAAAACCGGAATCACTACCATTGACGAAGTCAAGCGGGTGACCGGGAAGCCAATGAAATGAGACCGGCCGCCAGCCTGAGCGGACAGGACCGCTTATGAACGCGGGAAGGCAGGAATGTCGCGCGTTGTTCTCCCGTGACCGCCCCTGATGGCCGACAGCTTGCAGCTTGCGGCTGACAGCTTCGGCGAACTGAGATGAGCAGGATGTGCCCGAAACCGCCACGCAGCCGAGAACCGGCTGAGGGCGCTTGATAGCCATATCCAAGGAGGAAAGATGAAACAGAAGAAGCAGAGTCGGCCGGCCGGCAAGCCGGCCGCCAAGCCCGCAGCAGCACCGCACAAGACCGAAGAGGCCGCGAAGCCGGCCCCGGCCATGACCGTAGAGGACTGGGTGAACTGGAGGATACTCGATGCCGTACGCCAGCGGGCCGACGCGATACACTTCGAGCCGGGACGCAAAGGACTGACCGTCCGCTTCCGCATTGACGGTACGCTGCGGCAGGTCCATACTCAAGAACAGCCGGAGGGGGTGGCTACCCGGATCAAGAAGATGTCGAGGATGAAGGTGGAAGACGACCGCATGCCCAAGGATGGACGCTACGGTGCGTTTGTGGACGGCCGCGAGATTGACTTCCGGGTATCCAGTCTCCCGACCCCCTACGGTGAGAGCTTCACTGTGCGCATACTCGACCGCGCCACGCTCATCCCGATGGACCGGCTGGGATTCTCGCCCGCAGCCCTAACCAGTGTGCGTGAAATGATGGGCAAGCCGCGCGGCCTGGTTCTAGTCACAGGTCCGGCCGGCAGCGGGAAGACCACGACCCTGTACGCTTTGCTGAACGAGATAGGCAAGAGCGACAAGAAGGTTATCTCGCTCGAGTACCCGATAGAGTTCCCCCTGCCCAACGTCACCCAGTCGCAGATTGACCCGCGCTCCGGGTACGACTACGTGACCGCTCTACGCCTGGTCGCTCGCCATGACCCGGACGTGGTCATGGTCGGCGGGCTGGACGACGCCGATACGGCGCAGGCCGCCCTGCAGACCGTTCTTGGCGGCCACGTGGTACTGAGTTCGACACACGCGAACGACGCGGCCGAGGCGATTGGCCGCCTCTTGGGAATGGGAATCGACCCGCTTCTGGTTGCCACCGGTTTGGAAGGCGTGATTGCGCAGCGGCTGGCCCGCCGGGTCTGCCCGGCGTGCAGGCAAAGCGTTGCGCCGCTCAAGACGCAGGTCCTGTGGCTGGGACTCAAACCCGGGCAGAAGCTCACCGCCAAGGGTCGCGGCTGCAAAGAGTGCAAGGGCACCGGTTACAAAGGGCACGTCGGGGTCTTCGCGGTACTGCCGGTGACCGAGGAGCTTCGCGACCTCGTGCTTACGCGCCCCCAGCCGAGCGCCCTGCGCCAGCTCTACGGCAAGGCCGAAAAGACGGCCCTGTTGAAGGACCTCACGGAGAAAGCCAAGGCCGGACTCACCACTGTCGAAGAAGTGATACGGATGGGAATGGCGTAGCAGCACCCCGGGCAGGTCTGAGCCGACCGGGCCGCCGAAGAACCAGCGGAGAGCGGGGTCGAGACGTGCCGGGACACGTCCCGACTCTGCTTGTCTGCCGCGCGAGAGTTCACGGTTCCCAGTTGCCAGTTCTCAGCGTCCATCCAGGGTGTCATTCTGAGCGCAGCGAAGAATCTTCGCCTCCAAAGACCCTTCGCTTCGCTCATAGCTTGCCCTGAACTCGTCGAAGGAGTGACACTCCGTGTCATCTGCGCCATCTGCGGTTGCTCCTCCGCTCCCTCACTTCTGACTTCTAGCATCTAGCTTCTAACATCTGACTTCGTCCATCTGCCCAACCGCTCTCCTTGACTCTCGCCCCGGTCTGCCCTATCTTAGCAGCATGGACGCGAGCGAGAAACTCCCGAAGGAATGGTTCCTTCAGGCCGACTACGACATGGACACGGCCCAGTACATGTTCGACGGCGGCCGGTACTTCTACTGCATCTTCATGTGCCACCTGTCCATAGAGAAGGCACTCAAGGGCCTCTACCGCGCCAAGCTCAAGTCCGACCCGCCGAAAGTGCATGACCTGCTCTTCCTCGCCAACCGCGCGCAACTCGCCCCGCAGGTCGAGGTCAAAGACCTGCTGTACGAACTCGACGGCCTGAGTGTTCCGACGCGCTACCCCGACGAGTTGAAGAAGATGGCGCTCACATACAACCAGCGGAGCACAGAACCGATGCTCGCCCGTTCCCGAAAGACACTGCAATGGCTGAGAGCACAATTGCCGAGGTAGTCGAGTTCCTCCGCAAGGCGCTGGCGGCAAGCGGCGTCAGTGTGCAAAAGCTCATTGTATTCGGTTCGCGGGCACGCGGCGAGGGCAACGAGGACAGCGACTTGGACGTAGCGGTAGTGTCGAGCGACTACGAGGGCAAGGACATCTTCGACCGCGTCCGTCTGGCCAAGAAAGCCGTCATGGCGACCGCTGACCGGTTCGTCATCCCTTTGGACATTGCCCATCTCACGCCCGAAGAATACGAATCCCGCAGCTCCCCCATCGCCTCATTCGCCCACGACGGCGAGGAAATCCGCCCGTAGGACCCGCTTCGTAATCCGTACTCCGTGAACCGTACGCCGTCAATCGGTGGAATCGACGTAGGCAGTGGATAGTCCTGAAAGACCCCTCCGTAGGCGTCGGGGTGACACTTCGTGCCGTCTGCGCCATCTGCGTCATCTTAGGATACCCTGAGAGATTCCTCCACTTCACTTCGCCACTCTATCATTCTGAGCGCAGCGAAGAATCTTCGCCTCCGAAGATCCTTCGTTTCACTCAGACTCACTTCGTGTCATCTGTACTACAAACGTGCAGGATCGTCGTTTTCGCGACGTTGTTTCTCTCCGCCGCCTCTGTCCTGAGGCCGTCGGGGTCCTGAAGACCGTCGTCAAGTGCCACCCGCGGCGACGCAATGCTCGGGCTCGGGTCGGGACTCAATCTGTGTTCATTCTGCGGATAACAACCTCTGCGTAATCTGCGGTTGTCCTGAGAGATCCCTCCACTCCGCTTCGCTCCGGTCGGAATGACATCACTCTTGGCGTCCTTGGCGGTTCTCAATTGCCCGGGGCTGCCAGCCGTGAGCCGTAAGCCGTAGGCTGTCTAGAACCCGACCGTGAATCCGAGCCGGGCGCGGCGGGGCGGGCCGTAGTTGTTTATCCAGTCAATCTTGGCCTTGTGGTATGCCACGACGCGTTCGTACTCCGCAAACTGGGCTTCGTCGGCACTGACGTACCCGTCGTGGTTCGGATCCCGCCCCGGGTCGTAACCGGGTTCGCCGAACCACTGCGGCGTGATGCTCCTGTTGTCCCGTACGAACTCGAAGTCGTAGTAGTAGAACCGCTGGCCGTCGTCAATCGGCGACCCGGTTCCCGGGAACACGTACAGCACGTCCCTAACGTCGAGCAGATTCAGGACCTCGGCCACGAGGTCAATCCGCACCCGGCCGAGCTTGACCGGCTTGGTCAGGACCGCATCGACGTTCGACCGCCACGGCCTGAGGCACGTGTTCCACGTTGCCGGGTCACCCTTGCCGCCCGGCGGTGAATACGGAAACCCGTTGCCCACGTACCCGAGCAGGTGGCACCCGAGGCTGTCGAGCACGGCATCGAGCCACCTTGTCCCTGTCGCTTTCTCCGGCACGGTCGCATCCACCTGAGCGAAGAACCGGTTCCGCTGGTCAAAGTCGAGCGTGTACTCAACTGCCGGAACGGTGATGCCGCGCTGGATAAACTCGTTGTATGCCTCGTTCGCATAGGAACTCGTGCCGCAGGCGAATGAGAGCGTATAGGAGAGCTTGGCGTCGAACCATTGCCGCCGCAGTTCGACGATGAGGTCCACTCCGGTCAGCTTGGCGTAGTCGATGTTGAAGTAGGTCACGTACGCCTGGGGCAATGCCGGCACCTCGCGCGTGCCGACCAGGTCGTACACGTCCTTGCGCCAGAGGTTCCCGGTCAGGAGCAGGTCCTTTGTCACCTCGCCCTGCAGTCCGAGTTCGTAAGCCTGGGTCCGCTCCGGTTCCAGATTCGGGTTGCCGACCACGAGCAGTGAATCACGGTAGCTCGTGCGATAGACTCTCGGGTTCAGCGTGTTGTCGTAGAGGGCCGAGAAGAGCGGGAACTGGAGGTAGTAGCCGTAGTTGGCCCTGGCAAAGAGCCACTCGGTTATCCGGAACGACGCGCCGAGCCTTGGCGAGAACCCGCTCTTGGGCGTCGCCGGCAGACGCCTCGTGAGCGAGTTCGGGCCGGCCACGCTTTCCTTGTAAGTGGCGTTGGGCCGGAGCTGGTCGAAACGCAGCCCAAGGTCGGCATACAGGCCTTCGTGCTCGACCTTGTCCTGCACGTACGCGCTCATCTCGACCGGCCGGAACTCGTAGGTGTCGGTGAACGGGCTGTTCGACTTCAGCCAGCGATAGGAGCGGCTCGATACGTCGTACAGGTCTGCCTCGGCGCCGGCAGTGAACTGGTGGTGCGGGGTCACCTGCGCCGTTGCGAACACCTTCGAGTTCCAGGTCTCGGTCGCGGTGTGGCGGTACTGGTCATACGTGCCGTCGGTGTAGAAGTACCAGTAGCGGTTCCACTGCATGTTCCAAGGGTTGCGGGCGTCAATCACCGGCAGGCCGTACTCGCTGGTGTCACGGAACTTGAAGTCCTTCCATATGTTCACCGGCCCCGGCTTTCTCACCCCGACCGTCTTGTCGGTGTAGAACCGCGAGACCTGCACCTTGCCGAGGAACCGGTCTTCGGGCAGCCAGCTCAGGCTCGCGATGCCGAGGTTGCCGTGGCGCATGTCCGAACGATAGTCGTCCAGCAGGAGCTTCCACTGCGACTGGTACCGGTCGAACTCGCTGCGGAACGCCGCTGCCGAACCCGTGAACTTCAGTTTGGAGCCGAGGTCCGCGACCGCCTTCCCGTACAGCGAATAGTCCGCGCGTTCATTGTGCGGCAACCGGAGCAGCCGCGGGTCCCAGTCGTCCATGGTCGTGCCGCCCGCGTCCACGAACAGACGCAGGCCGCGGGTGACCGGGATGTGCGCCTGGAGCGCCTGGTCCGTGTACCCGAAGTCGTAGTAGTAAGGCATCATCTTCTCTGACCGGATTCGATAGGCCGCGCTCGGCTCGACCTTCGGGTAGGCGGTTATCAGGTTGACCACGCCCGACATCGCCCGACCGTATTCCGCCGAGAATCCCCCGGGCATGAATATCACTTCGTCCGCCACGCT
>JAPLUO010000013.1 GCA_026397595.1 Caldifarciminota bacterium
CCAGGAGGACCTGCGTCAGCCGGGTCAGGCGGGCTGCAATCCGGGGTAGAGGAAGCGCGCAAGGCCCAGTTCGACCAGCGGGGCCAGGGCCATGGTCAGTACGGATGAGACCAGCATTGGCGCGAGGCCGGGCAGGCCCGGGCCGAAGAGCGCGAGTGCGGTCCATTTGAGTGTAAGCGCCATCAGCACGAAGAGGAGGGTGGCCCAGCGCGCCCGGTAGAACAGGGTCCGCAACGAAGCTACGCCGTAGCCGGTTACGGCGAATGCGAACAGGCTGGTGCCGGTGAAGGCCGGGTTGGTCATGTCGAGGCAGAGCCCGGCGAAGGCCCCGGCCAGGGCGGACGTGAGCCGGGTTTCGTGCAGCGAGACCGCGATCAACCCGAGCAGGACGAGGTCAGGCCACCACGGGTTGACGCTGGCCTGGACCAGGAAGAGCAGGTACAGCAGCAGGAACGCGACGAAGGTTCTCATTGGCCGGCCGGCTGGTCCGGGATGCTCACTTCGGGTCGGGCCGTGTTCTCCAGCCAGCCGGACCCGTTCTCGAAGCTGCCGCCCTCGGGCAGGTGGATGACGAATACCTGCTCGACGCGGCTGATGTCGGCGAACGGGCGGATTGTCACCGGCTTGAACAGGGCCTCGGGTCGGTCCGGAACCGCGATGACTTCGCCGATCCTGAGCCCTTTGGGAAAGACCGTGCCGAGGCCTGCGGTCACAACCGTGTCGCCGACCTTGAAGTCCGATTCCTTGGGCGCGTAGTCGAGAACGAGCCGGCCGGAGTGGTCGGCCCGGGCAAGCGCCGGAACCCGGGACCGGAGGTTAAGCACGGCAACCCGGGACTCGGGCGCGAGCAGCGTCTGGACCAGGGACTGGTGCGGGCCGCAGGCGATGACCTTGCCGCAGACCCCGTCCGCTGTGATTACCGGCGCGCCGGGTCCGATGCCGTGGCGCGTGCCGCGGCTGATGACGAGCCAGCGTTCAAACGTGGCAAGGTCGCGGCTGATGACCGGCGCCCGGGTCAGCGCCAGGCCGACAAGCGGTTCCGGTCCCGCGGTCTGGGACGCGGACTCAAGACGCGCGTTGTCGACCGAGAGTTCGGCGGCAAGCAGCGAGAGTCGTTCGTTCTCCGTCCTTGAGTCGCGGAGCGACTGGCTGACCGCGTTGCCGAGGCGGAGCGGCGCGAGGAGCGCGGACTGAAACGGCTGAGTAACCGAAAGGCGCAGGCGGTGGGGGAGCAGCAGCAGAGCAAAGCCGAGGAGGACGACCAGCCAGGCGATACGGTCCTGCCCGGCGGTGACGAGTCGCTTGGCCACGTCGGAATCAGCCGCGCGACGCGGCCGCCATTATCAGAGAGTTGAGCGCGGTCATCGGGTCTTCAGGAAGTCTGTTACTTGGCGCGGAGTACGAGCTTGTCGTTGACGCTGATGTTTTCCAGGATGCGGCCGGCGCCGCGCACCACGCTTTCCAGCGGGTTCTCAGCCACGAACACCGGCAGGCTTGTCTCCTCCTTGATGAGCAGGTCGAGACCGCGCAACAGCGCACCGCCGCCGCACATGTAGATGCCCCGGTCGACGATGTCGGCGGCCAGTTCGGGCGGGGTTTTTTCCAGGGCAAGACGGACCGCGTCGACGATGAGCGTAATCGGTTCCTCCAGCGACTCGCGTACCTTGGTGCTGGTAATCTTGATGATCTTCGGTATACCGGAGACGAGGTCCCGGCCCTTGACCTCCATGGTCTCCTCTTTGCCGGTCGCGTAGGCCGAGCCGATGGCGATCTTGACGGCCTCCGAAGTCTGCTCGCCGACGATGAGGTTGTAGTTCTTCTTGATGTAGTTGACTATCGCGTCGTCCATCTCGTCGCCGGCGACGCGGACCGAGGCGGCGTTGACCACGCCGGAGAGGGCGACGACCGCGATTTCCGTCGTGCCGCCGCCAATGTCGATGATCATGTTGCCGGTCGGGGCCTCGACCGGCAGGCCGACGCCGATGGCTGCGGCGATCGGTTCGGACACGAGGTAAATCTCGCGGGCGCCCGATGCCTCGACCGAGTCACGCACAGCGCGTTTCTCGACCTCGGTGATTCCTGAAGGCACGCAGACGATGATCCGGGGCCGGACAAAGAGCTTCTTGCGCTGGACCATGCCAATGTAGGTCTTGAGCATGATCTCGACGATGCCGAAGTCGGCGATGACGCCGTCCTTCATCGGTCGGATGACGCGGATTCCCTCCGGGGTCCGGCCGAGCATCCGCTTGGCCTCGGTGCCGACCGCGACGACATCGTGGGTCACCTCGTCGATCGTCACGACTGAAGGCTCGCGCAGCTCGATGCCTTTGCCTTTGACGTAAATCAGGGTTGAGGAGGTGCCGAGATCGATCGCTATGTCGTTGGTGAAGCGCTCGGCGATGCCTCTGAAAAGAGAATTCACTGTCACGCCCATAGCGTAGCGTAAGGCGTCCGGCTGTCAAGCGCAGCCGGTCGACCTCGGTCAGCCCGGCCGGTGGCGTCGGGCGCGTGACGTCGAACCGATGGCGTCACGGCAGCCGCCCGCGCGGCGGTTGGACGCATGGCGGTTGGAACCGATCAGCACTTGACACAAGACCGCGAAAGCGTATCCTACGATAGATGAAGTTCAGGACTTCAAACTCGGCGCGGACGCCGAAAATGGTCAGCGTCCCCGATAGCCCCCCCGCCGATTTGACATCCCCGCCCGCGAGACCTAACATGTCCGCGATGAGG
>JAPLUO010000005.1 GCA_026397595.1 Caldifarciminota bacterium
GGCAATACAGAGGCGCTGGCGCTGTTCGTCGGTGAGGCGGAGCGCGCTGTCGTTCAGTTTGTCTTTGACCTCATCCCACATGTGCACCGCGCGGAGGCAGCGTTCGACGATGCCCTGCAACTCCGAGCCGTTGTTGGTGCCATGGATGCGCGGGCCATAGGCGATGTTGTCGAACACCGAAAGCGGGAAGGCGTTGGGCCGCTGGAAAACCATGCCGACGCGCTTGCGGAGTTCGAGCACGCTCAGGCGGTAGATGTCGCTGCCATCGAGCAGAATCGTGCCTTTGATGCGCGCGCCGTCCACGAGTTCGTTCATGCGGTTGAGGCTGCGCAGCAGGGTCGATTTGCCGCAGCCGGACGGGCCGATAATAGCGGTTATCGAACGAGCAGGGAAGGCGATGGACACGGATTTCACTGCCTGGAAGCTGCCGTAGAAAACGTCGAGGCCCAAAGTGGAGAGCTTGGCGGAAGAGGAATCAAGGGATCGAGGGATCGAGGGATCGAGTCTCGGCATCCGCTAGCCTATCCTTCCTGAGACGTAGTCGTCGGTGCGTTTGTCCTTGGGCTTGGTGAAGATCTGCGCGGCTTCGCCTTCCTCTATCAGTTCGCCGGAGAGGAAGAACGCGACCCGGTCGGAGACCCTGGCGGCCTGCTTGGTGTTGTTGGTGACGAGGACGAAGGTGTACTGCTGCTTCAGTTCGCGCATGGCGGTCTCAATCTGGGCGGTCGATATGGGGTCGAGGCCGGAGGTCGGCTCGTCCATCATGATTACTTCGGGGCCGACCGCGATGGTGCGGGCAATGCAGAGGCGCTGCTGCTGGCCGCCGGAGAGACGCAGCGCCGAGGTAGTCAGCCGGTCTTTCACTTCGTCCCAGAGAAAGGCGGAGCGGAGGCTGCGCTCGACGATGTCATCCAATTGCTGCCGGCGATGGTGGCGCTGCAAGCGCGGGCCGTAGGCGATGTTGTCGAAGATGGTGCCGGGCAGCGGGACCGGCGTGGCGAATATCAGCCCGACCCGGCGGCGCAGGACGTCGATGTCTATCCTGCGGACTTCCTCGCCGTCGAGCAGGACGTCACCGGAGCGCATGAACTCGGGCTGAGTTTCAATCAGGCGGTTGATGACACGCAGCAGCGAGGTCTTGCCGCTGTGCGCCGGGCCGATGACCGACACGATGGTGTTGGCTTCGATGTCGAGGTTTACGCCCCGCAGTATCAGCCGTTTGTTTACCGCGACCGCGAGGTTGTGAACGGCAATCTTCGGACTAGGTTGAGGTCGAGGTTGAGGTTGAGACTGAGACATGGAGTTCTAGCGCATCTTCCTGGTCAGGCTGAACATCAGCGAATAGGCGACGACGTTGATGAGGAGAATCGCGATGATGAGCAGGAGCGCGGTGCCGTAGGCGCGCTCCATTGAAAGGCCTTCGCGGGCCAGGATGTAGAAGTGAACCGCCATTGTGCGGGCCGGGTCGAAGAGCGACTTGGGGATAAGCAGGGACGAGCCGGCGGTGAAGATGACGACCGCGGTTTCCGCGACGCTGCGGCCCATGCCGAGGATGACGCCGGTGAGAATCCCGGGCAGGGCATTTGGCAGGACCACGCGCACGATGGTCTGGGATTTCGCCCCACCGAGCGAGTAGCTGACTTCCCGCAGGTTGTGGGGCACGGCGCGGATGGCCTCTTCGCTGGTGCGGATAATGGTCGGCAGAATCATGAAGGCGAGCGTAAGGCCACCGGCGGCAAGCGACCAGCCCATGCGCAGCCGTATGACGAACAGGATGAAGCCGAACAGGCCGAAGATAATCGAGGGGACGCCGGCGAGCGCGTCCGCGCCGAAGCGGATGACCCGGGTGATTGCCGACTCGCGGGTATACTCGGTCAGGTAGACCGCGCTGCCCACGCCGATGGGCGTCGCGATGATGATGGCAAGCAGGGTGATATAGATGGTCGCGATGATGGTCGGCAGAATGCCGCCTTCCTTGCCCATCCGCTCCGGCATGCCGAACAGGAACTCGGGAGTGATGACGTGCGCGCCCTTGCTGGCAATGAAGCCGATGATGAAGAAGAGCACGACCAGCGTGAACAGGGTCATGGCCGCAAGTGCGACCCAGACGATGCGCTGCCAGGCGAGAGGCTTCAGAATCACGAAAGAAGTGGTCCAGTGGTCAAGTGGTCGAGTGGTCGAGTGGAGGACAAGAAGCGCGGAATTCCGCACTGGAACACTGAACCACTGGAACACTTAGTCACTCTCTTCACGTTCTCGGCCTTGCGATGACGAGCGCGATGGTGTTGAGGATGGCGATGATGACGAACAGGACCATGCCGGTGGCGAAGAGCGCGGCCTGGTGGTCGCCCGAAGCGTAGCCCATTTCGAGCGCGATGTTGGAAGTAAGAGTACGGACCGGCTGGAGCAGTGAAGTGGGCATGGTTAAGGCATTGCCCGCGACCATGATGACGGCCATGGTCTCGCCGATGGCGCGGCCCATGCCGAGAATGAAAGCGGCGATGATGCCAGAGCGGGCGGCCGGCAGCACGACGCGGTGGAGCGTCTGCCAGCGGGTGGCGCCCAGCGCGAGCGAACCTTCTTTGTAGAGCGGTGGCACCGCGTTGAGCGCGTCGAGGCTGATGGCGATGACCGTCGGCAGAATCATGATTCCGAGGATGACGGCCGAGGCCAGCACGCTGAATCCGGGACCGCCGAACGACCGGCGAATGAACGGGATGAGCACGACCACGCCGATGAAGCCGTAGACCACGGAAGGGATGCCCGCCAGCAGTTCAATCATCGGCTTCAGGATGCGCACGCTCCAGCGCGGGGCGAACTCGGCAAGGAACATCGCGCACGACAGGCCGAGGGTCGCGCCGATGATAACCGCCAGTACCGTGACCTCGAGCGAGCCGACAATCATCGGCAGGATTCCGAAGCTGCCCTTGCTCGGGGCCCAGTGCGTGGAGGCGATGAAGTTCCAGACGCCCGTCTTGGCGACAAGCGGCACGCCCTCGCGGAAGATGAGATAGGCGATGAGGAATATCATCGCAACCGCCGAAAACGCGACAAGGAGCAGGCCCTTCTCGATCAGCTTCTCGCGCATCAGATAGTGGTCAAGTGGCCCAGTGGTCGAGTGGCCCAGTGCAGGACACCGGAATCCGGCATTCTGCATTCTGATTTCTGACTTCTGATTTCTGAATTGTCATCTGATCCGCGTGAGTCCTTCTTCGACCAGCGCGGTCTGGCCCGAGTCGCTGAGCGCGTAGTCGATGAAGGCCTTGGCGGTGCCCGTTGCCTCGCCGTTGGTAAGGAACAGGAACTGGCGCACGACCGGGTACCGGCCCGTACGGATGGTGGCTTCAGTCGGCGCGATACCGCCCAGAAGGATTGCAGCGACGCGCTCGTCAATGAGTCCTGCGGAGATGTAGCCGATTGCGTCCGGGTCGTCGGCGACGATTTCACGTACCGCGCCATTGGAGTCCTGCACCAGCGCGTCGGGGGCGAACGCGGCCGGGTTCGTCTTACCGTCCTTGTCCTTTGGAATGCCGGCGACCATTACTTTCTCCTCGAAGCTTGCGCGCGTACCCGAGCCTTCCTCGCGGGTGATGGCCGTGATGCGCCGGTTTGGACCACCGAGTTTCTGCCAGTTCCGAATGCGACCGGCGAAGACGTCACGCGCCTGTTCCATGGTCAGGCGACGCACCGGGTTCCGGGCATTGACTATAAGAGCAATCGCGTCGTGAGCGATGGGGATTTCGACCAGACCTTTCTCTTCAGAAGTGAGTTCACGCGAGGACATACCGATGGCGCAGATGCGGCTCGTCACCGCGCGGATGCCGGCGCTCGAACCGCCGCCCTGCACGCTGATTTTCGCGTCCGGGCGTGCACGCATGTAAAGCTCGGCCAGGCGCTCGGCAAACGGCTCGACCGAAGTGGAGCCAGCGAGCGTAATCGCCGTCTTGGAGGCGCGACTGCAGCCGAGCGGCAGCAGAACCGCCGCTGTGAAGAGGAGGCGGGCTAACCCGCGGAACGATAAGTGCGTAAGCATGCCTTCTGCCAAACCGCCTTGGCTTGGATGCACTCCAGTATACGGAACAAAATCAAGTGCGTATCAGTTCTGTGTTAAGGGAATGTTAAGGCCGGCAGCTCACCGCTTCTTGAATATCACGAACACGGCTGCGACGAGGAACGCGAACCCGACCGGGCAGCGGCACGGCGGGTCGTCATTGTCGGCTGAGTAGCTGAGCCGCCGGGCGTAATAATGGGCGTGTCGCTCAAGATACGCTTGACTCCGGGAACGACATTCCTATAATCGCTCGTGCATCCGCTTGGAACGGTCCGGCAGCGGCTGGGCCTCCAGATTCTCTTCGATTTCTCCAGCATCACCGACGCCATCGGTTTCTGCTCCGACCACGGGCTGGCCGTGCTCGAAATCAACCTCGGCAACATCAAGTTCCAGCGACAACTAGCCGATTCGCGCGAGCGGCGGCGGATACGCGCCGCCGCACTCCGCCAACGGGTGGCCCTGGCGATTCACGCAATCGACGGGCCATCTTTCTTTATCCCCAGCGAGACGGTGCGCGCGGCCGGGATCAGGCAGCTCAAGCAGGAACTCGACTGGGCACGCGGCATCGGCGCGCGGAACGTAATCATGCACCTCGGGTTCGACATGAACTTCGGCTTGAATGGCGGCGCCCGCTACACCCACGAGCAATTCCCGCGCTACTACGCCGCCGCGCTACAGGAGTCCCTGGCCGATCTCAAGGCCTACGCGCATGGCCGGGCGAGGCTTTGCGTCGAGAACGTCGGCGGGTTCCGGTACGGGCTGACTCCGCCAATTCTCAGCCGGCTGCTCGGCGGCAACCTTGGCCTTTGCCTCGACGTCGGGCACGTGAACGTACAACCGCCAAAGCAGCGGGCGAAGGAGATGGCATTCTTCCGCAAGTACCGGCAGAGCATTTTCCACAGCCACGTCCACGACAACTCCGGACTGCGCGACGAGCACTCGGCGCTCGGACGGGGCCGCATCGACTTCCTGCCCTTCTTCCGTCTGCTCGCGAAGACCGATGCGCTCGTGGTCTTTGAAGTCCGGCCCAAGGAATCGGCGCTTGAGAGCCTCCGCTACTTCGAAAAGGAAATTGAACCGCGCCTTTGAGGAAACCACCAGGTGCCAATGACCAAGACCCAAGCCCAGTCCGGCCGCTGTCATTCCGAGCGAAGCGAGGAATCTCGTCTCGCTGCCGTGGCAGCCGAGATTCCTCGTCGCCGTGCTCCTCGGAATGACATGACTTGCACTCAAGGCCTTTCCCGAAATCCAGTCCGGAGGATCGAAACCGCGAAGTGGTACCGGGAACAGAGTTGTCTATGAGCAGAACAACACGGCTCGAACAGCTCGAGCAGGAGTGCCACGGAAGAGGCGTGAAGCTCATCTATGACGACCTGCGCAGCGAAGGCGGGCTTTGCCGCCTGCGCAACGGCTACTACCTGATTCTGAACCGGCGGCTGGCATCCGAAACCAAGGCCCGAATCATCACCGATGCGCTGGCCCGCGTCGGGGACTGTCCCCGCATGGGGACTGTCCCCAAAACCGATTCCGTGGCAAGCGTTACGGATCGTGTCCCAAGCCCCGAGCTGGCAGCGCAGCCGTTGCCAGCAGCGACCATGCCGGTCATCGAAGAACGTCCGGAGCCGGTGTACGAAGAGCACCTGACTGGCGTTCCAGTCGCAGCCGGCGTCCCGGACGGCCAGAGCTGATCCCGGATTGGAGAATCAGAGGCGGGCCTTACGGCCCGCCTCTGATTTCGGGAGCGGAAGCGACAAAGGCGCAAAGTCGGGTGCGGTCGGAAATGTCATTGTCTGCTTGGTGCTCTTGGTGGCTCTATGTCGGATTCTGGGACTCGCCCTCTGGGACTCGCCTTCAGCTTGACTTCGACCGGGGACGGGTATAATTGTGGCAGCGACGTCGAGTGCGGTGTGGCTGCCCAGGAACGCCGCACAGGTACTTTCGGCGCCAAGCAGCGTGGAGCCCCGTCCGAACCTAGAGGTGAAACATGTTACATAGCCGTATCAGTCTTCGGTGCGTTCGAGCCGTTGCTTCAGCCAACCGGGCTGTGCGACCCTTGGCAGTGCTGCTGGCCATTTGCTGCTGCCTGTCGGCAGCGAGCGGCCAGCGGCCGGAGACGACGACCGAGCCGGTTGCCGCTTCGCGGCCCGGCTTTGACCCGCAGGACGTAGTCCGGCAGGTCCGCTCTGCCAGTTCCGGGCCGTCAACCGCCAGCGGTGAGCCGTCAGCCCTTGACGACGGCGAGTTTCTGATTGACACAAGCATCACCTACGTTCGCTCGCCGAGCAGCCACGGAGAGGCGGCAATCGCTTTTGATGGCGCGAACTTTCTCGTGGTCTGGGAGGACGGCCGCAGCGGCCACGACATCTATGGAGCACGGGTGACACCCGCAGGAGTGGTGCTCGACCCCGCCGGCATCGCCATATCGACCGCAGCGGATAACCAGTCCGTCCCTGCTCTTGCCTTTGATGGAGTGAATTTCCTCGTGGTCTGGCAAGACCACCGCAGCGGCTTCGCTATCTATGGAGCGCGGGTGACGCCCGCCGGGGTGGTGCTCGACACCGCCGGCTTCGCCATATCGACCGCGACGAGGGGGTACGACCCTGTCCTTTCCTTTGACGGTGATAACTTCCTGGTGGTCTGGCATGACTACGGCAGCGCCTCCGACATCTACGGAGCGCGGGTGACGCCCGCCGGGGTGGTGCTCGACACCGCAGGCATCACCATCTCGGCCGCAACGAACAGCCAATCGTATCCTGCCCTTACCTCTGACGGCGAGAACACCCTGGTGGTCTGGCAAGATAGCCGCAGCGGCTCCGATATCTATGGAGCACGGGTGACGCCCGCCGGGGTGGTGCTCGACACCGCCGGCATCGCCATATCGACCGCGACGAACAGCGGGTACGTCCCTGCCCTTGCCTTTGATGGTGAGAACTTCCTGGTGGTCTGGCAAGACAGCAGCCGCGGCTCCGATATCTATGGAGCGCGGGTGACGCCGACAGGAGTGGTGCTCGACCCCTCAGGCATCGCCGTCTCGACGGCAGCGAGCGACAAGCGCAGCCCTGTCCTGGCCTTTGACGGCGAGAACTTGCTCGTGGTCTGGTTTGTCTACGGCAGCATCGAGGACATCTACGGAGCGCGGGTGACGCCCGCCGGGGTGGTGCTCGACCCCGCCGGTTTCGTCATCTCGCAGGCAGCGAGCAACCAGTCGGTACCGGCCCTTGCCTTTGACGGCGAGAACTCCCTCGTGGTCTGGACCGACGAACGCAACAGTGGCCTCGGTGATATCTACGGAGCGCGGGTGATGCCGACAGGGGTGGTGCTCGACCCCTCAGGCATCGGCATCTCGGCCGCAACGACCAGCCACTCTTATCCTGCCCTTGCCTTTGACGCCGTGAACTTCTACGTGGTCTGGCAGGATATCCGGAGCTGCTCATCCGATATCTACGGAGCGCGGGTGACGCCGACAGGAGTGGTGCTCGACACAGCAGGCGTCGCCATATCGACCGCGACGAGCGACCAATCGTATCCTGCCATTGCCTTTGACGGCGAGAACTTCTTCGTGGTCTGGCAGGATAGCCGTAGCGGCTCATCCGACATCTACGGAGCGCGGGTGACGCCGACAGGAGCAGTGCTCGACCCCTCAGGCATCGCGGTCTCGATTGACACGGTCGACAAGCGCAGCCCTGACGTTGCCTTTGACGGCGAGAACTTCGTGGTGGTCTGGGCAGACTACCGTAGCAGCTCATCCTGGGACATCTACGGAGCGCGGGTGAGCCGGGCCGGGATCGTGCTTGACTCCACAGGCATCGCCATATCGACCGCGACGAGCACCCAGTCGCATCCTGCCCTTGCCTGTGACGGCGAGAACTCCCTCGTGGTCTGGGCAGACCGCCGTAGCGGCTTCTCCGACATCTACGGAGCACGGGTGACGCCCGCCGGCGCGGTGCTTGACACCGCCGGCATCGCCATATCGACCGCAGCGGACAACCAGTACTTCCCTGCCCTTGCCTTTAACAGTCAGGACTTCCTCGTGGTCTGGGAAGACAAGCGCAGCGGCACCTTCAGTGACATTTACGGAACGCTGGTGGCGTCCTCAGGGTGGGTGCGCGACACCTCAGGCATCGAGATCTACGGCGTCAACGCAGCGAACAGCCACTGGTCTCCTGCGGTTGCCTTTGACGGCGAGAACTGCCTCGTGGTCTGGCAAGACAACCGCAGCGGCACGTCATACGACATCTACGGAGCGCGGGTGTCGTTCATAGGGTCTGTGTTCGACGGCAGTCCGGTCGTCACGCAGCAAGGGGACCAGCGGTCTCCGGCGCTGGCGAGCGGCGCTGACAATCAGATGTTCCTCGTCTATCAGGGCTGGACCGGAATGGTCGGCGGCAAGACGTATAACACTGACCGCATCTGGGGCACGATGAATCTGAATCTCGCGATGGCGGAAATGACGAAGCCCGAAGTACGAATGACGAATGACGGAGCTACGATTGTCCGCGGCGTGCTGAACTTCGGAGCAGTCAGTAGGCAGAATACAGGATACAGGGCGGAGTTGCTGGACATTAGCGGTCGAAAGCTGCTTGACCTTCATCCCGGCCCGAATGACGTGCGGGCGCTGGCACCGGGCGTCTACTTCGTGCGGGCAGAGCCACAAGCCGCAGGCCTCAAGCCCCAAGCTGTCCGCAAGGTCGTGGTGACGAGGTAGCCAGAAGCAGCTACGGAACAAGCAAGCCCGGCAGTCAGTCTGGGATGTCCAGAATCGCGGCCTTCAGGGCTTGAAGTTTGGTAGACCTGGCCCGGAACGGAAGCCGGTGTGGTTAGGCGAATCCTTACCGACCTAAGTAGCCGAGAGAGACTGCGTTAGGCGCGGTCAAGGTCGCGAAAACAGACATTCCGGGAACCACGGCGGGAACCGTTCCGGGAACGGTTCCCGGGGCGGTTTCCAGAGGGGTTCTGACGAGGGTTGGCGGGTGGGTTTTCTCGGCGATTCTGTGGGTAATTTGCAGCGCGACGTGCGGGCCTTTTCGGAAGGAGATTTGCGGACGGGTTCTTACGGCGATTGCCAAGCCGACTCGCAAGTCGATTCGTATCGCGACTCCGAAGCCGATTTGCGGCGCGATTTGCGCACTGTTTCCGACCGCGACTCGCACGGCGATTCGCGGAGGCAAAGGCGACGCGCGTTGGTCCGGACCACCGCGACATCCGACCATCCTTCGAACAAGCCGGCCTTGGGGACCTGGCGACCGTGAAAAATGAAGACACGACGAGGCCGCGCAGTACGACCGGTTCGGCACCACACGACCCTGACTCCGAGCAGACCTGCCCTGAGGAAACGGCCCATTTCGGGAAGGTCATTCCTTGAGGAACGTTCGCTTGACAAGGCATGGGCACGCGGATATTCTGTTCCAACCGGGGCTTATGCTCCGGAGTCGGCGAAGCGCAAAACAGGAGAGTAGCATGAAGAAGTGCTGTACTGGACTGGCGGTCATCCTCGTGTCGCTTGTTGCCTTCGGCGTCATTAACGCCCAGCAAGACTTCCACGGGGTGGTTGACCCGAATGGCCACGCGGTCACTGTGGACATGGCCATCGTAACAGTGACGCCGGCGGTCGAGACGTTCCCCACCCCTGGTTGGGGCGTAGGGTCAAGCCTGGACACCTTCGATTTCCCGAACCTCACCAAATGGCCGGACATGGTCGTGCTGCTGGGGACGATGGACGCCAATCCCGTTAGCTCCGAGTACCCCAACCCGGTACGTAACGAGTGGTATCCATTCGGCAGTGGCGGCATCGCCTCGGCCAGAGCGATGTTCTACGGCGGGACCGGTGTTGAAGAACCGAGGTCCGCAGTTGTACCCCGACCGTGCCTGAACGTCAACCCCAGCGTGGTGACGGCGCAGATGACGGTCAGACTGGAGCGTCCGGGACCGGGCAGACCGGTGGTCGAAGTGTTCGATGCGGTCGGCAACCTGATTCGCTCGCTCAATTGCACGGTCGGCGCAAACGGATTCGCCACCACGACGTGGAATCGTGAGGACGGACTTGGACACCTGGTCCCCGGCGGCATCTATTTCTGCCGGTATGCCGCTCCCGGAGCCGTCGCTGTCCGGAAGGTCCTAGTAGCGCATTAGTCCTATCGGCTGAATCGAGTAGGGGGCGACTTTGCGGCCGCCCCCTCTCACACCACCGGACGTGCTTTATTGCATCCGGCGGTTCGCCAAGGAATAGGCAGGACAGCCGGGTCACGACTCCCTGCCTCGGACATTTCCTCGCCCGGCGCCGGGGAAGGCTCGGCCCTCTGACCGAATCCCAGCAGCTTCACTGCCTTCGCCCAGCCAGTAGTAGTTCCATCCGGAACATTCTGCCTTCATCCCCTGTCCCACGAGCCGCTCAAGTTCCTGCCCTCCTCAACGTTCGGCCCTTCTCGGCACTTGCGTGCCGATAC
>JAPLUO010000145.1 GCA_026397595.1 Caldifarciminota bacterium
CGGGCCGGACCATCCGGATGTCGCCCGGGACCTGAGCAACCTCGCCGCGCTCTACCATGCCTTGAACCGGCTGGCCGAGGCCGAGCCGTTGATGAAGCGGGATCTGGAAATATTCCTCAAGTTCACCCAAGCGACCGGACATCCGCATCCGCACCTGCAAGCCGCGGTGCGCAACTACGCGGTGCTGCTTCATGCGATGGGCCGCAGCGATGATGAGATTCGGAAGGCTCTGACAAAGCTGACCCAGCACTTCGGAGCAGACTTGGCCGGGATGCTCGGACAGCCTAACGCGGAACCGTCACCCAGATTGCGTCCGGTGATCGACCGACTGCTACGCGACCCGTCGAAGGCATCGGAGATCGCCGCGAAACTGCAGCGCGAAGACCCGGCGCTGCTGCAGGAACTCATACAATGGATTCAGAGTCAGCAGCGGAAGTAGCGCCCGTCCCGCCAACGGGACGGGTTGGCAGGTTGCAGGTTAGCAGGTTGTCAGGTTGTAGGTTGGCAGGTTCACAGGTTGCAGGCACGAAGCGGGTTACAGGTGACAGGTTGCCAAGTTGCAGGTTCACGGACCGGGAGGTCACAGGTTGGCAGGTAGGCAGGTTCACAGGTTGCAGAGCATCAAGTTGCAGGTTAGCAGGTTTCCCGAGTGAGTAGCTGATGGCACGGGGCTGGCGGACCGCCCGGGTCCTCAGAGGTCGATGCTGAGCCACGACAGCCAACAGCTCACAGCCAACAGCTTTCAGCCCCGAACCAGCAAAGCGGACCGGCACATGCGGCAGGGCTGGAACTGGCACAAGACCGGTCGCTTGCTGGCATCCGCAACGGGACGTTCAGACTGCATCGGAGCAGTCATCGGTGAGGTCAACTCGGCCTCCATCGCGACCGCGCGGGTCGGGACATGAGCCGCATCGCCCAGCGCGATTCGGTCATGTCCCAAGCTAACCATAGCCCGAACAACCGACTGAACTCGTGCCATCCCAGTCCGCTGGAAACTGCCCTCCAGACGCAGCGGCCCGCCCAGCTTCGAGAGGATCTGAGCCTCACACTGCACCCAGCTCAGAACCGCTCACAAAGAACGACGAGCAGACTGCATAACACACAGGAAATCGGCATGATAGCACGTCCAACCCAGCACCTGCGTCAGGACTCGACCTTTGAGTCCCCAAGTGACTCCCCCAGTCACTCCGGGGGCGACCTCAGGCGTGACTTGTCAAGTGACTCGACAAGTGAACTCACCGGCGAATTGAGCAGTGTCTTGGCGACTGAAGTGAAGACTCAGTTGCCGGTTGAAGTGCCTACTGAATCGAGAACTAAGGTATGGAGTGACTTGTCGATTGACATACCACGTGACATGCCGGTTGAGTCGTCTAATGAGATGCCGACTGAGTGGTGGGTTGAGTTGCGGATTCAAGTGTCGAGTGAAGTGCCGACTGAATTGCCGAATCCTGGGTCGAGTGCTTAGTTGGGCTCCGAGTCGGGGCGCGAGCGAATGGGCTAGTGCGGGGTTGCTGCTTGCTGGAACGGCTGTGGCTTGCTTGGTCTCAAACTGCGTCGCATTCGGATGTGGGCGACGAGCCGCGAGTCAGGATGGATTCGGGGGTCCGCAGACCGAGGTCGGTGCGTCTGCCGGCGAATGAGCGTGCTCCTGGAATTGCACGGGGCGGGCCTGCGCCCGCCCCGAAGTGCTATTGCCCGCTGCGCGGACCGCAGCCCACACGTGGACGGTGACCTTTGGATTGCGGGAGCGCAACTCCCGCTTTCCCTCGTCCGGCGGCCGGAAAGGCGGCAGCCCTGCTGCCGCACTCCAAAGCAGCTACCGCTGCACGACGACCTTGTGACAGCTTACGGCCGACGGCTCACGGCTAACAGCCCGGACGAAATACACACCCGGACTTAACCTGCTCACGTCGTTCGCGCCGGACTTGAGCGCCATCACTGTGCGGCCCGCCGCATCCAAGAGGGTGATTTCAGATTGCAGATTGCAGGTTGCAGATTGCAGATTGAGCACGCGGCAGACGATGGTTGGGCCGACGTTCAGCGTTCCGCGTCCATCGTTCATCGTTTGCTCGACGCCGGTGGCGGTGATGTTGCGCCGGAGGAAGACCGAGCCGTAATAGTCGCACGTTATCATGTCCATATCGCCGTCGCCGTCCCAGTCCGTGAAGTTCACTCGGGGCGGGTTGCCGTTGAGGAAGCTGTCCGGGTCCGGCTGGACCAGGTTGACGAAGTTGGTGAAAGCCGGGTTTGTGTCGGTGCCGACGTTCTGGTAGAAGCGCACCGAGCTGTACCACTCACCGAGAACCAGGTCCCGACGCCCGTCGCGGTCAAGGTCCTCAAGCACCGGCACGCAGCGATAGTCGTTGAATGGCGTCCCGCTGTGCAGAACCGGAGTGGAGTCGCCGAAGATCGACAGGGAGTCTGTACCCTCGTTCAGGTAGACATAGACATTGCACGGCTGGCCGATGCCTTCCTGGCCCACGAGCAGGTCCTTCCGGCCATCCCGGTTCCAGTCGCAGATCGTCGGCCACGAGTTGTTGCTGGTCATGATGTCCGCGCCGTGAGCCTGAATCCGTCCGGCATTGGTGAGAGTCCCCGAGTCCGTCCTGAGGAACACGGTGAAGTAGCCGAGGCGTTCGCCGGTGATGAGGTCCAGCCGGTGGTCGTTATTCCAGTCGCACACGGCGACTGTCGCGCCCTGGCATCAGCCGGAGCTTACGGATATGTCAACGCCGTCGGCCTGGAGATAGACGAAGTCGCCGAACACCGGGTTGAAGTTCGAGTCGGTGTTCGCGTAGAATCGGACCTTGCCGGACGAGTACTGGCCCAGCAGCAGGTCCTGCCTGCCGTCGCCGTTCCAGTCTATCACAAAGGGCGACGCGTTGCCGCCGGTCCCGACGTTGATTGGGCTGCCGTTCGCCTCAATCGCAACCGGGGCATCAAACACCGGCGTCTGCGCAAAGGCGACGGCCGCGAGAAGAGCGAGCAAAGCTGACAGGATTCTATCCATGGTTACCTCCGATTAGTAGTAACCGAAACCGACCCTGATGTCAAGCGCGCGTGCGGGACCCAGGAACCGGGACAGGAGTTCACCACCAAGACACAGCGAAACAGTGAATTAAGAATGGTGAATAGTGAAAGGCGGATTCGAGTTTCACAACTCTCAATTCTCTATTCACTATTCTCCCACTTGGCGGTTCCATTCCGGTTTCCGGGACGGCAGTGCTTGACAAACCGGCCCCGGGTTTGTTACTCTTGCGCAGGCTATCGGACACAAAGGAAGCAACTATTAGGCGATTCCACTTCTGTGCAGCACTGCTCTTTCTCGGCGCGACCGGACTCCTTTGCCCGTTGCGCGCCAAGTCCCTGCCCGCCCCGGCCGGCGTCGCCGTCTGGGACACGGTCTTCGATTCGGCCAACGTCCGGAAGTGGGTTTCCTGCGACTCCGGCCTGCCTCTGCCCAATGACTACTACTACGACTGCTTCAGCACCCGCTGGCGCGTCCCGCACTGGGTCATCCATCACGTCACGCGCGCTCATCTGGCGCTGAAGGCCAGTCGCCGGGACGACTTCCGGCCGGACAAGCGTCTCCCGGCCGCCGTACGGGTGAGCCCGGACGACTACAAGGGCAAGGGCTATGACAAGGGCCATCTGGCTCCGGCTGGAGACTTCACCTATGACCCGGAACCGATGTCAGCCACGTTCCTGATGTCCAACATGAGCCCGCAGTACCCGGCCACGAACCAGGGCATCTGGCAACAACTGGAGGGCAACGTGCGGGAACTGGTCAAACTCCGGGGCGAAGCCTGGGTCGTCACCGGTGACCTGTTCCTGAAAGGTGACACCGAACTCGCCCTGCCGAAGAAGTGGCTCAAGCGCGGCGGAAAGAACCTGGTTGCAGTACCCACCCACATGTTCAAGGTCATTCTCGCCCGTGACAAGAAGACAAAGAAGGTCTCGGAATACGCCTTTCTCGTGCCCAACTCATCGCAGCGGACGAACAAGACGCCGTATGACTTCATGGTCTCGGTTGATGACCTTGAGACCCTGACCAAGTGGGATTTCTTCTCGTTGCTCAAAGACAGTCTGGAGAACCATCTAGAAAGCCAGAAGCCCGCGGTCTGGCCCTGGTAAGGAGGCAAAGCATGGAGAATCAATCATCAGGCACGAATGGGGTCAAGTTCGCGGTGGCAATCGCGGCCGTACTGGCGCTGGGTGCGCTGATACTGGCCGTGTTGCTCGGGCCCGAGTACATCCAGTTTCAGGACCTGTCACTAGAGCAGGTCCTCAAGCTGCTGGTGAACCTGTCTGTTGTCGCGCTCTTTGTCGAGCGAGCATCGTACGTCATCGTCCGGCTCAAGTACGGGCCCGAGGACATGAAGCTGGAGAAGGAAGTCAAGTCACTGCGTCGAGCCGAAACCACGACTCGCAGCGGAAGCGAGATAGTCAGCGACAGTGGCCGGATGTCAGGCAAGAAGCTCATGCTCTCGATGTCCACGTCGTTCATCATCGGCACCATCGTCGCGTGGGTCGGGGTTCGCTGCCTGCATCCGCTCATGGACCCGACCGCACTTAGCGATCTGGTCAACCCGTGGCAGCGCAACCTGTTCAGCTTCGCTGATATCCTGATAACCGGCGCGCTCATCGGCGGCGGCGCGGACGGCATCTACCAGATATCAATGACCGTCACCGACCTGTTTAAGTTCCTGCGCGCGTCGATGGACCGTGACAAGTAGCCGGGCGACGGCCAATAGCCGGACGCCTGCCGGAATCGAGTTGCGCCCTTGCCACGGATTGTGTTGCTTGCTTGACTCTCCAGCCTTTTTGGCCATACTGGCACGTTGACAATCACCGAGTTCCAGCGGCTCATCCGTGACATCTACTTCGAGAAGGACAGCCGGCGCGGCAAGGACGGCACGTTTCGCTGGCTGGTCGAAGAGACCGGCGAACTGGCCCGGGCCATGCGCAAAGACGACCGGGCCAACCTCGAAGAGGAGTTCGCGGACGTGTTCGCCTGGCTCTCAAGCCTGGCTGCGCTTGAGGGCATCGACATGGACGCAGCCTGTGCCAAATATGCTCACGGATGTCCCAAATGCCACGCCACACCATGCAGGTGCAAAGAGTGAATGGTCAAGTGGTCCAGTGGTCTAGTGGCCCAGTGCCGCATCGGTCATTCGTCATTCGTAATTCGTCATTCGTCATTTCCTCGAAGGAGGCTTCCCAAGTATGATTCCCTTTCTCATTCTGCTGCTGGCAGCGGGTCAGGTTGCGCCGCCCGTCCAGCGGCTTGCCGCGCCGGTCGGTGTGAAGGCGTTTGACACGCCCAACGACCAGGGCAAATCCATCACACTGCGATGGTTGGCCGGCGATACGCTTGCCTCGGCCTGGCTGGTCGAGAGGACCGGCCCCGAGGGCCCCAAGGTCATCTCAGCCAACGCTGCGGGCGACATCGGCTACCTCGACGAGGAGGTAAAGGACCGGGTTCGCTACACCTACCGCATCGCCGCGTTTGCCGGTGCGGACACGGTCTGGTCCGGGCCGACGCCGCCGGTCTCAAGCTCGCCCCAGGTCTTCAACACCGCCCGCGTGAACATCCTCATCGCGATGCTCGTCTTCTTCGTGCTGGTTATCTACTTCATCGAGACCGCGAAGCGGGGCAAGAGCCTGTTCGTCCGCCGCATCGCCGGACTCGACGCGGTCGAGGAAGCGGTCGGCCGGGCTACGGAGATGGGCAAACCCATCATCTACGTGCCCGGGCTCGGCTCGATAGCCGACATCGCCACGATTGCCTCGCTCAATATCCTCGGCGAGGTAGCCAAGAAGGTCGCGCAGTACGACTCGGCCCTGCTCGTGCCCAACAAGGACCCGATTGTCTACACCGTGGCCCGCGAGATGGTAAAGGAATCGTACGCCAAGGCGGGTCGGCCGGATGCGTTCAAACCCGACTCGGTCTTCTTCATCACCGACCAGCAGTTTGCCTATGCCGCGGCGGTTGACGGCCTGATGGTACGAGAGAAGCCGGCCACCAACTTCTTCCTCGGCACGTTCTTTGCCGAGTCGCTGATTCTGGCCGAGACCGGCGCGCAGACCGGGGCAATCCAGATTGCCGGCACCGACTCGGTATTCCAGCTTCCCTTTTTCATAACCGCCTGCGACTACACGCTCATCGGCGAGGAGCTATACGCCGCGTCGGCCTACCTCTCGCGCGAGCCGCTGCTCCTGGGCTCGCTCAAAGCCCAGGACTACGGCAAGCTGCTGATTCTCATCGTGGTCGTGCTCGGCTCGGCGCTGCTTCTCCTGAGCAAAACCCCGGCGCTCTCGTTCTTCGGCCGTGTTACCGGGTTTTTTGATACCAACTAGGGACGCACCATGAAACGCAACATACCACTCGCAATCTGCCTGGGCATGGGCATCCTGATGATGGTTCAGTTCTTCGTCCCCCACCCCGCATCGGTTGCATTCTACGACCTGACGACCAAGTGGATACGGATTGTGTCTGCCTTCGCGCTGGTGCTCGGGGTCGGCAGCCTGATCATGTACCACACGGAAAAGCTCCGCCGCCGCCGAACCGGCTGGCTCTATTCAATCGTCGCACTGGTGGCGATTGCGGTCTCCACGGTCATCGGGCTTGTGCCAAACTGGTACTCAAAGACCGTCATACTCGCACTTGTCATCATTCTCGGCATGATGGTCGATGGACTAGTGGCATGGGCGTCGCGCAGAACGAAGGCGCAGCCCATCCTAATCATTCTGACAAACGTCGTTCTGCTCGCCGTAGTCATCATCATATCGCTGAAAGTGCCTAGGGGCCGCCTCCTTGCGGGGGGAGGCGTCAATCCCAGCTCGATGCTGCAGACCTACATCTTCACGCCGTTACTCGTGCCGCTCAACGCTTCGATGTTCGCCATCCTCGCGTTCTACATGGCATCGGCCGCGTACCGTGCGTTCCGGGCGCGCACCAGAGAATCCGCCCTGCTGCTCATCGCCGCTTTCGTCGTGATGCTCGGCATGGTACCTATCGGCCACAGCATCTGGCACAAGCTGCCGGAAATCGCTGAATGGATTCTGTCGGTGCCGAACATGGCGGCCAAACGGGCTATCAACTTCGGCGTCGCCCTCGGCGTCATCGCCACCGCGCTCAAAATCATCCTCGGCATTGAACGCGGCTGGCTGGGAGGAGGCAAGCAATGAAGTTCTTTCAGTACCTCCTGAAGATCGACCGGCGCATCATCTACATCGTGATGGGCATACTGGTCACGCTGCCCCTGATAAAGCCGCTCGGGCTCGGCGTGACATCCGGGCCGCGGGCTGCCCGGCTGTTCTATGCCGTTGACTCGATACCCGCGGGCAAGACCCTGCTCATCTCGGTTGACTTCGACCCGGCTTCGATGCCCGAACTCTACCCGATGCTCACCGCCATCATGCGCCACGCGTTCGCCAAAGACCTGAAGGTACTCCTGTGCGGGCTCTGGGTCACGGGTGCCGGCCTGGCCAACAAGGCGGCGACCGAGATCCCGCCCGAGTACGGAAAGAAGTACGGCGAGGATGTCGTCTACCTTGGCTACAAGCCCGGGGTGGACGCCGTCATTCTCGGCATGGGCGAGAACATCAAGAACGTCTATCCAAACGACTACTCCGGCCGGTCGCTCGACTCGCTACCGATGATGCGCGACGTCCAGCGGCTGCGCGACATCGCGATGGTCATCGCGCTCTCGGCCGGCAATCCCGGCTATTCGGACTGGCTGGCCTACGCGCAATCCCGGTACGGCATGAAGGTGGGCGCGGGTCTCACCGCGGTCTCGGCGGCCGACGCCTACCCCTTCCTCCAGAGCGGCCAGCTCACCGGGCTTCTCGCCGGCATGAAGGGCGCGGCCGAGTACGAAGTCCTGGTCCAGAAGAGCGGGTACTCCAAGGCCTACATGCCGGCAGTGGCCGCCATGGACTCGCAGTCCCTCGCCCACATCG
>JAPLUO010000378.1 GCA_026397595.1 Caldifarciminota bacterium
GCATCTCGATCGCACACTCGTACTGGACGTTCGGAATCTGCCAGTCGTTCTCGCCCTCGACGTTGTCGCGGCGCTGGTAGAAAAAGTCAACCAGCCGGCCCGACTTCTGGAACCGGTCGATGTAGCCCAGCACCATCGCGCCTGAGGTCGGCGTGCAACCGTAGCTCCAGTCGTAGAACGGGGCGAGTTCACTGTTGGGCACGAATACCTCGCTGAAGCTGCCCAGGTCGTGCTTTGCGGCCTTCTGCCACTCGCGTTCGTGCACGGCCGCACACGCGGCCTCATCATCAGGGAACTGCCGGTTCATGTCGGCCTTGGCCGCAACCACGTAGCCCGCAAACGCCTCGCGCGAATCCCATGTCCGCTCGAAGTGTTCGCTCAGCACCACGCGCCCGCCTGTCGTGTTCTCGAACTCGAGGTAAGTCGAGGGACTGACGAAGTAGATCCGCGACAGTTGGGCATCGGACCCGAGCGACTGCCGGGCACGCGCAAGCGCCTGTGCCGCTATTGCGTAGTAGTCGGAAGTGCCGTATCCAAAGCAGACGACCGGGGCCCGGTCCCGCCGCGCCGAGACCAGCATGTGGCTGTACTTCGAGCGCCAGCGGGACAGGTCGGTATTCATGGTCAGGGTCTGCCGCTCGGCCTGCACGTCGGCCGCTACCTCATCGTAACCCGGGAACGACTTGCCGTCGGTGCGAAAATGGAACATCCACGCAACCGTGTTGCCGTTCTCGTCAACGTAGGGAATGGCCGTGCCCAGCCGGGCGCCGGGGTACTCGGTCGCAGCCCAGGTCAGGGCGACTTTCTGAATCGTCTCAAACGGAACCGCATTGGGCGGTGTCGTGCCGCTTCCCGGCATGGGCATCGCCACGAGCAGGGAAATAAAGGCCAGTAGGGCCGCAAACGTCTTAGTCACGATATTCTCCTATATTAGGGGCTTTTCGAACAACATCTAATTCTAGGCCGTCCGCCGGCAGAGTCAAACGCGCCCGGCCAGAGCGCTAGTAGCCAAGCACGACGAACTGGTACGCGCTGAGGTGATAGTAGGGGCCAAGGACATAGACTCGGCTGCCGTCCGGGTGCGCGGTCAGCCGGGACGGGACGCAGCCGACCGGTATGCAGTCTGTGACCGAATCGTCGCTGGTCCGAATCACGTAGACTAGGCTGTCGTAGGGACTTGACGTGTACACGAACCGGCCGCCGGGCAAAGCGCAGACTTCCTCCACCCTGCGGCCGATAACTACGGAATCCTCGACCGTGTTGCCCGGAATGTTGACGGCATACACCAGGCCGGAATCGCCGACGGCGCTAGCGTACAGGCGTCTTCCATCAGGCAGGATTGCCAGCTCGCCCGCACACTCGCCGACGGCAATCGAGTCGATCACCGCGTAGTCGGAAGTCCGCAGGACGTATATCTTCCCCGCGCTTACGTACAGGCGCGACCCGTCCGGCGACACCGCGACGGCGACCGCCGGATGGGGGAAGCCAATGGTATCCACGACTACGTTGTCCTCGGTTCTGACGACGAGCACTTCGTCGCCCGCCCAGCTTCCCACATACAGGAAGCGGCTGTCCGGCGTAGCCGCCAGCGGGCCGGGGTCCCGATTGGTCGGTATCTCTTTGACCACCCGGCTCTCCGCGACGTCTACCGCCCAGACCTTGCCCAGGCTAGCCAGGAACGGGTCGTCCGCGACATACAAGTACTTGCCGTTGGGCAGGAACAACATGCCCAGCGGCAACATCCCGCACGGGAACGAATCGAGAACCGCGTAGTCCCGCGCTCGCAGTATCATCATCTGCGCCTCGCCCCCACCGGCATCCCGGGAGACGTACAACCGGGTCCCGCCCGGCGTCGGGGAGAGCACATAGATACGCTCGCCCATCGAGACCGTCCTCACGACATGGTCGGGATGCAAGTTTGGGTCTGTCCGGCTGCAGGACGCGACTAAGAACACCGCGACGGCAAGGATCGAGTACAGCGCGATTGCAGGACGTCTCACAAGACACCTCCGGGAAGTGGAGGATACTGTACGCCGGTCCCTGATGGCCATCACCTCCATACTAATCCTTGCCTTGGGAGTTGTCAACCGTTCATTCGGACGGCGGGGAACGCCTTACGGCGTCAGCCGGAACCGGTCACGCGGGAAGAAGCTCGCCTCGCGCACGTTGCCGAGGTTCAGGAACTGCTGGGTCAGCCGCTCGGCCCCGATTGCGAGCCCGCCGTGCGGCGGCATCGCGTACTTGAATATCTCGAGGTAGAAGGAGAAGTTGTCCGGGTTGCCGCCCATGCGCTTGATGCTCTCCACGAGCATGTTGTAGTCGTGAATGCGCTGGCTGCCGGTCGTCACTTCAAGGCCCCGGAACAGGCAGTCGAACCCAAGCGTAGACTCGTCGTCGTCCGGGTCCGGCATCGTGTAGAACGGCCGGGCCCTGCGCGGATAGCGGCTGACGAACACGAACTCGCTGCCGTACGTCTTCAAGGCGTAGTCACATATCTGCCGCTCGCCCTCCGGGTCGAGGTCTGCCATGTCCTTCGTGTCCCGCTTGTAATCCTTGGCCAGAATCGCGAGCGCGTCCTGGAGCCGAATCTCAGGGATGTCGCCGGTCTTCGGCAACTCAGCCTTGAGCAGGGCCATTTCGTCCGCGCATGTCTTGCCGATGTTCTCGACCATCTGCTTCAAGAAGCCCCGCTCGACGTCAATCACGTCGGTGTACGACTCGATGAACCCCATCTCAAAATCGAGCGACAGGTACTCGTTGATGTGGCGCGAGGTCGCATGGTCCTCTGCTCGGTAGACAAAACCAATCTCAAACACTCGCTCGAACCCGGCGCCCACGAGCATCTGCTTGTAGAACTGCGGGCTCTGGGCAAGGTACGCCGTCTGCTCGAAGTACTTGATGGGAAACAAGGCGGTCCCGCCCTCGGTCCCGGCCGACACAATCTTCGACGTGTGGACCTCAGTGAACCCCAGCCCGCGCAGGTAACCGGCAAACGTCCGCACGATTTCGGCCTGCACCTTGAACGGCGCGGATATTTCCGGGTTACGCAGGCTGAACGCCCGGTGGTCGAGCACCGAGTCAATCTTCAGGTTCAGCTTCTTCTTCGACCGGTTCACCTCGAACGGCAGTTCGGCCACCGGCTCGGACAAAACCTTCACTTCCTTGAACAGCAGCTCGGCCCCGCGCTTCGCCTGCGGCTCGGCCTTCACCGTGCCCGTCACCTCGACCAGGCTCTCGCGCTTCAGGTGCGAAAGGTCGTGCTGCGTGGGGTCGAGAATCACCGCCTGCGCGGTGCCGGTCCGGTCCCGGACTACGACGAACGAAATCGAGCCCAGCTCGCGGACCTGGAACAGCCAGCCCACGAGCTTGACGTCCTCACCGATGTGTTTGGCTATGTCTGCCGCTAAAGTGCGCTGCATATCGCCAGTCTAGCCGGGATTGCTCAGTGGTCAAGAAATCACCGCCTGCGTGGATTGACATTGGCCGACCGCTCGTTTATCTTCCATCGCAAGATGCAAGAACGAAACGGCAGAGCCGCAGGACCCACCCGACCCCGGACGCCGGCATGGGGTCGACTTGCGCTGCCGACCGCAATCGGGGCCGCGGGTGTCTTGCTGGTCCTGGTCAACACCGGCCGGTGGGGTGCGGCGTTGACCGCGGATTCAGTCTACTACGTCAGCGCCGCCCGGAATCTTTTGGCCGGCCGCGGGCTCACATGCTTCGACGGCGGGCCGCTCGTTACGTGGCCGCCGCTCTTCCCGCTCACGCTCGCCGGGCTCGGCTGGCTCGGGATTGAGCCGGTTGCGGGCGCGTGGCTCGTGAATACTCTTGCGTTCGGGGTCGTGGTCTTCCTCACCGGAATCCTGCTCGCGCGTAGCGTTCGCAACCGGGCTCTTGTCGCCATCGGCACGGTCGCCGTGATGGTGTCCCCCAGTTTCTTCGGCACGGCTATCGCAGTCTGGACCGAACCGGTGTTCGCCCTGCTCCTCGCGCTCCTGGCCCTGTTCCTCGGCCGGTTTTCGGATCGAGGCCGGATGCTCGATTTCCTGCCCATCGTCGTGCTCACCGCACTCGCCCCACTGCAGCGGTACATGGGCATGGCCATCCTTCCCGCGGTCGCGCTCACCATCCTGACCGCCCAAGAACTGCCGGTGCGGCGCCGAGTCGCGTACTCGGGCGTGCTCTGTCTGCTTTCGTCCCTGCCGATCGGATTGTGGCTCGCACGGAACTCGCGGCTCTCAGGGACTTTGACCGGCGAACGTCCCGGCGTGTTCACCGCACTCGGGCCGTCGGCCTTAGCGCTGAGCCGCGCGATACTCAAGTGGTTCCTGCCCGAGCAGGTTGGAAAGGCTTTCGGCACGTTCAGCGTCGCGCTTGTTCTCGCTGTCGCGGTCCTGACCGCGTGGCTGGTCGTGTCCGCGGTCCGGCGGCGGAAAGGAAGCGGCCCTGCCCAGGCGCGGTTCGCTCTCGTCACGGTCGCGGTCTATGCGGCCGTGCTTCTGGCCGCAGGCAGCGGGTACAATTCCCAGTATGACCGCTTCATGGCGCCGGTCTTCTTCCTGACCATCCTTCTGCTGGCAGTTGCCGCCGAGCGCATCATTCAGGCCTTTGGGCGCCGTCCGCGCGGCAAAGTGCCGATTCGCGCCCTGGTCCTTGCGGCCGGTGTCCTGATGCTGGTGTACCCGGCCGCGCAGTTCGTCAACGCGACCCGGCGTGACATCCGGACCGGCATGGGCGGGCTCGAAAGCGAACGCTGGAAGCGAAACCAGGTCATTGCGTGGCTCAAAGCGAACCCGGTCTCCGGCCGGATTCTCTCAAACGAACCGGCCGCGGTCTATTTCCTGACCGGCGCTGAAGCCCGCATGTGCCCGCGCCGGAGCGACGACCCAGCCCGTCTCAGGCAGACCGGCGCGGTTGCGACCGGCGACCACCTCGTGTGGTTCACGACACTCAACCGGCCGTATCTCATGAGGCCGGAAGAACTAGACCGGCAGTTCGGACTGGACGTAGTCGCGTCTACCCCGGACGGCGGGGTCGCGGTATTCCGATAGCCCTCGCTGCGGAAAATCCCAAACACCAAACCCCAGATCCCAAACAAGCCCCAATGTCTCAATGACCCAGACTCGGGACCTTCGTGTCCCAGTGCGGACTTGCAGTCTTCAATTCGGAAGCGAATCTGCGTAATCTGTGGATTTCCTACTCCGAGACGGGTTGAGTTCGACGGGGTCGGTGCAGCGCTTGACGCCGCTCGTTTGTCGGCTATACTCTACCGCGCGTTGCCTCCGCACGTGACCGTACGGAATCCGGCAGGCAATCAGTAATCCGCGCGCACGTGTGGAACTGCTTCGGTAGTCGCGTGAGTTCCCTTGAGACAATCGACCGGCACAGAGGAAAGCGAGGACCTGCTCGATGATGATTGGCGTGTTCGGCTTGTCGGCCTGCGGGAAGACGACGCTCTTCTCGCTGCTCACCGGCATGCGGCTCGACCCGGCTACCAGGCGCAAGGACGGCGTCACCGGCACGGCGCTGGTTCATGACGCGCGCGTGGACGAGCTGGCGCTTATCTTCAACCCGAAAAAGGTTACGCTGGCCAGCCTCACTTTCACTGATATGCCGGGCTTCGACGCCGACGCCCTGCCGGGCGAGAAGAGCCGGGTGATGCAGTTCATCCAGACGTCCGACGCCCTGCTCTGCGTTGTCCGCGCCTTTGAAAGCCCGTCGGTCGCGTGGCCGGCAAACTGTGAGACCCCGCGCCTCCAGCTCGACACCATCCGCACCGAACTGATTCTGCGTGACCTCGCGGTGGTCGAGAACCGGCTGGAACGGATTGCCGAAACCGAGAACAAGCGGCACCGCCTGAGCGACGAGGAACAGCGCGACCGGAAACTCCTGACCGCGGTCCGCGAGAAGCTGGAGAACGAACAGCTTGTCAGCCGTCAGGAACTCACGCCGGCCGAACTGAAGTCAATCGGCACGCTCGGCCTGTTCACGGCCAAGCCGATAATCGTCGCGGTCAACACCGACGAAGACCAGCTCAGCCGGAAGTCGTACCCGGACCAGGACTACGTCCGCGAGCAGTGCGCCAGCAACGGGTTCGCGTACATCGAGTTGTCCGGCAAGATTGAATCCGAAATCAGCCAGTTCGACGAGGCCGACCGGCAGTTGTTCCTGCAGGAGTACGGCTTCACCGAGAGTGGCATCCAGCGCCTGTCCCGGGTTGTCTACGAGCACGTCGGGCTGATTTCATTCCTGACCGTGGGCGAAGACGAAGTGAGAGCGTGGACCGTCAGACGCAACACCTGCGCCCGCGACGCGGCCGGAGCGATTCACACCCGCCTTGCCGAGACCTTCATCCGCGCCGAAGTGATCTCGCACAAGAGCTTCATGACCGTCCGCAGCCTCAAGCTGGCCAATGCCCAGAATCTTGTCCGGCTCGCGGGCAAGGATGAGATTGTGAACGACGGCGACATCTTCCACGTCCGCGCCGGCGGCTAGGTTCGTTCTTCGTTCTTCGTTCCCCGTTCTTCGTTCTCCTCTTCCCGTCACTAGACCACTGGACCACTAGAGCACTGGAGCACTCTCCGCCAACCACAGATTCCGCAGACGACGCGAAGCGTCGCCCCGACGCTGAGGAGGAGTCTCGCCCCAGGACGCCCCAGACGAATCAGAATTCAGAAACCAGATACCAGAGTGCAGAGCCGGACGGTATCAACCACAGATGACGCAGATGACGCGGTGTGTCTGAGCGAGTCCAACGAGTCGAAGGGTCTCTCAGACTATCCACAGATTACGCAGATTACGCAGATGACACGAAGTGAGTCTGAGCGAGTCCGACGAGTCGAAGGGTCTCTCAGATCATCCGCAGATTACGCAGATTACGCAGATTCCGGTTTTGGGACTTGGGATTTGGTGCTTGGAGTTTCCGCGAAGCGGCTTCAGGCTGCGGCATACAGCAACTGGGCCTTGGCAACGACCTCGTCGCGGAAGTACCGACTCAGGTCCTCGGCAGTCCGCACATCCGCCTTTCTCCCGAGCAATCCCGACAGCTCGATTTCCAGCCCGGCCAGGGTGAGCAGGCCCGGGACGTGTTCCGGCTCGAACTCGACAAGGACGTCCACGTCGCTGTCCGGCCGGAAGGACTCCCCGAGCACCGAGCCGAAGAACGACAGCTTGCGGATATGATGCCGGCGGCAGAACTCGGCCAGCCGGGCGCGGTCGATGACAACCTGGGGACCCATGCCTCAGTCTAGCCAGCAGTCCGGCGCAAGTCAACCAAGCGCCCGCGACGCGGCCGGCGCGATTCACACCCGGCTCGCCGAAACCTCCGTCAGCGCCAGCGGTTAGATTCGTTCTTCGTCCTTCGCTCCCCGTTCTTCGTTCTCCTTTTACCGTCACTGGACCACTGGACCACTGGAGCACTTTCCGCTGCTGCCACCTGCAAACTGGGGCCTCGCTTGGCGTTCATCACTCCCCGTTCAGCGCTTCGCGCTTTGCGCCCGGTCTTGAGCCGCGTATCTCCTCGTATCTCCCGCCGTATCTTTCGGTGTACGCTGATCTGTATCACGCGCTGCGTCGGCACTTGCGTCTGCTCCTGGATCTCAACCTTGACCTTAACCTTAACCTTCCGCCCTATCCGGCGCCGAACCGCGCGCCGTTCGCGGCGTCTTTCCAGTCGTCGTTCGAGAAGCCGTTCGCGACGTCGTTCGACTCGTTGTTCGTCTTGAAGTACCGGCAGTTGTA
>JAPLUO010000089.1 GCA_026397595.1 Caldifarciminota bacterium
GCTGCTACAACTGACTTTTCTCCTGCTTTTCGTGCCGAATCTCATCGGCGAGGTGAAACGGCGACAACGTCTCGTTTTCCCCGCGTCAGCTCGGGGTCGCGTGCCCCAGACCCCCGGTTTCCGGCCGGACTTCTAGGCCGACTGCGTCCTCGGCCGCAGAATAGGTTGTTATGGTGACGACCGCATTACCGAAATCGCGCTTCACTTCGACCGGAGTCACTCCAATTGTGGCGGACACCAGGACGGCGGTCCACACGCATAAGGCTCCTAGAGAGAGACGTCGGAGTGACCAGAACATCATGTTGGCCTCGCTTTAGTCAGACATTGGCATAGAATGGTCCAAGCGGGAGCCAAGTGAGCGCCCGGGGCGGCCGCGGGCTGCCTGCGTTCCCGCTGAGCACGATTAGGATGAGGTTTGCTGCTCATGACTAGCAGTCAGGATGTCGCGGATCTGCCTTCGGCATTGGGGTCGCCGGCGGCGTCGCGATTGCGTCCGTCTGCGTTAATGCGTTCGGAGGGGTGAGCAGCGCGGAGAAGAAGCCCTTATCCTCAATCAGAAGCTGCTCCATCTTGGCCTTGTCGCCCGGCTGAGGTAGCTTCTCCAGGAAAGAGCTGACGTACGCATCGTGGTACGTCCTCGCCCAGATGATCTTGGATTGCGTGTCGGGGCTACAGGCTCTTTCTGCGTAATGCAGAACGGCCTTCTTGTGGTTCGCCAGTAGTGCGAGGCAGTTCTTCTCCGTAGGGTGACCGACGCCGAACGTCACATCAGGTCCCGGGTACAAGTAGTTCACAAACCAGACGCCGTCTCCGAAGCTGACCACCGGACCCCAGTCGCCGTTCATGTTGGCTTGCCTCTCGTCCTCCGTCACCAGTTCCGACGCAACGACGACCCTGGGAAAGACCGCGTCATGCGACGCCATCTTGACAGCCAGATTCACCGCCGGTCCGAAGACAGTGTTGGATTCCGTATCGCAGTACACTGGGCCTTTCGCGACTCCCCCTTGGATGAGTAGGTCCATGTTCAGCAACTTGCGCTGTGTCTCTGCAACCCTGCCGTAGACCCACTCCAGTTCGTAGCCTGCCAGCTCATCGGCAGCAGGTCGGAGGAGGGATACATACATAGCCATGTCAGAGAACGTCAATAGGCTGGCATCGGGCATGTGCCAGTCGTCGTCCAGTGCGGCTAGAGCGCTACGCAGAGCCTCTATCGCGGCCATCGGATTCGCGATGCTGTTCCCCGCGTGCTTCACCATGTCCTTGAAGCCCAGGAGGTCGACAAAGGCTACAACCGCTTCAACATAGCTGCTGTTGTGAGGTGGCTTCGCGGCCATCTTGCTTATCTCGTCTCCGCCAAGGACGGGCGACCCTGTGCTGACATAGACTGCATCTTGAGACGGCGGCGGACGCTTGTCAAACGCTTGCGGCGGGGCGCGGCGGAGGCGATGGCGGGTGCAGAAAAGGACTGAGGAGAGAGGAATGAGGAGGGAGGAACCAGAGGAGTGCGGAGGAAGGAAGACGGAGGATGGAAGATGGAGGATAGAAGGCACGAAACCCGGGCCGGGACGGTCTTGTGTTCTCCGGGTGCGGGCATCAGTCGGCTTTCCTTCGTTTCCTGGGTTTGGGCAGTCTTTTCACCGCCTCATCGAAGTCCTTTTCCACTTGCGAGACCTGGGCAAGCTGTCGGACCCGGAACTCCTCAAACTCCAGTTCCGCCTTCCTTAACGCCTGTTCGTGGGAAATGGTTCCGGCATGGGTGAGGATTTCCCGCTCACCCAGGCGCAGGAAATCCTCCAACTTGGAAATCCAGTCCCGCATGTACATCGGTTTGCGGTTCAGCGCCTGGAGTTCGGCGAACTCCAGATAGGCGTTGACGATGCGGTTGAGGGCTTCGAGTTCCTCTGCCGTCAGGTAGTTCTTCGCGATGACCGCTTCTTCCCGTGTCGGCAAGGCCCCTTGCCAGTTCGTCAAACCCATGTTCGGCTGGGCAGCGTCGGCCCGACTATGGACAATCTCCGCCGCCGTGTGGCCGTGCGCCGCCCAGTGCATCTTGTTCTGCACTGTGGCGAAGAAAAGCTGCGACGCCTCTTCGCCCGGGTCGTAGTCGATGCTCGTCGCGTAAATCTCCAGCACCTTGCGCCAGAAGACCTTTCCCGACGACCGGATGTCGCGGATGCGGGCTAGCAGTTCCTCGAAGTAATTGCCGCCACCGGCCCGCTTCAGCCGCTCGTCATCCAGCACGAATCCCTTGACGATGTATTCCCGCAGCCGTTGCGTCGCCCAGATGCGGAACTGCGTACCGCGATGCGACTTCACCCGATAGCCGACCGAGATGATGACGTCCAGGTTGTAATGTTCCACCGAGCGGGACACCTGCCGGCTTCCCTCCTGTCGAACTATCAAGAATTCCCTGACAGTTGCCGACGGCTGCACCTGTCCCTTCGGTTGAACTGACAAGGATTCCTTGTGAGTTGCCTCCGGCGTCAATTCCCCCTCTTCATAGATGTTCCGGATGTGCAGGCTGACGTTTTGCTGGGTGGTCTGAAACAACTCCGCCATCTGCGCCTGGGTCAGCCAGACCGTCTCATCCTGCATCCGCACTTCCAGCCGCGTGCGGCCGTCCGGCGCTTGATAGAGGAGCACCTGGGATTGGAGTTTGTTATTCATCGTGCGCCCTCGGCCTCCTTGTACTTCGGGTTGAAGGCACGCACGTGCGCATGCAGCAGGTCGCCGGAGAACAGCGAAGCCTCGCGCGTCCGCTCCTCCGTGGACAATCCCGGTGCCATCATAAGCAATTCCACACCCGTCAAAGCTGGGCGACCTTGTGCTGACATCGACTGCATCTTAAAACAGCGGAAGACATTTGTCAAACGCGCGGGCAGGGCTGGGCGCGGCGGAGGCGATGGCGGGTGAAGAACAAGATTGAGGAGAGAGGAATGAGGATAGAGGATCCACGTCAGGACCTGAGGACGGAGTGCCGAGGCGGCGGCGCAGTCGTCGGGTTTGGCCGGATTTGGCCTTGCATCAGTTAGGAAGGAGGAGTGAAGATGGAGGATGGAAGAAGTGCCGACTTCGTTCCTCCTTCCTCAGTCCTCAGTCCTCATTCCTCATCCCTTGCCTCCCTGCCGTCGGGCCCGGGCAGGCTTGTCGGAGGCAACGAATTCGTTCCGCCTGACCCGCGAGTGCCGCCGGTCTGCAGCTACGTTCTGCGCCAGCAGGGGCGAAGCCAACTCGGGCCGGCGCTCGCGGCGGTGGGTTGATGGGACAGCAACGGCTCGCTTGCCCGAAGGAGCATCTCGGGGATCGAACTTGAGCTCGACTCGCGCGTCGAAAGACAGAGCAATCTTGGCCAGGGTGAGGAGTGTCGGGTTGAAGAGCGCCTTGAACATCTGCGTGACATAGGCTGGCGAGGAATCCAAGCGTCGGGCGAGTTCGGCCCGGTTCACGCCGCGTTCTTCCATCATGCGTTCGACTTCCGCCACGAAGTCGAAACGCATGGACTCGACCCAGTACTTCGGGTCCTTATCCAGTTCCGCTTCCAATTTCTCAAACCATTCGGATTTCTCAATCATGGCAGGACTCCTTCAATCCGGCAACGTTCGTATAGTCGCAGTACCTTCTCGATTTCCCGGCGGTACCGGGCATTGCCGCCGGGTTTCGAGTCGCCGTGTGTACATACAATGACGCGGTGTTGGTGCCTGAAGCAGAACAGCCGGACATTGGCGCTATGCTCCTTCATCTCCCATACCGACGACTCGAGGTGTTTGAAGCTGGCGTCTTCGCGTCCGGCCCGGCCACTCTCGGCCAGCAGCCGGAACATCTTCCTGAACCTTCGTTGCGCCTGTCGCGGAAGCGACGTAATCAACTCCTCTGCCGCGCACCGTCCGTCAACGACCAACTCGAACAGACTCAACGCCGGGCCTTCCGAAAGCGCGCGTAGTCTCACCATGATGTTAACACACGTGTTAATAAGGTCAAGTTCGGCTTTCGGGCCGGCAGTACCGACGCGGCGGCGAACATCGGGTCATGTCCGCCGCAGGGCGCGGACGAGGCGATAGCGACGCAGGGAATTTCAGATTCTAGATTCCAGATTGTAGATTGTCGCTCCGATGGCAACAAAGTCGTCGGGTTTGGCCGGTTTTGGCCTTGCAGCAGCAGGGATGTCAGGCGCAGAAGGGCGTCAGGCGCGTTCCGCATCGTGGTTTGAGGATAGCCGGAGCATAGGCGGAGTCAAGTCAAAGGTCAAGAGCCAAAAGCCAAAAGGCAAAACCGCGGAGGCGGAGACAGGCGAAGTCAGAAGTCAGAAGCTAGATGCTAGAAGTCAGAAGCGCCGACGGCGGAACACGGACCACGGTGCATGGAGTCCGGGGCGGGCAAAGGTAGGCACGGCGGGAAGTTGCGCTGGCGGTTTTGCTGGTGCAGGTGCCGAAGCGAGGGCCGGAGCGGCTGCTGTTGGTTGACCTGTTGCAGAGACTGGGGCAAGCGCCGTTGCGGGCGCTGGGACAAGGGCTGGAACGATAGCTGTTGCGAGACATGGGCCGTGAGTTGTCGCGGGTGCTGGAACAAGGGCCGGAGCGATGGCTGTTGCGAGACGAGGGCCGGGTGCTGTTCCGGGTGCAGATGCAGCACCCGAAGCAGACGCTGTTGCAGTTCAATGAGCGGTGGCTGGTGCGAGGCTCGCACATTGGGCCGATGCCGGTGCTGTTGCAGCGGCTGTGACGGCTGCTGGAGCAAGGGCTGTTTAGAGGGAAAGCATCCCCCGAACCACCCGGTGGACAGCGAACAGGAAGGGATAAAGGGAAAGAGGAAGGAGGGAGTAGAGTGAGTACGTGGAGAATGGCAGAGCAGTTACAGGAAGACCTCGGCGCAGTGTCAGGCTGGGTCGTGCTTTGAGACAAATCCTTATCATTCCCAGGACTGACAGATCGGCGCGAAGCGACCACCCGACGTAACCTTATCATTGGCTGGAGGTTAAGCCCTGTCGGGTCTTGGGTAGTTCGAGGACAAGGGTCGTGGTAGTCTATATGTAGTGTCCGATGACGAACGGAACCACAATTCCCCCGTAGGGGGTACGGACTGGAGACCGCCCCCCCGGCTGCTTTCAAGTGAGCTTTTGACCGAGCTTTGAACCGAGCTTTTGAATGAGCTTTGAAATGAGCTTTCAAGCGAGCTTTTCAAGAAGCTCTTGAACGAGCTTTCGACCGAGCTTTCCGGTGAGCTTTGAGATGAGCTTTCCGGCGAGCTTTCCGTTGAGCTTCTGCGCTAGAAGAGA
>JAPLUO010000137.1 GCA_026397595.1 Caldifarciminota bacterium
ATACATGTACATGTCCGCAGCAGGACGAATAGAAGCTTGAGACTAACATCAGACCGGAAGGGACCGAACCAGGGCTGGAGGGGTCGAGTAGGCCTCGTGGCCAACCCCTTTTGGGAGTCCACCACGAGGCCCCTCACAGAACCGGACTTGCAGATTTCCCGCATCCGGCTCTTCAGGACAACCTCCTCACCCTCCGTCGAGTAAGTCATAGGGTTGAGTTTTGTTGACTTCCTTGGTCCGGTTCTGAGTCCGGAGGAAGTGTCCCTGCCCCGTGGTTCTCCTGCCAGCCCCTTCGCTCCACAGGCGTTACCCTGCTTCAGCACTACTACGAGCTGGTCCGACTCCCATGACGCCATCGGAACCGTCTTGCCGTTAATTAGCGGCTTGTTGGCTCCTACCCTTGCGGGAACGTCATGGGTCTCCCGAGTTCCGATGCTAGCCCTTTGATACCGTGCCGTGGTCTCCGACCCCGCCAGGTTCGCACCGTCTCGCTTAGCGACGGTGAGAATGCTGCCTTCAACTCTATAGACAGTCTCGGCGACTGGGACAACGGGAATTTCGGGGCTCAATCCCTTCACTTGCGTTACAGCCCAGTATCCCATTCCTCTGGCTTCACGATGGCGGATTGCTCCACCAGGTGCAGAGTTCAGTCCTGGGGTGACCGCTACGTCTTTCCCCAAGTTGGATTTCCACCAACTGGCTAGTCATCAGCTTCTCTCGGCGCACCTATAGAAACCCAAGCTTGACAGGCGGCTCTTCATAGAAGTGTCCATCGTGGGATCCTCTGCTGTTGTCCCCGGGATTCCAACCGTGGTAGGGCTTCGCGTTCCCTCCTGGGGCCTGGTTCTGCATGTTGGGTAGACAAGGCGTTGACAAGCGATCGTCCCCACCCTATAATAGTGGCGTCAGATTTGGACTGGGGATTCCCGGTCGGCAAATCGCTCCGGTGAGAACCGGGGCATTTGCTTTTCATGGGAACACCTTCAGCCCGCGCACTTGGCCGCGACCACGATACATCTTGGGCTCAAGCACATCGTACGGCAGGTTCGGCTTCTCAGATGCCAGTACATGACGCGCCACCGGATAGCAGACAAGGTCGGCCATCTGGTTGCCGATGACGTTCCGGCACTTCTCCGCGAACACCAGCTTGAAAGTGACCGCGCGGAACCGCTCGTGCGGCACGAAACTGGTCCCGTCGTTGACCGTCCGAAGGAAGACAAGCTCAAGTTCTTTATCTTCACGTCGCCCGCGCGCCTCCGCGACCAGCGTAACCTCGGTCTGGCAGTCATCCTCCAGCAGCGGCAGCAGCCTCTCCAGGCAGAATGTCAACGCCAGGTCATACGGATTCGTGGCGTTGGTGCCATATCGCTCACGATGGTCCTGCTTGCGGACTACCGTGGTTATCCAACGATAGTCCAGGTCGCGCATCAACGTCGTCAGGTCGCCCGTGAACGCCAAGCGGCGGGCCTCGTCCGTCAGAATCCCGAAGGCTCCCTGGGCCTTGCGGATGTCACGTGAATGCAGGATGACCGCGTCGTGGCCGAAGTACTTGAGTTCAACTCCGCAAACGCGGGCGTAATCGTGCGGGCATAGTACTGCTGGTCAACAACCAGCATCGTCAGAGCAAGCAGTGGAAACGCCTCGTCTCTGATCTCCAGGTTCAGATTACCCGCTTCGTCAAGAAAGACGATGTTAGTCACTTAGGGCTTACCGCAAAATAAAGTTGACTATTACTTGAGAGACTTCTATGATGGTGCATGTTGCAGAGGACCCAACCTGAGATGATGTTGAAAGTCCTGGGGACGCTCAATGAGGCCCAGACCCGGTGGTTTGTCGCCCG
>JAPLUO010000318.1 GCA_026397595.1 Caldifarciminota bacterium
CTTCACTCCCAGCGCTTTCTCCAGTGCAACCGCATCAACGACGACGCCCTGGGTCTTCGCCACGTCCACCATGTTCAGGTCTAGGATTACTTTCGCCCCGAGCTCAATCAACTGGACGACGAGGTACAGGTTGCGCTCGAGGTTTGCGGCATCCACCACTGCCACGACAGTGTCCGGCCGCTCTTGAACGAGGTAGTTGTGGGCGACCTTCTCGTCGAGCGAGTAGGCGGTCAGGCTGTAGGTTCCGGGCAGGTCGACGACTTCGACTTGATGTCCCTGGTAGTCGGATCGGCCGGACCTTTTCTCAACCGTCACGCCCGGCCAGTTGCCGACGTGTTGGTGCGACCCGGTCAGGGCGTTGAAGACCGTAGTCTTGCCGGAATTCGGGTTGCCGGCCAGCGCAACCTTGATTCTGCGCTTGGCCGGTATGGAGTCAGTCGGCACTGCTGCATTGCCCCGATTCCGGCACGGTTCGGGCCGTGTCGCTAACCGGCTCAACCATTATCTTGTTCGCCATTCCGCACCCGATTGCGATTCGGCACCCGCGCAGGCCGACAATTACCGGTCCGCCCCGGCTGCCGCTGATTACCTGGACCTCGGTCCCGGGCACGAGCCCCATCGAACTGAGACGGCCCGCTACCCCCCTACCGCCTTTGATGGCGTCGATGCGCACCGACACGCCGGTCCCGACGTCGGCTAGGCTGAGCTGCTGTCTAGCCGGCACAGTCGCACCTCGCTCCGCTGTCGACGAAACGCCGGAACATGCCAGCGCAACGGCGCTCACCATCCGGACCTTCGGCCGCGAAATCGAGGAACCTCACCATCCGTCGCATTGTTCGCGCCGAAACGGCGTGCTCCATCTGGCAGGCGTCGATCTCTGCGGTTCGGGCATCGACCCCGAGCAGGTCCACGAGGAACCGGACTATCGCGTGGTGCCGTTCACTCACGCGCCTGGCTTCGGCTGTCCCCGTGTCGGTCAGAGCGACGTAACCGTAGCGCTCGTGCCGAACCAGCCCACGGCGGGCCAGCCGCCGCAGTGCGGTCACGACCGACGGCATCTTCACGCCCAGTCGGTCGGCAATCTCCGATACCCGCACGACTTCGCGGTTGCGTCCAGTTTCGTAGACGGCCTCGAGGTAGTCCTGCGCGCTCTGGCTCAGTTCTTTCATGTATCTCCCGTGGCATTGTTAACACTGACTAATAAAATTAGCTACAGCTAATTATAGCCGTCACGCATCACACCGTCAAGCGCGGTGGAAGCGCAGCGCCCCGCCGAAGCGGGACGCTCATCGTCTTGGCTCGGTCTATGCTAGGTAGTCACCGCGGGGCGGCATACGGGCGGGGCAACTTCCATCGCGGGTATGTGGTGAATCCGTTCTGCTTGACTCTGCGCCGTCTGCGCCTACGATAGACCGATGTTTCCAATCGTCCTGAGAATCTGCAGCCTACACATCTACTCCTACGGCGTCATGCTGTTCATTTCGTTCCTATGCGGCATCGCGGTGGTCGAGCACCGGGCAAAGAAGTTCGGCGTTGACCCGAGGAAGGTGACCGACCTCGCGCTCTGGGTACTGCTCGCGGTCGTGATTGGCTCAAGACTCTTCTATGTCGCGTTCCACTGGGGCGAGTTCAAGAACGACCTCATCGGCATCATCGCGCTCTGGCGCGGTGGCCTTGCGGGGCTGATGTTCTACGGCGGGTTTCTGGGCGGCATCATCGCCGGGTTCCTGTTCGTTTATCTGAACAAGCTGCCCGTTCGGAAGCTGATAGACGCTGTCGCGCCGGCAGTCGTGCTCGGCGAGGGATTTACGCGCATCGGCTGCTTCCTGAACGGCTGCTGCTTCGGTACGCCGACGCACTGCGTCTGCGGCATGGTCTTCCCTCACAACTCGCCGGCGGGCGCGACTTTCCTGAACCAGCCGATTCACCCGACCCAGCTTTACTCTTCGGCCGCCGGTTTCCTCCTGTTCTTCTTCGCGCTGTGGCTCGAAAAGCTGAAGCTGCGGCCGGGCGTGCTGGCGGCAATCCTGCTGATTGTCTATTCGCTGTTCCGGTTCGGGATTGACTTTGTCCGCTACTATGAGGACAACGCTAACTTCTGGGGCAACCAGGTGGTATAGCTTTGCATGACCGCGGTTGGGGTCGCGCTGCTCATCCTGTTCCTGCGCTGGCCGTTCAAGCAGACGCGGCCCGACGCCGGCGTCCGCAAGTAGCCTCAGCTTCTTCCTCAACTTGCTCGCAGACCCCGTATTCCCGCCGATATGCTGCGGCTGTGATTCGGAGGGGCCACGTTGTCGAGCGGGCAAGGAAAAGGGCTGGCGGACTACGGTGCTACTTAGAGAATCCGAAGCGGTTTGCCACCCCGATGTAGACCAACGCAAGCACAAAGAACACGGCAAGTCCGGCAAGAATTGCCTTGTTCGGGCCAATCTTCGGCGCAAGATATGCAACCACGAGCATATATGGTACCCACGATATGAGAGTGCCGACCAGAACGAACTTGGCATGCTGGCCGACCGCTTGACCACCTTTGGTCTGCCCTATGAAGAAATACGCTACCAAGGTGAACACCGGGATAAGCGTGGCGAGCTCGGAAAGCGTCCTTTTGCCGGTTTGCTCAAGTACCACTATGATGGTGGTAACCAATCCGCCAGTTACAAAGTAGATAATCAGGCTGGAGATTTTCATGGCTCTCTGTGTTCAACGATTCGGATTTCCTCTTCTGTCAGCGCGTTCATCGGAGGTTACTTCAGGGAGGAACGAGATGTGGTGAACAGGACGTCGAACCTGCGGCGGTACAGAATCCTGCCGAGCCGATCGGCGGCGGCCCAGCCGTTTGCCTTGTCGCCGTGCAGTTCGGCCCACACCTTGGGCCGCAGGCGGAAGACCAGCCGCGCCGGACCGAGACGGCAAGCGCCGGAAGGCGAACTCCGGCCGCCGTCACGCACGAATTCCACGCGGCAGGCGGAGGCCCGAACGTGACGGACGTTGCCTTTGCCGAGCGTGCATCCCGACCCGACCTGCACGCCGTCGATGAAACAGCTGTAGGGCGTCCGAGCCGGGCAGAAGACGTGCGCGGTAAGCTCGAACGGAGAAGCGCCCAGTTCCCGGCGCGCGCGCAGCCCGGCCTTGAGCCCGAGTGCAAGCCACGGCCCGAGATGGCCGTGGAACCGGACCGCCGCCTCCAGCCCGGGGTGCTTCGGACTCATGTGGCGGGATGATGCACGAGTCTGCCTCACCTTCAGCCTCACGCTATCGGCCACCCGGGAATCGCCTTGTCCACTTCCGCCATCAGGCGGATAGCAGCTCCGGCAGCAATTCCGGTGACAATCAATTCCATACCCGTCAATGCCGGGCGACCTTGTGCTGACATAGGCTGCATCTTAGGACAGCGGCAGACATTTGTCAAACGCGCGGGCTGGGCTGGGCGCGGCGGGGGCGATGCCGACGGAGTCGTCGCCGCACGGCCGGATCTGGCCTTGCATCAGCGGTGGAGGAGGATGGAGGAGTGAAGATGGAGGAGGGAAGAAGGAGGAATCCGGGAAGAGGACGGAAGATGGAGGTGTGCGGATAGGAGTGAAGAGGAATGAAGGCCCTGGAAGGAGGACACAAGAACGGAGAGAGAGGAACCAGAAGGGCGGTGGGTGCGTTTCCCATCAGGGTTTGAGGATAGCCAGAGCTCAGTCGGAGTCAAGTCAAAGGTCAAGAGGCAAACGGCAAAATGCAAAATGGAGGGCGGCTCAGCGCCGGTTTGCAGTGACTGGTCTGCAGTTGGCAGTGAGGGGCAAAGGGTCGAATGGACTGTGCAAAGAAAGGGGCAGGTGCAGGGCTGAGAGCTGTTGCAGGAGCCGGGGCGGCTGCTGTTGATTGGCCTGTTGCAGGAGCCGGAGCAAGCGCCGTTGCGGCGGCTGTCGCGAGACGAGGGCCGGGCGCTGTTGCGGGTGCTGGAACAAGGGGCGGAGCGGCGGCTGTTGCGAGACGAGGGCCGGGTGCTGTTCCGGGTAAAGGGACGAGGACCGGAGCGAGCGCCGCTGCGAGACAAGGACCGGGCACTGTTGCGGATAAAGGAACGAGGGCCGGAGCGGTGGCTGGTGCGAGGCCCGCACATTGGGCTGATGCCGGTGTTGTTGCAGCCGCTGTGACGGCCGCTGGAGCAAGGGCTGTTTAGAGGGAAAGCATCCCCCGAACCATCCGGGGGATAGCGAACAGTGAGGGATAAGGGGAAAGAAGAAGGAGGGAGTAGAGCGAGTAAGTGGAAAACAACAAAGCAGTTACAGGAAGACGTCGGCGCAATGTCAGGCCGCGTCGTGCTTTGAGACAAATCCGTATCATTTCAGGACTGACAGACCGGCGCGAAGCGACTACCCGACGCAACCTCCTCATTGCCTGGAGGTTAAGCCCTGTCGGGCAGACAGAATAAGACTCTGAGGGGTTGCCCCCTAAGCAGCTTTCGAGTTAGCTTTCGAATGAGGTCTTGAACGAGGTTTGAATTGAGGTTTGAACCGAACTCTTGACTGAGCTTTGTCGCGAGCTTTGAAC